>NC_014926.1:1172500-1472500 GCF_000185805.1 Thermovibrio ammonificans HB-1
CCCCCCCTTCCTCCGGCTTGTCGCCGGCAGTCTCCCTAGTGTGCCCGGCATTACCCGCTGGCAACTAGGGACAGGGGTTGCGCTCGTTGCGGGACTTAACCCAACACCTCACGGCACGAGCTGACGACGGCCATGTACCACCTGTGCCGGGTGGGCCCCCCGAAGGGGGCCACGACCCTGCCTTTCGGCAGGGCTACCCCCGGCATGTCAAGCCCTGGTAAGGTTCTTCGCGTAGCATTGAATTAAACCACATGCTCCACCGCTTGTGCGGGCCCCCGTCTATTCCTTTGAGTTTCAGCCTTGCGGCCGTACTCCCCAGGCGGGGTGCTTAACGCGTTAGCTTCGGCACTGCACCCTTTAGGGTGCAACGCCCAGCACCCATCGTTTACAGCGTGGACTACCCGGGTATCTAATCCGGTTTGCTCCCCACGCTTTCGCGCCTCAGCGTCGGTACCGTCCTCGCTGGCCGCCTTCGCCACCGGTGTTCCTCCCGATATCTACGCATTTCACCGCTACACCGGGAATTCCGCCAGCGTCTTCCGGACCCTAGGCCAGCAGTATCAGAGGCAATTCCCCGGTTGAGCCGGGGGCTTTCACCTCTGACTTACTGGCCCGCCTACGCGCACTTTACGCCCAGTAATTTCGCGCAACGCTCGGGACCTACGTATTACCGCGGCTGCTGGCACGTAGTTAGCCGTCCCTTCCTCTCCGGGTACCGTCACGGGCGGGGGCTATTCACCCCCGCCCGCATCGTCCCCGGCGACAGGAGTTTACACCCCGAAGGGCTTCATCCTCCACTCGGCGTCGCTGGGTCAGGCTTGCGCCCATTGCCCAAGATTCCCCACTGCTGCCTCCCGTAGGAGTCCGGGCCGTGTCTCAGTCCCGGTGTGGCTGGCCATCCTCTCAGACCAGCTACCCGTCGTAGGCTTGGTAGGCCGTTACCCCACCAACTACCTGATGGGACGCGAGCCCATCCCGAGGCGGCAGCATGCGAAGCAGAGGCCACCCTTTTCACACGGGCCATGCGGCCTGTGCGCTTATGGGGTATTAGCCCGGGTTTCCCCGGGTTATCCCCCTCCTCGGGGTAGGTTGCTCACGCGTTACTCACCCGTTCGCCGGTCGCCGGCACCGGTTCCCGAAGGAACCGGCCCGCTGCCCCACGACTTGCATGTGTTAGGCACGCCGACAGCGTTCGCGCTGAGCCAGGATCAAACTCTCCAGCGGAAGAAATTGGAGTCAAGGTGAAACTCGAATCCGCCCGTAGGAGAACAACCCTACGGAACACCTCAAGGGAAAGCCGTAAAGGCTTGAGGACTCAGCGCAGGTGCGTGTCCCTTATTCTCCTGTCAAAGACCTCCGTTTGGCGCGGAGGTTTAATTTAGGCTTTCTTCCTCCGCTGTCAACCCCTTTCGGGGCTCAAACTTGACGGTGGAGAAATATAGGAAGCTCCCATCCGGGTGTCAACCGGTTTAGGGGTCGTTTTTTATCAGTTTTTCTACTTCTTGTAATACCTCTTCAAGGGTTTTTCCCGTAGAGTCTATGATTACTGCCCCTTCGGGGACTTTAAGAGGAGCAAAGGGACGGTTCTCATCTTTACGGTCTCGCTCTACTATTTCCTTAAGTACTTCTTCGTAGGAGAGGTTAAATCCTTTCCTTTTAAGCTCTTCAAGTCTCCTCTTTGCGCGCTCTTGAGAGGAGGCCGTTAGGTAGATTTTCAGCTGGGCTTCGGGGAATATGTAGCTTCCGGCATCCCTGCCGTCTACTACTACTTTTTTTCCACGGGCCAGTTTCCTGAGTATCTGGACGACAACTTCTCTTACTTCGGGATATTGAGCCACTTGTGAGGCCCACTTACCGGCTTCAGGAGTTCTTATCTGTCGGGTTACATCCTCTCCGTTTAGGAGAACTTTTCCGTTCTGCAGCTCTACGGAGATTGAACGGGCGACGTTAAGGACTTTTTTTTCGTCTGAGAGGTCTACTCCCCTCTGCACGCAGGCGTAACCGATTGTTCTGTAGAGGGCCCCCGAATCCAGGTGAAGGTAGCCGAATTTTTTCGCTATCTCTTTTGCAAGGGTGCTCTTTCCCGCTCCGGCAGGACCGTCTATTGTGATAATTGTGGGCTCGGGCATCTATCCTCCAAGGAGTTCTTCTTCAAGCTGTTTGTAGAGCTTCAAAACCCCTTCAGATACTTCGGGAAGCCAGTTCACCTGGGTATAGATGTTCTTCAAAGGTGCAGGAACCCGAGAGAAGAGCTCTATAAAGCGCTCCCTGATTCGGGAGAGGGAGAGAGGAGAGATAACCGGAGAACCGTTAATAACTATCTTCTCAAGGAGCGGCTCCCCGGGTGAGCTTTCGGTCACAAGGGTAAGTCTGTCTTTCCAGGTTGAGTAGTCTCTGTAAACTTGCTTTCTCCCGGGATACATCTTTTTGCCGGTGCTGGTTTTCATTATCGGTCTTCCTTCAACTTCTACAAGTTTATAGACGAAATCTACGTAAGGTGCGTCGGAGGAAGTTCCCACTTTCGTCCCAACGCCGAAGGCATCTACGGGAGCACCGGCCGAGAGTACTTGGTCTATTTTGTACTCGTCGAGCCCTCCGCTGAGGATTATTTTGGCCGAGCGAAAGCCTTCTCTGTCGAGGATTTCCCTGGCAAGCTTCGACAGTTCAACAAGGTCGCCGCTGTCTATTCGGACACCTTTAAGTTCAACTCCGAGCTCTTTTGCGACCTCAATGGCCCTCTTTATACCCCTTACAGGGTCGTAGGTATCAACTATCAAGACGGAGTGGCTGGGAAAGGTCTCAAGGTAGGCCCTGAAGGCCTCTTTTTCTGAGCGAAAGGCCATTATGAATGAGTGGGCCACCGTTCCTACAACTGGAACGGAGTAGAGCTTCCCAGCCAAAACGTTAGAGGTTCCGGCAAATCCCACGGCGTAGCTTGCCTTCGCCACTTTCAAACCGGCATCGGTGCCGTGGGTTCTACGGAGAGAGAAGTCTACTACGGTTTTACCCCGAGAAACCGCAACCACCCTTGCGGCTTTAGAGGCTATCAGGACGAGGGGGTGGAGCTGGTTCATTAGGAGAGTTTCAAGCAGTTGGGCCTGGTGTATGGGAGCTTCAACCCTCACCACAGGTTCGTAGGGGAAGAAGAGCTCGCCGTCTTTAAAGGCGTAAACCGTTCCGGTGAATTCAAACTCTTTCAAGTAGTCGAGAAACCAGTCGGGGAAGAGCTTCAGGGAGTTTAGGTAGTCTATATCGTCGGGGGTGAACCTTAAAGACTCAACAACTTTTAGGATTTCCTCTCTGCCCAGGAAAACGAGGAAGTTCCTGTTCTTGGGAAGCTCCCGGACGAAGAGCTCAAAGGCGGCCTCTCCGGTTTTCCCGGAGTTAAGGTAGGCGCACATCATGGTAAGCTGATAGAGGTCGGTCACAAGGGGAGATAGGTTCATCATCTGCTCCTTTTAACGCCCACTTTTTTACACAGGTGCTCTATCGGGCACTGAGAGCACTTAGGTGATATAGGCCGGCAGATGTGCTGACCGAGAGCTACCAAGAGGTCGTTTATCTCTATCCAGAACTCCTTCGGGAGCTTCTCCCTGAGGGCAAACTCAGTCTCCTCGGGCGTTTTGGTCTTTACAAAACCCAACCGGTTCATTATCCGGTGAACGTGGGTATCAACGCAGATGCCGGGCTTTTTAAAGCCTTGAGTAACAACTAAGTTGGCCGTTTTCCTGCCGACTCCGGGAAGTTTGAGGAGCTCTTCCAAGTCGGAGGGCACCTGCCCGCCGTAGTGCTCAACAAGTATCCTCGCAATCTCTTTAAGGTTCTTAGCCTTTCGGTTGTAAAAGCCGACCGGGTAAATCAGGGAGGCAATCTCTTCTTCAGAGAGCTTCAGGAGCTTCTCGGGAGTATCCGCAACCTGAAAAAGCCTTCGGGCCGCCTCCGCCGTAACCTCGTCTTTGGTTCTGAGGCTCAAAACGGTTGCAACGAGTATTTTAAACGGGTCGGTTCCCATCTGCCCCATAAGGGTCACAACGGGAACCGCCCACTCTTTCTTGGCCTCCCTCAGTATCTCAACGATTCTGGATATCCTCTCCTTCTCCGTCAAAGAGCTCCCCCACGCAGGATTTGAGCTTTATTAGTTTACCAATCAGCTCCCTGAAGCCGTTAAGGGGCACCATGTTGGGGCCGTCGGAGAGGGCTTTGTCGGGGTTCGGGTGGGTCTCGAAGAAGAGCCCGTCTGCTCCAACGGCTACGGCAGCCCTCGCCAAGTAGGGAACGAAACGGCGGTCGCCCCCGCTTGCCCTGCCGAGGCCCCCGGGCCTCTGAACCGAGTGGGTGGCGTCGAAGACGACTTTATCGGCAAACTCCTCCATTACCGGAATGGAGCGGAAGTCTACAACGAGGTTGTTGTAGCCAAAAGTGGTTCCTCGCTCGGTTACCCAAACCTCCCTGCCGCCGCTCCTTCTCACCTTTTCTACGGCGTTCTCCATATCCCACGGGGCCATAAACTGCCCCTTCTTTATGTTCACCGTTTTTCCGGTTCCGGCCGCCGCCACCAAGAGGTCGGTCTGACGGCAGAGGAAGGCCGGTATCTGGATAACGTCGGCAACTTCGGCAACCTTTTCCGCCTGCCACGGCTCGTGAATGTCGGTTGTAACGGGCAGGCCGAGCTCCTCTTTAACCTCTTTCAGCACCTCAAGCCCCCTTTCAAGGCCGGGCCCCCTGAAGGAGTCGAGGGAGCTCCTGTTGGCCTTATCGAAGGAGGCCTTGAAGATGAAGGTGTGTTCGGGGTAGAGGGACTGAAGCTCCTTAACCGCCCGTGCCACCTCAAAAACCGTTCCTTTATCCTCAATAACGCACGGTCCTGCTATTACTATCATTTAGCCACCTCTTAACGTTTTATGATGCAGGCTAATGCTCCCCAAGAGCTATCCTCATCTCTAACGGTTTTAATTAGTGAGTCCTTAATAAAGGACGGATTACTGAGTTTTGTTCCAGCGACTTTATCTATGAGTTTTTCGACGTTACCTATTACCTCTTCCACGCGCTCCTTCGAAGATTTTGTTCTTCCACTGCATCTATCCGTGTAAGCAACTATCATTCCAAATTGAACTGTAGAGTCCCTTTTTAAATTGAGAAGGTCGCAAATTCTATGAACATCTTTTTCTAATGGCTTATAGTTTGAGCTCCGAAGGACTTTAACCTCTACAATACCTCTCAATGTTCCGTCCTTCCACCAAATAGAGAGATCACTCCTTTTGTTTTGAGTTAACCTCTTGGGATATCTTCCTGGGCGGCAGCTGTTTGAATAGGCTATATTGTTATTCATATCTTCCTCTAAAGTCACCCAAACACCAGCTTTCCCTAAACTCTCAAATATCTTAGAGGTTAAATAGTACTCGGGGGCAGCCCACAACCACTCTCCCGTTATTTCGTAGTACTTCTTCCATGCCACGGCCACCCCCCTTAAGGCAACATCTACAATAGTTTCCATACTTATTTTTCCTGAGCCAGACATAGTGTTTACCCTCCCTGAAACACGATTATCCCTCCTCCTCGAGGCCTGCCGCCTTCTTAAGCCGTTTCACCTCTTCGGGTGTAAGCTCCCGGTAGTAACCCTTGGGAAGGTCTCCCAGCTTCACGGGGCCTATTGCCACCCTTTTGAGTTTTAAAACTCCGTGGTCGAACCGGTCGAAGAATCGCCTGACCACCCTGTTCTTGCCCTGGTCTATGGTTATCTGAACGTAGGTGTTACGGCCCGTTTTACTCGGGTGCAAGAGCTTCACATCAAGGGGCTTTATGAAGAACTTCTTCCCCTTGTCGTCAACCAGCAGGGCTCCCTTTTTCATACGCTCAATCTCGGCAGGCTTAACCCTTCCCTTCACCTTGGCTATGTAGGTTTTGGGAACGTGGTAGCGGGGATGGGCGAGCCTGTCGGCAAGCTCCCCGTCGTTGGTCATTATGAGCAGACCTTCGGTGTTGTAGTCGAGCCTGCCCACCGGGAAGAGGCGAACCGGGTAGTTCCGGAAGTAGTCGGCAACTATGGGCCTTTTGTCGCCGGGAGCCCTTTCCATTGCGGTGAGAACGCCCTGAGGCTTGTTAAAGGCTATGTAAACGAACTTATTGGGCAGTCGAACCCTTTCGCCGTCTACTTTAACAACGTCCTTTTTGGGGTCTACCTCAACGGCGGGGGAATCTACAACTTGGCCGTTAACCTCTACGCGGCCCTGCTTTATTAGCTCTTCAACCTTCCTTCTGGCGCCAAAGCCGGCATAGGCAAGGAATTTGTTTAATCTCATCTCTCCCTCCATAAAACACTATTCCTTATAATAAAATTGATTTATGGATTAACGGAGAAGCCGGAATGAAAAGCAACAAAAAAGAGCTTCTATCTAAAATAGACTACGCAATTCTAAAGGCCACAACCACGGCGGAGGAGGTTCTCAAAGGGGCCGACGCAACAAGGGAGTACGGCTTTGCCACCCTGTGCGTTTTCCCGAAGTTCATAAAAGTTGCAAGAACGCTACTGCCCCAGGAGAAGGTGTGCACCGTTGTCGGGTTTCCCCTCTCCCCCTCGCCGCTGGAGGTTAAGCTGGCCGAGCTCTACAGGTGTTGCGAAGACGGGGCAGGGGAGATAGACGTTGTAGTAGACCTGGGAGCCGTTAAGTCGGGCGACTGGGAAAGCGTAGAGCGGGAGCTTAAGGAGCTCCGGGAGGCCGCCCCCGATAGGGTGTTGAAGCTGATAATAGAGTGCTGTTACCTGTCGGACGAAGAGAAGAGAACGGTGTGTATGCTGGCGGCCGAAAACGGCTGGGACTTTGTAAAAACCTCTACCGGCTACGGCACCTACGGAGCAACACCCTGCGATGTTGAGCTGCTGAGCGAGTGCACGGGAGGCCTGTTGAAGGTTAAGGCGGCAGGTGGTATAAAGAGCCTTGAACAGGTTGAGAAGTTCTTAAAGGCTGGAGCCGACAGGATTGGAACGAGCTCAGCAATCGAAATCGCAAAAGAGCTGCTGTTTAGTAGGTAAGTTCTCGGCACTCCACAGAGGCCACAGGAAGCTCATAGAGGAAGCCAAAAAGCGCTGTTCGGATGTTAAGCTCGTAACGGTAAAAAGGGGTGAGCAGCTCTTCTCCGGGGAGGAGAGGGAAGAGCTGCTTAAAGAGCTCCGGGTTGAAAGCGTAGAGCTCCCCTTCGAGCATATAAAAGAGCTCTCCCCCGAGGAGTTCCTGAAGCTCCTGAAGGAGATGGGATGCTCCGTACTTGTTGTCGGGAAGGAGTGGAGGTTCGGAAAGGGGCGCTCGGGAACCGCAGAAACGGCTAAGAAGCTGGGCAGGAAGCTCGGCATAGAAGTGGTTACCGTAGAGCCCGTTAAGGAGGGGGAGTCGAAGATAAGCACGAGCGAAATAGTGAAGCTCCTCAGAGAGGGGAGCATAGAGGAAGCCAACAGGCTTTTAGGCTTCAACTACTTCACGGTAGGCACCGTAGAGAGAGGAAAGGGACTCGGCAGAAGGCTGGGCTTTCCCACCCTAAACGTTAAGGTAAAGGAGCTTCCGCTCCCTTACGGCGTTTACGCTGTGAACCTGGTAATTGAAGGGAGAAAACTGCCGGCGGTTGCCAACTACGGAGTAAGGCCAACTGTAGAGAGAGACTCAAAGCCCGTCCTTGAAGTTCACGTTCCCAAAGCACACCTTCCCCAGCTGTACGGGAAGAGGGTCAGAGTTGAGTTCCTGAAGTTCCTGCGGCCGGAAAAGCGCTTTTCTACCGTTGAAGAGCTGAAAAACCAGATTAAATTAGACTTAAAAAAATTTCAAACAGTTTTGGAGGAGAGAGTTGGAAGAGAACAGGAAGTTTAGGTCCGGTTACGTTGCCATACTTGGCAGGCCCAACGTGGGTAAGTCTACCCTACTCAACAGCCTGCTCGGAACGAAGGTGGCCATAGTTACCGACAAGCCGCAAACAACCAGACACAGGATAGTCGGAGTTAAACACCTCAAAGACGCCCAGATAGTTTTCCTGGACACTCCCGGAATCCACAAGGAGAAGTTCGAGCTCAACCGCTACATGAACGAAATAGCCTTCAGCGTTGTTCCCGACGCCGACATCATCCTGTTCCTCATAGACGCCCGTCAGGGGCTTACCGAGGCCGATAGGAAGATTCTCCAGAAAATCGGGGAAGAGAAGCGCAAAGACACTAAAGTAATCGTGGTAATCAACAAGATAGACGGGGTAAACAAGGAAGAGCTCCTTCCTCTCATAGAGGAGATTCACAAGGAGTTCCCCTTTGTAGACGAGATAATACCCATATCGGCCTCCAGGGGAACAAACCTGGACAGGCTCTTAGAGCTGCTTTTAAAGTACCTGCCGGAAGGCCCCAAGTACTACGAAGAGCACATGGTAACCGACCAACCGCTGGAGCAGTTCATAGCCGAGATAATCCGGGAGAAGATAATGCTCCTTACGAGGGAGGAGGTTCCCCACGCAACAACCGTTCAGGTTGTAAACATCCAGCCCGGAGACAAAAACCCCAACATGCTGGTTATAGACGCAGACATCATAGTGGAGAAGGACTCCCAAAAGGCAATCATCATAGGTAAGGGCGGGCAGAGGCTTAAAAAGATAGGGCAGCTTGCCCGGGAGGAGCTGGAGCAGCTCCTCGGTAAGAGGGTTTACCTGAGGCTCTGGGTAAAGGTAAAGGAGGACTGGAGAAGCAGGCCCGAGCAGCTCAGGGGTCTGGGATACTCCCTTTAAGGAGAGGAGATGAACAGAGAGCTGAAGGCGTTCCTGCTCTATGCCTACACCTTTATATTCCTCTACATAGTAAACGGCATAATCAGGTGGCTCTTCATAAGGGGCCACCTTCCTTTTTTGCTGATGGTAGCCGTTGAGGCGGCGGTTATGGCCGCGGGGCTGTTTTTCGCCTACAAGCTCCTTGCCGAGAAGTTCTTCGGGGTTTCAGACCTGAAAAGGGTGGTAAAAGGGTGGCTCGTTCAGTTTTCACTCTTTGTGGTTCTTGCCTACCTGCTCTTTGCCTCCCTTGCAGCCGTGGTTAAAGTGCCCTCTTTCGTCCTCTTCATCTTTTTAAACGGAAGCCTGCTCCTCCTTTACTTCACCTACCGTTTTTCCGTTGAGAGGTTTCTCTTGGGAGGTAAAGGGTGAGGTTTCTCCAGGGAGCGGCACTCTACCTGTTCGTTTACCTCGTTCTTGGGCTTTTCAACTCGGCGGTTATGTACACGGCGGTGAAGTTCCTCCACATAACGCCGGCGGTAGCCCTGGGGCTGATAGTTGTAATAACGGTTGTGGGGCTCTTTTTCGGCTTTAAGAAGTCTGTTGAGCTCTTTTTCAGGGAGGAGTTTTCAGACTCTAAGCTCCTTATTGCCTGTATAGCACAGGTTATAGGGTTCGTGGTTGTTGCAACAACGGTAGAGGAGCTTTTGGCACCGGTTATAAAGAGCACAAAGCTGTTTCAGGTGGCCTCGGTTTTCATAAACTTTGCCGCCTTCTTCTTTACCTACTGGCTCTCTGTAAGGTTCATCCTTCTGAGGAGGAGAGGTGAGGCTGGATAAGCTACTTGCAGAGGGCGGATTCGGCACACGCTCTCAGGTAAAAAGGCTCATAAAGAAGGGACACGTTGAGGTGAACGGGGAGGTGGTGAAGGACCCCTCGTTCCAGGTAGACCCCTTAAAGGACGAAGTCACGGTAGACGGAGAGCCCGTCTACTACGAAGAGGAGTACTACCTGGTACTCAACAAGCCGGCGGGTTACGTAACCTCTACGAAAGACCGGCAGATGACCGTTATGGAGCTGGTTGCAGATATCCCGAGGTTCGATAAGCTCTTTCCCGTAGGCAGGCTGGACAAAGACGCCGAGGGGCTGCTGCTGATGACAACAGACGGCGAGCTGGCCCACCGGCTCACCCACCCCAAGTGGAAGGTTCCCAAAACCTACGTTGTAAAGGTGGAGGGCAGGTTAACCGAAGAAGCGGTTGAGCCGCTGAGGAGGGGAATAGAGCTTAAGGACTTTAAGGCAAAACCCGCCGAGGTAAGGATTTTGAGAAGCTCTGAAGAGGAGTCGGAAGCGGAGATAACCATAACCGAAGGGAAGTTCCACCAGGTAAAGAGGATGTTCGCCGCAATAGGACACCCGGTAAAGGAGCTCAAAAGGGTGGCCTTCGGCCCTTTGAAGCTCGGGGAGCTACCTACGGGAGAGTACAGACACCTTACCGAGGAGGAGCTTCGGGCCCTCAGAAAGGCCGTTAAGCTGGAGTGAACCGGTTGCACTCTTTGGCCTTCCGCCTATTTTTCTCTCCACCGAAACTCTTACTCAGGAGGTGCACTATGGAACTCTGGGTAAGGGACGGTGAGAAGAGCGTTAAGCTTCAGGGCTCCCTGAAGGCAATTTACGAGAAGCTCTTGGAGTTTAAGGAATCTCCCCAAATTCTTGCCTACAACGGAACCAAAAGGGAGAGGCGCCGTTTCAAGAGGGAGCTGAGAAGGGCCGGAAAAGACCTTCTTAAAGCCGCAGAGAACTACCTTAACTGGTACAAGAGCTGCAGGAGGCTCTTTAGCTAAGGGGAACTAAAACAAAAAGAGGGGGGATTTCCCCCCCTTCTAAACGGCGCGTGGGGCGAGTTTCCCTCCCGTTTGTAAGGTGCCGGGGAAAATCCCCGGCGAGTTCCCCTGCCCTACCCCTTGGCGAACCTGAACGGTTCGCAACTATTATACACCTGGTAAAAGTCAAAAGTTGACTCATTTTAAGGGCTCAATCACCGCCAAAGAGCTTCACCCTCATCTTTGCAAGCTCCAAGCCCTTCTCTTTGAAGGCTCTGAACCTTCTAATGTTCTCGGAAAGCTCGTAGGAAAGCCCCCTGTAGCTCCTTTTGAGGTTTTGCAGTTTTGCAAAGGCAAGGAGGTTTTCGTCGGGGGGAACGAGCTTCAGCGCCTTCTCCATTAGGAACCAGCTCGCAAACCGCTTACCGGTAAAGCCCACGAGCTCAACCTCTATTCCCTCCTCGGTGCGCCTTGCCCGAACCTGAGAGGGGAAGAACTTTATCCCCCCTTCAAGCTCCCTGTCGGTGGCGTAACCGTGGGGAAAAACGGTCTTAAAGAGGAACGGAGACTCATCGGGGATTTTGAAGGTCTCCTCCACCTTGGCCATCTTCTCCTCAAGGGTGATTCTGTCGGCCACCGGCTCCCAGAACTCTATGCGGCTGACGAGGTAGTTCCTGTAACCTTCGCTGCTGAAGGCCCCAATGTAGAAAAGGCCGTTGTAGGTGAAGAACTTAACGGGGAAGAGCTTGAAACTCCTGCCCTTGTAAGTCACAAAGGCTCCCCTGTTCTCAAGGAGGGTCGAGAATATCTTCTCAACGAGCTTGTAGTCGAGCTCAACGCCCCTCTCGTTGGGGTTCGGCACCCGCTCAAAGGTAAACTTGAGGAGCTCCCTTTCCTCTTCGGTAAGCTCCTTCTCGAAGCGGGTTAAGGCGTCGAAGGCCTTCCTGAAAAAGGGCAAACTCCTGTAGTGGCGGGGAAAAAAGAGCAGAAGAACGCTCAAAGCCACAACCTCCTCCCTCGTATAGGAGGAGAGGAATTTAAACTTCTCGTTGTTCACGCTCCAGCGCTTCGGGGAGCGGCCGCCGGAGCCTCCCGAGTCTGTAACGTAGTTGAACTCCTTTAAGCTCGCCAGCGCCCTGAGGAGCTTCCGCCTCTCGACCCTACTGTCGGGGCTCGAAAGGACTCCCTCGTAGTAGAGCTCCCGCTGAAGCTCAGACGTTGTCAGGGGCCTGTTCCTCTTCAGGAGCACCTTAATAACTTCAACAACAAGCTTAATCTTCTCCAAGCTGCCCCCGTGGCGGTATAATTCAAATCCACACAAGCCCAATCGGAGAGAGGTATGGACAGCCGCAAAGCCATAGAGGAACTTAAACTCGAGTTTACAAACAAAATTAAATCGGTTTCAACGCTCGAAGATTTAGAAAAATTAAGGGTTGAGTTCATCGGAAGGAAGGGAAAAGTTACCGAACTTCTAAAGCAGATACCGAAGCTCCCTCCCGAAGAGCGCAAAGAGTTCGGAAGGGCCTGCAACGCCCTGAAGGCAGAAATCGAGAGGGCAGTTAAGGAGAAGGGAGCCCAGATAAAGGAGGCCCTAAAGAGGGAAAGGCTCAAAAAGGAGGAGATAGACGTAACCCTGCCCGGTAGGAAGAGGCCGGTAGGAGCCCTCCACCCGGTCACCAAAACCCTAAAGGAGATAGTGAGAATATTCACAAGTATGGGCTTTGCCGTTGCCGAGGGCCCCGAAGTGGAGACCGACTTTTACAACTTTGAGGCCCTAAACATCCCGAAGGGCCACCCGGCAAGGGAGATGCAGGATACCTTCTACATAACAGACGAAGTGGTTCTGAGAACCCACACCTCACCGGTTCAGGTAAGGGTAATGGAGAGCCAGCGGCCTCCCATCCAGATAATAGCTCCGGGTAAGGTTTACAGAAAGGACGCAGACGTGACCCACACTCCGATGTTCCACCAAGTTGAAGGACTGATGGTGGACGAGAGAGTTACTTTCGCAGACCTCAAAGGAGTGCTGGAGCTCTTCCTAAGGGAGATTTTCGGCTCGGACACGAAGGTGAGGTTCCGCCCATCTTACTTTCCCTTTACAGAGCCCAGTGCCGAAGTTGACATAGGTTGCGTAATATGCGGAGGGAAGGGGTGTAAGGTCTGTAAGGGAACCGGTTGGCTGGAGATTCTCGGGTGCGGAATGGTGGACCCGGCGGTTTTCAAGGCCGTAGGCATAAACCCCGACACCTACCAAGGGTTTGCCTTCGGTATGGGGGTTGAGCGTATAGCGATGCTCAAGTACGGCATAGACGACCTGAGGCTCTTCTTCGAAAACGACTTGAGATTCCTAAGACAGTTCAGGGGTGCGTAAAGATGAAGATAACCTACAACTGGCTTAAAGAGTTCATAGAGATAGACGACCTTTCCGCAAAAGAGGTTGCAGACCTCCTTACAGACGCAGGGATAGAGGTTGACGCCGTTTACAACCCTGCCGAGGAGGTTGAGAAGGTAGTTATCGGGAGAATCACAGAAATCTCCAAACACCCCAACGCCGATAGGCTGAGAATATGCCAGGTGGACGTTGGGGATACGGTTCTCCAGATAGTAACGGGAGCCGACAACGTTTACGAAGGTGCGGTTGTTCCCGTGGCCCTACACGGGGCAAAGCTCCCCGGCGGAGTCAGGATAAAGAGGGCAAAGCTCAGGGGCGTTGTCTCTAACGGTATGCTCTGTTCGGCAGTTGAGCTGGGGCTTACCGACTCCGCACCGGGGGTGTGGACGCTCCCGGAAGAGCTGGGAGAGAAGGTCGGGGAAGATGCGGTAACCGCACTGGGGTTGAACGACTGGGTAATAGAGTACGAGATAACAACGAACAGGCCCGACGCCCTGTCGGTTCTCGGCATAGCCAGGGAGCTCAGGGCGATGCTCGGCAGGCCCGTAAAGCTGCCCGAAACGGGCTACAGCTGCGGGGAGTTTAACGCAGAAGAGGAAGCCACCCTGAAGGTTCTCGACCAAGGGGCCTGCCCCAGGTACGAGGGCTTCGTGGTTAAGGGGATATCAAATAGGGAGAGCCCGCTCTGGATGCAGGTGAGGCTCTACCTGGTGGGCCTGAGACCCATAAACGCCGTTGTGGACGTTACAAACTACGTTATGTACGAGCTCGGACAGCCCCTACACGCCTTCGACCTCGAGAAGCTCTCGGGCAGAGAGGTTGTAGTAAGGCGCGCAAGGGAAGGGGAGAAGATAGTTACACTCGACGGCGTAGAGAGGGAGCTCTCTGGAGAAGACTTGGTTATAGCCGACGCGGAGAAACCCGTTGCCGTTGCGGGTGTTATGGGGGGCCTCGAGAGCGGAACGACCCTCTCTACAAGGGAGCTCTTCTTAGAGTCTGCCCACTTCGACCCGATGACCGTAAGGAGAACCTCTAAGAGGCTCGGACTCTCCACCGACTCTTCTTACAGGTTTGAGAGGGGCGCCGACATAGAGGCGTGTAAGTTCGCCGCAGAGAGGGCGCTACACCTCATCCAGAAGCTCGTAGGCGGTGAAGTGGCAAAGGGCTCTCTTTCTTTCTACCCGAAGCCCTACACGCCGAAAGTTATAGTTTTCTCGCCGGAAAGGGCGGTAAAGCTGCTGGGGGTAAATATACCTGCAAGGAAGGCCTTCGAGATTCTCACGGGCCTGGGCTTTACGGTGAAGAAGGAGGCCGACTACATAGTTGTTAAGGTTCCCTCCTGGAGGAAGTACGACGTCACAAGGGAGGTTGACCTCATAGAGGAGGTTGTAAGGATTTACGGCATGAAGCGGGTGGTAAGCTCCTTCCCGCTCATGCACTCTGAGGTTCCCAGAGACTTTACGTTTCTGAGAGTTCAGGAGGTTAAAGAGTTTCTGAGCTCCCTCGGTTTCAACGAGGCGATAAACTACTCCTTTATCGGGAAGAAGCTCTTTGAGAAGTTCGGCCTACCGGTTGACAGGCTCGTGAAGATTAAAAACCCCCTCTCTGAAGAGTGGGTTTACATGAGGAACTTCCTGTTCCCGAGCCTCGTAAATAACGCCGTTAACAACATAAACAGAAACGAAAGGGACGTTTTCCTCTTTGAGGTGGCCCGCACCTTCTCGCCTACGGAGGAGGAGCTCCCAAAAGAGGAGCTCAAAGTAGCGCTCCTTGCAACAGGCGAGCTCCCCGAGAACCTGTGGCAGTTCAGAGAAGTGGACTTTTACGACATTAAGGGAGCCGTTGAGGCCCTCGGCGAGTTCCTAGGGCTGGAGCTCCAGTTCGAGAGGAGAGAGTTTCCCTTCCTCCACCCCGGCCAGAGCGGGGCGGTTAAGCTAAACGGCAAGGAGGTGGGCTTCCTCGGAAGGCTCCACCCGGACGTTGAAGAGCGGTTTGAAGTCAGACAGCCCATCTTCGTAGCGGAGCTCAACCTTGAAGAGCTTTTAAAGCAGTCGGCGGCCAGAACTGTTAAATTCAAGCCGATTCCCAAGTTCCCGCCGGTAACGAGGGACATAGCGGTAGTCGTTGACAGGAGCACCCCCGTTGCCGAAATTGAAAAGGTGATAAGGGAATCTGCCCGCTACCTCGAGAAGCTGAAGCTCTTCGACGTTTACGAAGGGAAGGGAATCCCCGAAGGCAAAAAGAGCGTAGCTTTCTCCCTCACCTTCAGGGCGAAGGAGAAAACGCTCTCCGATGAGGAAGTTAACAAAATTATGGCTGATATAATAGAGGCGCTTCAACGTAGCGGTGCTACCTTAAGGGCATAAGAGGCGAGTGTGAGCTTACCCCAGACAGTAGAAGTGGTAATAAGCGGCCGGAAGTTTAACATAAAGACCGACAGAGACCCTGAGTACGTAAAGAAGCTGGCCCAGAAAATAGAGAGTATGGTAGAGAGGATTCGGCAGGGCAACAGCAGGGTCACCTTCGATAAGGCCCTGGTTGTTGCCTGCTTCTACCTGCTTGACGAGAACGAAGCCCTTAAAACCCAGATTAAGGAGCTCGGAGAGGAGATAAAGAGGCTGGAGGAAGGAGCGAAGCTCCTCATCTCAAGCCAGGTTAAAGAGCTGGATTAAGCTCCCTCTTATGCCCCTTACTCTAAGAAGGGGTAGAGGATGTGCATACAAAAGCGAGTTTAAGGTCTTACCTCCTGAAAAAGAGGTTACAGCTCACCCAACAAGAGCTTCAAGCCCTATCCCGCAGGGTAGAAGAGAACCTGAAACGGCTCCTCCGGGAGCTCTCGCCGAAATCGGTAATGCTCTACTGGCCCATTAAAGGGGAGCCCGACCTAACCCCCCTCGCCCGAGAGCTGCTCGAAAACGGCGTTAAACTTTACTTTCCCAAAGTTTTAAAAGAGAGAATAGCTGCCGTTGAAGTTGACAACCTCGACCAGCTCTCCCCGGGAGCCTTCAACATCCCGGAACCCCCATACAGCCCCCAGAGGGAGGGAACGCCCGAAGCGGTTGTAGTTCCCGCCCTGGGCTACGACAAAAAGGGCTACCGGCTCGGGTACGGAGGCGGCTACTACGACCGCTTCCTTGCCTCTGCGCCGGTAAAGGACAAAATTGGTGTTTGCTTCCACTTCCAACTGCTGGACGCAATTCCCGTAGAGCCCTTCGACCAACCTGTAGACTGGATAGTTACAGATAAAACAACCCTAAGGAGGACGTAATGGAATCGATACTGGTTGCGATATTTGCAGTGCTCTCGGGCCTTGCCGGGGGCTACGTTGTGGGCACCAAAAGGGGCCAGAAAATCAAGGAAAACCTTGAAAGGGAAATCGTTGAAAGGGCAAAGGAAGAGGCAAACCAAATCGTAGAAAGGGCCAAGCAGGAGGCCCAGGAGCTCAAGAAGAAGGCCGAAGAGACCGTAAAAGAGGCCCAAAAGCGCTACGACGAGATGAAAAAACAGGCACTCCTTGAGGCAAAGGAGGAGCTCCTTAAAGAGAGGGAGCGGATAGAGGAAGAGCTTAAAGAAAAGCGCAGAGAGGTTGCCGAGCTCGAAAAGAGGCTCCTGCGCAGAGAAGAGTACTTAGACAAGAGGGAGTCGGCCCTTGATAAGAGGGAGGAGAGCTTAGACAAAAGGGCCCAGTTCCTCGATAAGCTCGAGGCGGAACTGGAGGAGAAGAGGAGCGAGGTGGAGAGGCTCGAGGCGGAGCTCCTCGAGAAGGAGGTTGAGCTGTCGCGGCTCATAGACGAGGAGGTTAAGAAACTCGAAGAGATAGCCCAGATGAGCCGTGAAGAGGCGAAAGAGGAGCTGATGAAGCGGATGGAGGAGGAAATCCGCAGGGACCTTGCGGTGAAGTTCAAGAGGATAGAGGAGGAGTTTGAGCAGAGCGCCGAAAAACGGGCCAAGAAGATACTGGCCACCACAATACAGCGGCTCGCAAGCGACATAGTTGCTGAAACAACCGTAACCGTTGTAGACCTTCCCAACAACGAGATGAAGGGAAGGATAATCGGAAGGGAAGGAAGGAACATAAGGGCCTTTGAGCTTGCCACCGGAGTAGACCTGATAATAGACGACACGCCGGAGGCGGTAACAATCTCGTGCTTCGACCCCGTAAGGCGTGAAATAGCCAGAATAGCCTTAGAAAGGCTTGTTGCAGACGGCCGCATCCACCCCGCAAGGATAGAGGAGGTTGTAGAGAAGGTTCAGCAGGAGATTGAGCAGGAGATAATCAACGCCGCCGAAGAGGTGCTCTTCGAGCTGGGAATAGACAACGTCCACCCAGAGCTGAAGAAACTCCTGGGCAGGCTGAAGTTCAGAACGAGCTACGGCCAAAACGTTCTCCAGCACGTTAAAGAGGTTGCCTACCTCGCCGGAATGATTGCCGCCGAAATCGGAGCAGACGTCCAGCTCGCCAAGAGGGCCGGACTCTTCCACGACATCGGAAAGGCGGTAACCCACGAAGTTGAAGGCTCCCACGCCATAATCGGCTCCGAAATCCTCAAAAAGTACGGCGAGCCCGAGGCGGTTGTTAACGCCGCAGCCGCCCACCACGGAGAGGTGGAGTTCACAACGATAGAGTCGGTGTGTGCTGCAGCAGCCGACGCCCTTTCTGCAGCAAGGCCCGGAGCGAGAAGGGAGAGCCTTGAGGCCTACATCAAGAGGATAGAGAAGCTCGAGAGTATAGCCGAGTCGTTCCCGGGCGTTATGAAGGCCTTTGCAATCCAGGCGGGAAGGGAAATCAGGATTATGGTTGAGCCCGACAAGATTACCGACGAAGAGGCGGCGTTCTTGGCACACCAGATTTCCAAGAAAATCGAGGAGGAGGTTCAATACCCGGGTCAGATTAAGATTACCGTTATAAGGGAAACGAGGGCCGTAGACTATGCAAAGTAAAAAGTTCCTCGTTATAGGAACTGCCGGCCACATAGACCACGGTAAAACGAGCCTTGTAAAGGCTCTCACCGGCGTAGACACCGACAGGTGGGAGGAGGAGAAGCGCCGGGGAATGACCATAGACCTGGGATTTGCGAAGCTCGAGCTCCCCGACGGCACGGTGGCCGGTATAGTGGACGTTCCCGGCCACGAGAAGTTCATAAAGAACATGGTTGCCGGTGCCCACGGGCTGGATATGGTCCTCTTCGTTGTGGCGGCAGACGAGGGGATAATGCCCCAGACAAAAGAGCACCTGACCGTGTGCGAAAGCCTCGGAACCAAAAGGGGAATAGTGGTTCTAACCAAAAAGGACGCAGTGGAGCCCGAGTGGCTGGAGCTTGTTAAGGAGGAGGTTGAGGAGTTCACAAAGGGCACCTTCCTGGAAAAGGCCCCGGTTGTTGCCGTCTCCTCTAAAACCGGTGAGGGAATAGAGGAGCTGAAACGGGTAATAGCGGAAGTGGCCGAAGAGGTAGAGCCCAAAAGGGCAGAAGGTATCCTGAGACTTCCGGTTGACCGTTCGTTTACCGTGAAGGGATTCGGAACCGTAGTTACGGGAACGCTCCTTTCGGGAAGGTTGCGGGCGGGAGACAGGCTGGAGCTCCTGCCGGCGGGAAGGGAGGTTAAGGCCCGCTCCGTTCAAGTTCACGGCCGGCCCGTAGAGGAGGCAGTAGCCGGTCAGAGAACGGCCGTTAACGTTCCCGACCTTAAAAAGGAAGAGGTTAAGAGGGGAGACCTACTTGCAACGCCGGATTACCTGAAGCCTACCGATAAGGTAGACGCGGTTTTGAAGCTCTCCAAAGACGCCGACGTTATAGTAACAAGCGGCCATAAAGTTCACTTTCACCACCTTACAAAGGAGGTGGAGGGCGAGGTTTTCCTCATAGACCGCCAGGAGCTTCTCCCCGGAGAGTCGGCCCTCGTTCAGATAAGGCTGAAAGGGGAAGTTGTCCCCATGTTTAAAGACCGCTTCGTAGTGAGACACTACTCTCCCGCAAGGGTCATCGGAGGAGGAGAGATACTCAACCCGCTACCGCCGGGGAAGTTCCGCAGGCGCTTTGCAGAAAAGTGGAAGGAGCTACTTAAGCCCTTCACCGAAAAAAACGCAGAGGAAATCGTTTTAAAGCTCGTAGAGGAGCTTCCCGGCAGGCTCTCACCCAGGGAGCTGGTCCAGTTTACAGCCCTCTCCCCCGAGGAAGTGGAAAGCCTTGTTGAAAGGCTGAAAGGGGAAAAGAGAGTTCTGGTGTCGGAGGAGAAGCTCTACCCGGCAGACCACCTGAAAGAGCTAAAGGCTCAAACCCTAAAGCTGATAGAGGAGTTTCACTCCAAAACGCCAATCCTGGAAGGGCCCGGCAAAGAGTCGGTCAGGGGCAAGTTAAAGGCCCCCAAGGAGCTATTCGAAAGGGCCATAAGAGAGCTCAAGGAGGAAGGAAAGTTAGAGGAGCTGGAGGGGAGCCTGAAGCTCACGGGCTTTACCCCGTCTCCCGAAGGCAGGTGGAAAGGCCTCGTTGAGAGGGCAGAGGAGTCGGTAAGGGAGAAGGGGCTAAAGCCGCCGACCGTAAAAGAGCTCGCAAAGGAGCTATCGGTTCCCGAAGAGGAGGCATACGCTGTAGCCTCTTACTTGAAAAGGCACAAAGGGTTCCACAGGTTTGCCGACTTCCTCATGGCTCCCGAGGCCCTTGAAACGGCCGTAACGGCCCTGAAGGAGCTCTTCTCCGGCCAGGAGAGGATAACCGTCAGCCAGTTCAAAGACAGGCTCGGCATAAGCAGGAAGTTCGCCGTTCCGCTCCTTGAGTACTTAGACCAGCTGGGATTCACCTGCAGAACGGGAAACGAACGGGTAAGGGGCGAGAAGCTGAAATGACCCAGCTGCTCCTCAACGTAATCCTTCCCCTCTACCTGCTTGTGGGCCTGGGTTTCCTCATCGGAAAGGCAAAGCCGCAGCTGGAAACAAAGACGATTTCCTTCCTCGTCCTCTACCTGTTTGCACCGGCTCTCATCTTCTCCTCCTTCAGGGAGGTATCCGTTAGCCTAAAGAGCTTTACCTGCATCTTCCTGACCGCACTGGGAGTGTTCGTGCTGGTCCTTGCGGCGTCGGCAGCCGTAGAGAAGGTGTTCCTGGGCAAGAGAAACCCGGCCTTTGAGCTCTCGGCAACGGTGATGAACGCAGGGTATCTGGGAATTCCCCTCATCTACCTGATGTTCGGGGAGCCTGCACTGCCGATAGCGGTCAACTACATGGTTGTAATGGCCGTTCTCCACTTTACCCTCGGAATCGCCGTTTTAAACAGCGACAACCTTCGAGAGGGCCTAAAGGCGGCCCTCAAAATACCGCTGGTTTACGCAGCAGTGCTCTCTTTCCTGCTCAAAGGGGTTTACCTGCCTCCGGGAATAGAAAAGACCCTTAAGCTCACCGGAAACGCCACAATGCCGCTTATGCTTGTGTCCATAGGGATTTCACTCTCCAGAATATCGGTTGAAGAGTTCAAAGAGGCGGTGGCCGCAACGGCGGTAAGGTTCGTAGGGGGAGCGGCATCTGCCGCAGCAGTTGTCTCACTTCTAAAGTGCCCTCCACAGATGGCAAAGGCGCTGATAGTTCAGTCGGCCCTGCCGTCGGCGATTCTCAACTACGTTCTCTGCGAACAGTTCAACCGCTCGCCCCGGCTTGCGGCATCGGTAATCTTCGTATCAACGGTAACCTTTCCCTTCTTCCTGCTAATCCTTCAGGCGGCACTCGGGCGGCTATAATTTGGGAAAGCCCTTTAGGGGAGTAAAGGTGAAAAGGTTAGTCGCCCTTCTGTGTTTCTTAGCCTCAACTGCCGCAGCCTACGGAGCGCCGCTAACCGTGAAGGAGGTTTTAAAGGCCTGCGTAGAGGTAAAAGGGAACAGGCTCGTAATTCCGGTAAAGGTGGTAAGCTTCGGAAGGACAAGGGGAGAGGTTATCCAGGGCCTTCAAGCCCCTCAAGACTACCTAAAGAGAGACGGCTTCTCCTTTAAAAGGGTTTCGGTTACGGTGGCACCCGTTGACTCCTGGAGCAGGTACGAGGTGGCCGGCTTCTCCGGAAGGGAGCTCCTGTGGGTGTTCGTAAAGGACCCTACACTCGAAACGGAGGTGGCCAAGAGTCTGAGCCGAGCCCGGGAGGCCGCAAACTTTACCTTCAGCCTGGGAACCCCCTTCTGGCAGGTTCCCGAAAAGGAGCTCGAGGCCGCCCGCCAGAAGGTAAAGCGGAAAGCCCTAAAACTTGCGCTTAAAGAGGCAAACGCCGTTAGCAGAGTGTTAAACAGACACTGCACCCTAAGTAGCGTAGAGCTGGGAAAACCCAGGCTCACCAAAGGGACCGTTAGTAAAATAGAGCTTAACGCCCGCATAAAGCTAATCTGCCGATAACCGGAGGTTCAAGATGAGGATAGGAACACCCCTTGCCCACAACGCAACAAAGGTGATGCTCCTCGGGAGCGGAGAGCTCGGAAAGGAGTTCGCTATAGAGGCGATGCGTTTGGGCCTTGAGGTGATAGCAGTTGACTCCTACCAGTTCGCCCCGGCCCAACAGGTTGCCCACCGCTACTACGTTATAGACATGAGGGACGGCCGGCAGATAAGGAACATCGTTTACAGGGAGAAGCCCGACTTTATAGTGCCCGAGATAGAGGCGATAGACACCGACATGCTCGTAGAGCTCGAGAAGGAGGGGTTCACGGTTGTTCCCTGCGCCCGGGCTACAAAGTTAACGATGGACAGAATAGGCATAAGGAGGCTTGCGGCCGAAGAGCTGGGGCTCAAAACCTCGGCCTACCGGTTTGCCGAAACGTTCGAAGAGTTTAAAAGGGCCGTAGAGGAGCTCGGCTACCCGGTTGTGGTTAAGCCGGTTATGAGCTCTTCCGGCAAGGGGCAGAGCGTTGTCAGGGAACCATCACAGCTCGAGTGGGCATTCAGGTACGCAAAGGAGAACGCAAGGGGCAAGGGTAACGCCCTTATTATAGAGGAGTTCATAAACTTCGACTTTGAGATTACCCTTCTCACAGTAAGGACCAGGAACCAGGGAACGCTCTTCTGCGAGCCCATAGGCCACAGGCAGGTAGACGGCGACTACCATGAAAGCTGGCAGCCACAGCCGATGAGCGAGGCCGCTTTAAAGAAGGCCAAGGAGATGGCCAAGGCGGTTACAGATGCCTTGGGAGGCTACGGAATCTTCGGGTGCGAGTTTTTCGTAAAGGGAGACGAGGTGTGGTTCAGCGAGGTCTCGCCCAGGCCCCACGACACGGGAATGGTAACGATGGCGAGCCAGAACATGAGTGAGTTTGAGATTCACCTACGGGCCATTCTGGGCCTTCCGATTCACATTGAGCTCATATCCCCGGGAGCCTCTTACTGTTTCCACGGGACGAAGAACAGCGTTGCCCCGGCCTACGAAGGTGTTGCCCAAGCCCTCGAAGAGCCCAACGTGTGGGTGAGGATATTCGGCAAGCCCACAACAAGGCCAAGGAGGCGTATGGGAGTTGTGGTTGCCAGGGGCGAAACTGTAGAGGAGGCAAGGAGGAAGGCGAAAGAGGCCGCAGAAAGGATAAAGGTGGTTGAGAATGGGTAGAGAGGTTGCAACTTTTGCAGGCGGGTGCTTCTGGTGCATAGAGGAGGCCATGAGCAAGGTTGAAGGGGTTGAGAAGGCCGTTCCCGGCTACGCCGGAGGCCACACCGAAAACCCCACTTACGAGGAGGTGTGTTCGGGGGAGACGGGCCACGTTGAGGCGGTTCAGGTTGTTTACGACCCCGACAAGACCTCTTACAAAGAGCTCCTGATTGCCTTCCTCACCTCAATAGACCCGACAGATTCCAAAGGCCAGTTTGCAGACCGGGGAAGCCAGTACAGGCCGGTAATCTTTTACCACACAGAGGAGCAAAAAGAGCTTGCCGAAAAGGCCCTCAAGGTGCTCTCTGAAAGCGGCCTGTTTGATGAACCCGTAAGGGTTGCCGTTGAACCGTTTAAGAACTTCTACCCGGCAGAGGAGTACCACAGGGAGTACTACAAGAAGGAGCCGATGCACTACTTCTACTACAAGGAAGGGTCGGGCAGGAAGCGCTACTGTGAGATTGTGTGGGAGAGGAAGGGGGGGAGGAAGCTCCTTGAGGAGAAGCTGTGAAGTTCAGCTGCTATGCGGTTCAGTTTGAGTCTCTGCCGTGCAGGTTCGAGGCCAATTACAGCAAGCTCCTTACCTTTTTGAACTTCTGTGAGAAGGGCTCTCTTGTGGTTTTTCCGGAAGTTGCGGCAACCGCCTTCTGTTACGAGGAGATAGAGAGGGCGGTTAAGTTCTCCGAAAGGGTGTTTGAGGAGCTTCAAAACTTCTCCAAAGGCCTTGAATTAACGGTTGTTATCACCGGCTACGAGCAAATTAACGGGAAGCTCTTCAACAGCGTAAAGGTGCTGGACAGGGGAAGGGAGGTGCTCTCAAGGCCAAAGGTGAAGCTCTTCAAGCCCGGCAGGGAACACATCTTTTTCACCGAGGGTCGGCTATCGGAGGTACAGGTGGCCCAAACCTCGCTGGGAGTTCTCGCCCCGGTTATCTGTTTTGAGCTGAGGTTCTACGAGGTTTTAAGCAGGCTGAAAGAGCTCGGAGGGGAGGTTTTTACCGTCCCAGCCCAGTGGGGTCGGGCGCGCAGGGAGCACTGGTCGTACCTGCTGAGGGCAAGGGCAATAGAGCTTCAACGCTTCTTCGTAGGGGCAAACGGCACCGGAAAGGAGATGGGAGGCTGCTCGGCCGTGATAGACCCGTGGGGCAGAATCCTCGCCGAGTGTAAAGACGCCGAAGGGCTGATTCGGGCAGAGGTTGACACTACAGTAATAGAACAGGTGGAGAGGAAGCTCCCCCTAAACTAAACGAGCTTCACAAACCTTAAATCCCCCGCAAAGACGAACTTCCCCTCTATCAGCACAACGCCGCAGACTTTCAGCTCCCTGTAGAGTCTCTCCGCCCTTTGGCGGGCATCTTCGGGGGAGGTTGAGTTTCCCAAGTAGGTGGCACAGCAGTCGCTCAGAACCGGGTCGGGGCACACGGCAGTTGCAAGGCTTGCGTTTCCGAGGCTCAAGGAGTGACCTATCCTCCTTGAGGAGGTTGAGATACCCCAGGTGCCGGAGGGAAGCTCCAACCCCAAGGTGAGCCTCACCGCCCCGGGGGGAAAGAGGGCAACGGTAAAGGGCTGCCGGCGGTGAACGTAAACGTCGCCGCCGTTTTCAACGATAAACTCCTCTGCGCCGAACTCCTCAAAGAGGTCTGCAAGGAAGAAGTTGATAGCCCCTGCAACGCCCGCCATAGGCCCAACGCCCACCCGGGCCGCTTCGGAAGCCATCTTCCTAACAACTGCAGGAGCAAAAAGCGGAACCTCAACCGGCTCAAGGGAAGTAATGAACTCCCTGCGCCTTCTCCCGAACTCCTCAATCTGAGCTCTAACCTGCAAGAGGCGTTCCAGAAGGGCCTCTCTCAACGGGACAACCGGAACGCCTTTCGGAACAGCAATCCAGAGGTCGCTCTCTCCGGCAGCAATCTCGAAAGAGGCAAACCCTTCCGGCTTTTGAAAACGCCTGTAGAACCGAATTTCGGGCCTAACCAAGGCTCTTCTCTATAAGGTCCGAAATCTCCTTGGAGCGCCTGCAGGCGGCCGACACCGCCTCTATGATGGAGGCCCTCACCCCGCCCCTCTCAAGGGCAAAAAGCCCCTCTATCGTTGTTCCGGCGGGAGAGGTAACCCTGTCTTTGAGAACCTCGGGATGCTCGTCGGCGGCCATTTTCACACACCCTTCAAGGACCTTCAAAACCATCTCCTTGGCCACATCCCGGGGCAGCCCCACCTTTACGGCGCCGTCGCAGGCAGCCTCTATAATGGCGAAGAAGAAGGCCGGTGAGCTTCCGGCAACAGCGGTAACGGCGTCAAACAGGGACTCGGAGAGCCTAAAGACAGCACCGGTAACTTCCAGAAGGCTCAAAACCCTCTCCCTCTCCTCATCGAGGAGCCTGCTGTTATCGCAGTAGGCAACAACCCCGCTACGAACCTTCACCATTATGTTGGGCATAATCCTGGCGATTTTCTTATCGTCGCCCAAAAGGGCCTCTATGCTCCTCATAGGGAAGCCTGCGGCCATTGAGACAACCACCTGTGCCGGCGTTACAACCTCGGCAATCTCCCTGAGGACGGCAGGCATAACTTGGGGCTTAACGGCAAGGAAGAGGATGTCGCTGTTTAAAACAACCTCGCTGTTGTTTAAAGTGGTGTTTACGCCGTAGAGGGTTTGAAGCTCCTTCAGCCTTTCCGGCCTAACGTCTGAAACGAAGATGTTCCCGGGAGGCAGAAACTCCCCTTCAACAAAAGCGGAAATAAAGGCCTCGGCCATATTCCCGCCGCCGATAAAACCGACCCTATAGTTCATAGTTCAGACCCCTTTACCGATGTTGAGTTTTAGCGGAAGAATCTCTATATTATAGAGGGTCGGAAAGCCCGGGTGGCGGAACTGGCAGACGCGGGGGACTCAAAATCCCCTGCCCTTACGGGCGTGCGGGTTCGAGTCCCGCCCCGGGCACCAATTAACGGAAAGAGCCAAGCAGGAAGGCAAGGCTCACGCCCCCGAAAATCAGGAAGGCCAGAACCAGGAAGAGTAAGGTTTTCAGCAGGAACCTAAACTCAAACCCTTCCACCTTACCCCTCCGAATAGCAATTCAACGTTCATTATAGTATCAAAGAGGCTAAAGCAGCGGGTAGAGCTGTTTCCAGCCGTTTAAGACAAAGGCGCTTTCCCTGAGTGAGCCCACAAAGGAGACTGCACCTTCAAAGGCCTCTACAACGCCCTTAGGCTCTGCAAGGAAGGCAGTTAAGGCAGACGAGAAGGCACAGCCGGTTCCCCTAACAACCCTATCGTCCCTTTTATGGGCCACCCTGGCAACGATTTCCCCTTTAACGATTAAAAGGTCTTCAACCTCTGCTTCTCCCTTAGGAGCTCCCTTCACAACCACAACCTTTTCACTAAACACTTCCCCGAAGAGCGGCTTGAGCCTTTTGAACTCGGAGTAGTTGGGAGTTACTACGGTGGCAACTTCCATTAGGGGCGCTATTGCCTCCGGGTCCTCAACGAACTCCCTGCCGAAAGTGGGGGCCAGAACGGGGTCGAACACAACGGGAACGGCCAAGGACTCTATTCGGCGGGCTATCTCCCTGTTTACCCGCTCCTCGCGGTGGGGAAGGCCCAGCTTAACCCCTTTGGGGGGGAGCTCCTCGAGAACGGCATCAAGCTGCTCTATCAGGAAGTCGCCCTCTGTAAACTCAACTCTTTTAACCCCTTTCGTATTCTGAACCGTGTTTGCCGTGATAACTGCACTACCCAGAAAGCCAAAACTGCGGAAAGTTGCACAGTCCCTTAAAATTCCGGCTCCGCCTGTAGGGTCGAACCCGGCAACGGTAAGGAGAAATCCCTTAGCCAACTAAACCTCCGGCAACGATTAATAACGGCTATAAAAGCACAGTCGGCCTTTTACGCCCGGCGGCCGAACAGGCGAAAGGGTATCGCACTATGTAGAGCCTTAACACTCTACCTACTAATGTAGGATAATATCGCCACCAAAGGAGGTGAGAGATGAGAATAGCCCTTGCCTGCGACCACGGAGGCTTTAGGCTCAAAGAAGTTATTAAATCGTACCTTGAGGAGCTGGGAATCGAGTACATAGACTACGGAACTTTTTCTGAAGAGTCGGTAGATTACCCCGATTTCGCCTACAAGGCCGCCAAGGGAATAGTCAACGGAGAGGCCGACAGGGGAATTTTTATCTGCGGAACTGGAATAGGAATTTCAATTGCGGCAAACAAGGTTAAGGGAATTCGGGCGGCACTGTGCTACAACGTTTACGCCGCCGAGATGAGCAGGCACCACAACGACGCAAACGTCCTCTGTTTAGGGGGAAGGGTTATAGGTGAAGAACTCGCAAAGAGGATTGTAAAAGCATGGCTCGAAACTCCCTTCGACGGCGGAAGACACGAAAGAAGGATAAAGAAAATCTCTGAAATCGAGAAAAACGAATGTGGAGGATAGTTAGATGAAACACCTTAAGGCCGTTGACCCTGAAATTTTCGACGCCCTCAAGTGTGAGTTTAAAAGGCAGAACGAGCACCTTGAGCTGATTGCCTCGGAGAACTTTACCTCTCCGGCAGTTATGGAGGCCCAAGGAAGCGTTTTAACCAACAAGTACGCCGAAGGTTACCCGGGTAAGCGCTACTACGGAGGTTGCGAGTGTGTAGATATCGCCGAGGAGCTTGCGATAAAGAGGTGTAAAGAGCTTTTCGGCGCCGAGCACGTAAACGTTCAGCCCCACTCCGGCTCTCAGGCGAACCAGGCCGTATACCTTGCAACTTTAAAGCCCGGCGACACTATTCTTTCGATGAACCTCTCCCACGGAGGTCACCTCTCCCACGGTTCTCCCGTAAACATGACCGGTAAGTACTTCAACGTTGTTCAGTACGGGGTAAGGAAAGACACGGAAACGATTGACTTCGATCAGGTTTACAGGCTTGCCAAAGAGCACAAGCCGAAGATGATAATCTGCGGAGCTTCCGCCTACCCCAGGGTCATCGACTTTGATAAGTTCAGGGAGATTGCAGACGAGGTGGGAGCGTACCTCCTTGCGGATATTGCCCACATTGCAGGCCTTGTTGTTGCCGGACTTCACCCTTCACCGATAGAGGCCTGCCACTTCGTTACCACAACAACCCACAAAACCCTAAGGGGCCCAAGGGGCGGCGTTGTAATGTGCAAGGCAGAGTTCGCAAAAGAGATAGACAAGGCCGTTTTCCCGGGCCTTCAGGGAGGCCCCCTAATGCACGTTATAGCCGCAAAAGCGGTAGCCTTTAAAGAGGCCCAGTCGGAGGAGTTTAAGAAGTACCAGGAGCAGATTGTTAAGAACGCAAAGGCAATGGCAGAGGAGCTTCAACGCCAGGGCTTCAGGCTCGTATCCGGCGGAACCGACAACCACCTTATGCTCGTTGACCTTACCGATAAAGGCATTACCGGAAAAGAGGCCGAGGCGGCCCTCGGCAGGGCGAACATTACGGTTAACAAGAACACAATCCCCTTTGACACCCGCAGCCCCTTCGTAACGAGCGGTATAAGAATAGGAACCCCGGCGATAACCTCAAGGGGCATCAGGGAGGACGAGGCAAGGCGAATCGCCCAGCTCATAGCCGAAGTTCTCAAGAACATTAACGACGAAGGGGTAATAGAGAGGGTAAAAGCAGAAGTCCTCGAAATCTGCGGCAAGCACCCCCTATACCCCGACCTTAAAGAGCTCTACAGCTAACCCTCCGGCCGGGGCCTCCCGGCCTTCACCCTCCTCACCAAATAATTAAGGCTCATTAACCATCTTCCCCCTGTTATACTTAGCCAAAATCTAAGAAAGGGGGGAAGCATGGAAAGCTACATCTCCATCGCCGTAGGCTACGCGGTAAAAATCCTCGGAGCCTTGGCGGTATTCATTATCGGAAGGTGGGTGGTAAGGAAGCTCGCCGACCTGCTCGAAGTTGCCTTAAAGAAGGCCGACGTAGACGAAACCCTGGTTAAGTTCCTCGGGAACGCCGCCTACTTCCTGCTCTTAATCCTCGTAATCATCGCGGCCCTCGGAACCCTCGGAATCAACACAACATCTTTTGCCGCCATAGTAGGCGCCGTAGGCTTGGCGGTGGGCCTTGCCCTTCAGAACAACATGTCCAATATAGGAGCCGGCGTTCTAATACTCTTTTTAAAGCCCTTTAAGGTGGGCGACTTCATAGAGGCAGGAGGGGTAAGCGGAACGGTTGAAGCTCTTGGGATAGTTAATACAACCTTACGGACACCCGACAACGTCAGAATTTTCGTTCCCAACTCTTCGATAACTTCCGGGAGCATAAAAAACTACTCTGCAGAGCCCATAAGGAGAATCGACCTGGTTATCGGCATAGGTTACGACGACGACATCAAGAAGGCGAAGGAGGTTCTCTACGAGATTCTAAACAGCGACCCGAGGATTTTAAAGGAGCCAGCCCCTTCCGTTTCGGTGGCCGAGCTTGCAGACAGCAGCATAAACCTCAACGTAAGGCCGTGGGTAAAGAGGGAAGATTACTGGGCTGTAAGGAGCGACCTGCTCGAGAGGATTAAGGAGCGGTTCGACGCAGAGGGCATCTCGATTCCCTATCCGCAGATGGACGTTCACGCAGACGTGAAGCTCTTAGACCGGAAGGTGTCTTAAGAACCGTTTATCAGGTAAATAAAAAAGGGGGGCTTAAAGCCCCCCTTTTTATTCGCCAAACCCGGCCTTAGAACTCGGGCATTCCGCCTGCCGGGTTCTTCTCCTCCTTCTCGGGAATCTCGGTTACCGTAGCCTCGGTGGTGAGCAGGAGGCCTGCTGCAGAGGAGGCGTTCTGGATTGCAACCCTCTCAACCTTGGCAGGGTCGATAACGCCGGCCTCTACCAAGTTCTCAAACTCACCCTTACGGGCGTTGAAGCCCCACTCTACACCTTTCTCCTTGATGAGCTCCTTCACTTTCTCTACGATAACTTGTCCGGCGTATCCTGCGTTGTCGGCAATCTGCCTGAGCGGAGCCTCTACGGCCTTCTTCACAATCTCAACGCCGTGCTTCTTGTCGATTTCGCCCTTCTCGTCGAGCTCCTTAACGAGGTCGTCGAGCTTCATTGCAGCGGCGATGAGAGCAGTTCCACCACCGGGAACGATACCCTCTTCAACTGCGGCCCTTGTAGCGTGGAGTGCGTCTTCTACGCGAGCCTTCTTCTCCTTAAGCTCGGCCTCGGTAGCGGCACCAACCTTGATGATTGCTACGCCGCCTGCAAGCTTGGCAAGCCTCTCCTGGAGCTTCTCCTTATCGTACTCGGAAGTAGCCTTTTCAAGCTCGGCCTTAATCTGCTTAATCCTTGCCTCAATCTCCTCGGGCTTACCCTTACCGCCGATGATTGTGGTGTGCTCCTTGTCAACCACAACCTTATCGGCCTGACCGAGCATGTCGAGCGTAACGTTCTCGAGCTTGATGCCGAGGTCTTCAAGGATTGCAGTTCCGCCTGTGAGAACCGCAATGTCTTGGAGCATAGCCTTCCTTCTCTCACCGAAGCCGGGAGCCTTAACTGCACAAACCTGGAGTGTTCCCCTGAGCTTGTTAACTACGAGGGTAGCAAGAGCTTCACCCTCTACATCCTCGGCGATGATGAGGAGGGGCCTTCCTTCCCTTGCAACCTGCTCGAGAACCGGCAGAAGCTCCCTGATGTTGCTGATTTTCTTACCGTAAATCAGGATGTAGGGATTCTCGAGAACGCACTCCATCTTCTCGGGGTCGGTTACGAAGTAGGGAGAGAGGTAACCCCTGTCAAACTGCATACCCTCTACAACTTCGAGGGTGGTCTCAAGGCCCTTAGCCTCTTCAACGGTGATAACACCCTCTTTACCTACCTTGTCCATAGCTTCGGCGATGAGCTCGCCGATTTCCCTGTCGTAGTTTGCAGAAATGGTAGCTACCTGAGCAATCTGCTCCTTGGTCTCTACCGGCTTGGCAATCTTCTTGATTTCGTCAACGATTACCTTAACGGCCTCGTCGATTCCCCTCTTAACCTCGATGGCGTTGTCGCCTGCAGTGATGAACTTGAGGCCGTCGCCGTAAATGGCCTGAGCCAGAACGGTAGCGGTGGTTGTTCCGTCACCGGCCTTGTCGGCAGTTTTCTGGGCAACCTCTTTTACAAGCTGAGCGCCGATGTTCTCTACCGGGTCGGGAAGCTCAATCTCCTTGGCAACGGTTACACCGTCTTTGGTAACTACAGGAGAGCCGAACTTCCTCTCAAGAACAACATTCCTTCCGCCAGGACCCATTGTAGCCTTAACGGCGTTTGCAAGCTTATCTACACCAGCCTTTATCTTCTGCCTTGCCTCATTGCTGAAGAGAATCTCTTTTCCAGCCATCCCTCACCTCCTTTTTGTGGTTTTTTTACTCTTCAACGATTGCGAGGATGTCTTCCTCGCGGATTACGAGAAGCTCTTCGCCGTCGATTTTAACCTCGTTTCCGGCGTACTTGCTGAAGAGGACCTTATCGCCCTCTTTAACCTTAAGAGGCCTTATCTCGCCGTTCTCAAGGAGTCTTCCCTCTCCTACGGCGATAACCTCTCCGATTTGGGACTCTTCCTTAGCGGTATCGGGCAGAATGATTCCTCCGGCAGTCTTCTGCTCCATCTCTATCTTCTTTACAACAACCCTGTCGTAAAGCGGCTTCAGCTTCATCCCTCACCCTCCTTCTCTGGTTTTTAGCACTCACTTTTAGTGAGTGCTAATCGCTGGTAATAAATGTATGAGAGGAGAGCGGTTTGTCAAGGGGGAAAAGGGCCGAACGGCCCGAAGACTACCTGAGCTTCTCAACAAAGAAGTAGGTTTTAACTCCCGTAGGGACAGGATGAAGGTCTATCTCTTCGTAGGCCTTGTACATGTAGTTGAGCCTATCGCCGTGTTGCGGGGGATTGAGCAGAAGGTCTCTCCCCCGGGTCATCCCTATTCTGTGGTCGTCAAGGTGGCCGAAGTAGTAGTCCCTCTTCCTGGGGTTCTTTGCCGCCTCGGAAGCGTCTATCCCGTAAACGTAACCTTTGGGAAAGGCAAGAACCCAACAGTGGTAGCCTTTAACAAGGCCGCTCCTGTTAACGGGGATACCTATCTCGAAAACGGCCGGAATACCTACGGCCCTGCAGAGGGCTATAAAGAGGGAGTGAAAATCGGTGCAGTTCCCCCTCTTTGCGTCGCAGGCCCAAACTGCGTCTCCCCGGCCCCACCCTTTTCCAGACTTATCGTACTTCATGTGGGTAACAACGTAGTTGTAAATGGCCCTGAGCTTCTCAAGGTCGGTCTTCTTACCGGCGGTTATCTGCCGGGCCAGCTCCTTAAACTTCTCAACGGGAACGAGCCTGTCGGACAGGTAGTAGCGTAGGGGAACCGGGCAACCCCTTTTGGTAGGTGAGACCTCGCTTCTTTCAACAACGGCAGTTACCCTCACCCTAACCGGCCTTTTAAGGGGCCCTTCCCACCTTAAGTAAAGGTAACTATTCCCGTACTCTTCCCCTTTCTTAAGGATGAAGCCTTCGGGAGCTTCAACTTTTAGCTCCTTCAACTTCTGCCACCTGTTCTGGTAGGGCACCGGAATCCAGAGCTCCACAAGCCGTGCATCGGGTTGAGGCTTCAAGTCTACGGTTTCGGTAAGCCTGTAAACCGCCCCGAAGGCGCTCTGAGCCGTTAAAACGGCGGCTAAAAGGGCAAGAAACTTTCTCATTAAACACCTCCGTAAGCCCGTTTAAGGAGAAAAAGGCCCACTAAAAAAGAGATAAAGGAAATCATCAGCGGTATGTAGGGCCTCTCTTTAAAGGTGCGGGCAAGCCCTCCCACGCGCTCGGGAAAGGCCAGCCTGTAGAGTCCGGTCAGAAGGAAAACGCCCCCTATGCCCATCTCAAGGCCGTCCCCTCCGAAGGCAATCGACAGAGCCCCCAAAACAACGGAAAACCAAGCGGAAACAATAACAAAAGAAGGGTCCTCCATCATGGAGAGGACCCTTTTGCAAACCTGCGGACGTAAAAGGTAAACGCCGCTAACGCCCGTAAGGGCAATTCCCCAAAAGGCGGTTATCTCCTTCAACCCTACCACCTAAAAGAGAAGCTGAAACTCTGTAGTCAGGAGGTTGTTCGCCGTTCCGGAGCCGTGACGCTCATGGGCAAAGGTGTAAGAGGCTCTGAGAGCCGTCTGCCAGCCGTGAATCAGGTAGTAAAAGCCAAAGGTGGTGTAATCTACATCGTAGGAGTCGTCTACGTTGTCGTTGGGGTCAACCCAGGAGTAGCGGCCAACAAGGTGGAGCTTCGGGTCGAAGAAGGTTCCCCAGTCTACCTGAATGTAGTAGCCCTTTGCATTCCCGAGGAATACGGAAGCTCCGGTGCTGCTTTTGGCATCTGTAGGGTTGTCAAACAGGTAACCGCCCATGAAAGTAAGACCGTAATCCTTCAAAGAGAGCTCCGTTTCGGCATCTATAAGGTGGCGCTTAACAGAAACGGCGCCGTACTTGGTGTAAACCAGCTTGGGAGAGTGGTCCGTTCCGCCTTCGTAGCCGAGCCTGAACCTTAAACCATAGCTGTCGTTTGAAACGAGCTTGGCGTCTGCCGCAAAAACGTAAGCGTACTTACCGTCCTGGTTGTAGATTTTGGAGCTGTTCCAGCCGTCGCCGTTAATAACGGCCGCGGTGAACTTCACGCCGTAAAGGGGTTTCGTTTGGAGGGCAACTCCAACATCGCGCCAAACGGGTGCAATCCAGTTAACGGCAACCGGCCTTTCGGGCAGCGAGAGCTTGGTTCCGCTCTTTAAGTAGCTGAGGGAAAGGGGAACCTTAAACAGTCCCATCTTTACACCGAAGGGGAGGTAAGAGGGGGAGTAGGTTAAATGGGCATCCCACAGCTCAACCGGAGCCCCCCTGTCGGCCCTTATCATAATCTTAAACTTGGTATCGTCGTTCACCTTGCCGCTTACAAAGAGGCGCGCCTTACGAACGGTAAAACCGTTAGCAGGGTCTCCCCAGATGGTTTTCCCCTCGTTCTCAGAGTAAGTGCCCCTAAAGAGAACCCTTCCACCAACCTTTAAACGGTCGGTTGTGCTCCTTCCGGGAGAAACGGCATACCCTCTTTCGGAAAGGAGTTTCCTCAGCTGGCGGTTCTCCTTCTCAAGCTGCTGGACCTTCTGCTCAAGAGCCTGGAGCTTCTGAAGAATCTCCTGAGTGGAAACCTCTTGAGCCCCTGCACCGGTGGAGGCAATAAGAACGGCCGAAAGTGCGAGCAGCGCTTTCCTCATACCACCCTCCTACACCTTTTCTATCTTAACCCTGGTACTGCTAAAGTCCGGAATGCCGGAAATGGGCTCAACAAGGGGCAAATCAAACATCTTAGGGTCTCTCCTTGTGAGCCTGTTCATTGTAACTCCAACACCCCTCCTGGGGTCAACCTTGGTCCAGTTGCCGTTACACACCTTGGTGCCGCCGAGCATCACAGAACTTGCGTTCTCTATGTAAACGGGGGAAGCCCCGTGCTGCCAGTGGCCGAAGTGGTGGGAGTAGGCAACCGTTCCCGGACGAACAAGGTTCGTGACCTTAACCGTAGTAACCACCCCTTTCCTGTTGGAGCGGGAGAAAACTCTAACCCTATCACCGGTTTTAAGGCCGAGCCTTTCGGCATCTGCAGGGTTAATCTTCAAGCTGAAGTCGGGCTCGTAAACAAGGGCCTGGTTGTAGCAGATTGTCCTCGACTGGGTGTGGAGGGCAGACTTATAGGTAATAACGTTAAACGGATAGTCTCTGTCGAGCTCCTCTACGGGCTCCCCGAAGTAGTCGGTGGAAGGATAAAACCTCAAAGTTCCCCAGTTCCTCTCGCCGGTAAGGGAGTTCCTGCTGGTTCCGAGCCTCTCGTTCCAGATATGGACCTTCGGGATACCGAACTTAAAGTTCCCCTTAGAGTCAAAAGTCTCCTCTATGGGCCTGAACACCCCGCCCCTAACAAGGAGCGTACATACCTTCTTCCACTCACTTTCAGAGAGAATCCCTTTAAACTTAGCAACGGGGTAGTTCTCCTCAACGAACCTAATCTCCTCTTCAGAGGCCTCCTTCAGGCCGGCATTCTCGGCGAGGTTGGCAATACCCCGCAGGTAGTAGTCCTCGGCCCTTATAAGGGGATAAAGCTTGCCGTTTTTTCCGGGTATGGCCCTTTCGCCGTAACCGGGCAGTTTCAAGTGGCGGGCAACATCTATGAGGAAAGTCTCAAGGCAGAAAGGCCTGCCGTCTTTGGTTTTACCTACCAGAGGTTCAACAACCGGAGTTCTAACGGCGGTGAACCAACAGCCGGGAGCGTGGGGGGTTAAAAAGCCGTAATGGCCCTCAAGGTAGGTTACGTCGGGCACTATGTAATCGGCGTAGATGTTGGTTTCGTTAATGGTAGTATCAACCGAAATGTAAAGGGGAACTTTATCGGGGTCTTTAAGGGTCTCTATGAACCGCCTGCCGCCGGGCATACTGTAGATTAGGTCGGAGAAATAGGTAATTACCACCTTAACCGGGTAAGGGTACTTCTGGTCTATCCCCGAAATGGCAGAAACCGAAAGGCCGCCTTTGGTGAAGGGGAACCACGGAAGCTTAGAGGGATACCCCTTCTCCTTAAACTCCCTGCTCTTTTCGTAAACGGCCTTTTCACGGGAAATCTTAACGCCCTTAGGCTTTTTAGCGCCGGGGAAGCTCTTAAGGTTGTAGAGCCCCTTCTGCCAGCTGGCGGCCCCTTTACCCCTACACAGATAACCTCCTTCCCTGTTAATGTTGCCCACAAGGGCGTTCATCATAGCAAGGGCGTAGCTGGCGTAAAGGCCTCCAACGTAGTTACCCCCTCCGTGGTAGGCGAAAGCAACCGAGTAGGGGGCGTGCTCCCAGAACTCCTTGGCAACTTTCTTAATCTTCTCCTCGGGAATGCCCGATTCCCGGGCGTAGAAAGAGAGCGGATGCTTCATAACGCTCTCTTTCATAATCTTGAAAGCGGTTTTAACCTTAATCCCGCCTACCTCTCCTTCCCACTCCAGAAGAGCCCTATCCACCTCAGAGGCGGCAACGGGTCTGCCGCTTTTGGGGTCTATAACAACCTCTTCGTTTGGACTCCCCTTAAGGCCCTCTACGTCTTTAACCCTTAAGAACCTACCTACCTCCGGGTGGTTTTCATCAACAATAACAAGGTGGGTAGCGTTGGTAAAAACGTTCCTACCGGCCTTTTCGGCCGCCTTCATAGAGGGAATGGAGAGGAAGTCCTCATCGAACCAGCCATTCTCCAGCATAACCCTTATAAAGCCCATGGCCAGCGGGCCGTCTTTGGTGGGCTTTACCGGAAGCCAATCGTGGGCATGAGCTATAGCCTTGGGAGCCCTCGGGTCAACGAGAACCAGTTTAAGCTCACCTGCGGCTATTCTACGGGCAATAATTGCACCGGAGGTATTAACTCCGGGCTGCTGGGCGGAGTAGACATTGGAACCGAAAACCAGCATATACTTTGCCTTCCAGTAGTCGGCCTTAAACTCAACCTGCTTACCGTCGGAAAGGGCGTAGTTGCCCATTCTAAAGCCGATACCGCAAATATCGGTGTGGGCTATGTAGTTCTTTGAGCCTATAGCCCCGAAAACCCAGCGCTTAATAAAGTGGCTCCTACCGGCCTGGGAACGGCCGGTGAACCAAACCAGCTGGTTCCTTTTAGTACCAAGGTAGGGGTCGGCAGGGTCAACCGGTTCATCGGAGAGAACGTCTTTTATTCCGGGATAGTAACGGTTATCGCCTATCTCCTTAAACAGGTATCCGCCCTCCGAAACCTCCCTTATAAGCTGCTCCCAGCTGATAGGTTTGAACTTACCCTCCCCTCTTTTTCCTATCCGCTTTAAAGGCCGGGTAATCCTGTAGGGGTTGTAAAGATAGTCGTTATCCATTTGAGGTTTAGCACAGGTTGTAGCTACGGCCTTGAAGCTCTCTTTCAAGGAAGTGGTGTAGGGAATCTCTCTACCGGAACGGTTGTAAGGGTGGTAAGGATTTCCGTCTACCTGAACAAGCTTCCCATCTTTAACGGCCACCCTTAAACCGCAACGGGCGTTACAGGCCAAGCAGACAGTATTTACAATCCTGTCGCCCTTGGGCTTTTTAGTTTCGGGGTAAAGGTAAGGATTCCCCCTTTCTACCGCCGGAACCAGCTCGGCGTGATGGCTCTTTAAAAGAGCCTTAGCTACTTCGGGTCTATCTTTCAACAGCTGAGCCAAGGGCCCGGAAGGTTTATAGAGGTTCCCGAAAACCAAAGCGCCGCTCGGGCAAACCGCCACACACCTGGGAACGTCTCCTCCCTTTACGGTACGCTCAAAACATATATCGCACTTACGCGCCTTGTTCCCCTTATCCATAACAATGGCGTTAAACGGACAGGCAGGTACGCACTTTTCACAGCCGGTACACTTAGAGTCGTCTATAACAACTACGCCGCCGCGGCCAACAGAAATGGCGTTAAACGGACAGGCGGAAACGCAAGGGTGCTCAAAACACTGCTTACAGATTTTCTCCTGAGAGAATATGAGCTTCGCCTTCGGGTACTCCCCGAGCTCCTTCTCCTCAATCCAGAACAGGTTAATTTCAGGGGTCTCGTTAAGGCCGTGCTCAAGCTGGCAGGCCGCCATGCAGGCCTTACAGCTCATACACTTACCCTGGTCAAATATTAAAACGGGCTTGAAGAGCTCTTTTCCTTCAGCCCCTTTAACCTCTACGCCTAAACCAACAAGAACGGTCAATCCGGCAACTTTTAAAAACTCCCTTCTCTCCACAAACCACCTCCTTCAAAAGTTCCCCTATAATTCTAAAAAGCTATTCGTAAAATAGAAAATCACTATCAAGAAAGTCCCTCTTATCAGAACTTTCAAACGTTTACTCTTTTGTTACAATTGAAAACCAACACCAACCCAAGGAGAGTGCGATGAAGAAAAAGGCGTTAGGCATTTTAGCCCTGGCAGCTTTCTCAACCGCCGCCGTAGCAGGCTGTGGTAAAGAAAACACCTCTATGAACACCCAAGAGAAAACCCAGGAACAAGCCCAAAAGGAAGCGCTTAAACCCCAACCTCTAACAGCCTTAGAAAACAACAAAAACTCCCAACTCCCTCCGGGACACCCGCCGATAAACGGAAACGAAAAACTCCCGCCCGGACACCCGCCGATAAACAGCGGCATGAGCGGTATGCAGATGCCTCCCGGACACCCCAACGTGGGAGTAACCGGCGGGAACTCTACCCTCCCTCAGGGACACCCACCAATCCACGGAGGAATGGGTGGCGACTTAATGGCAATGCACTCGGGTAAGAACTTAACAAAGTTCGACAGGCCGATAAACATTCCTCCGGAAGTTCAGAAAACTTGGAAACACGCAACTATAGATATAGTTGATAAAACTACAGGAAAAGTTGTTAAAGAGTTCAAAGTTTCCAAAGGACAAACGGTCAACTACGGAGGGCTCGAGATTAAGATACTGTACATTGTGCCCCATCTTGTTCTCGATAATGGCTACACTTCCGCATCTAACGAGCCCCAAAACCCTGCAATACTGGTAGAAGTGAAGGAAAACGGAAAAACCATATATGCCGGCCCCATATACCAGAAGTTTCCCACAATGTACAACATCAACCATCCCCGGTACGAGCTGATACTTAAAAACATCTCTAAGCAGTAAATCTTATTAGGAGGGGAGGTTTTCCCCTCCTAACTCCAAATATTCTGAATTTTTGCTCAAATTTATTCCTAAAACCCCACTTTTAAATAAGTTAAAGGTAGCGCAAAAAGACCGATTTTTACACAAAATCTACCCCAGTTGAAAAGGACAAAGGGAACCATTAAAATTAGAAATAAGGTCGGTCTTTCAAAATCGAATAGGCTTTTTGTTAGGGTTATCTAACTTGTACTGGACCAAGGTCTTGGGAACCAAGAGTATGAAACTCAAGCCCAAAATGAATACCTTGGCTTGTAATAGCTATTACCCATCAAGGGTTGAAATGCCCGAAAAAGTAGACGGGATTGCGACTGGACCTCTCTACGATATAGAGGTTCCACCCTTGGGAGTCTTTGTTGAAATGCCCGAAAAAGTAGACGGGATTGCGACGCAGGGAGGGTCACCTTGAAAGCTTCGGCTACTACCTTGTTGAAATGCCCGAAAAAGTAGACGGGATTGCGACCGTGTCTGAGTACTGGGTGTTCTCCTCCCATCTTCTATCTTCATAGTTGAAATGCCCGAAAAAGTAGACGGGATTGCGACAATCTAAAAGATATGAATCAAAGGTAATAGTATAGCTACTGTTGAGTTGAAATGCCCGAAAAAGTAGACGGGATTGCGACTTTCTGCTTTCCTCACTACTCTCATTCTGCACCTCCGTTGAAATGCCCGAAAAAGTAGACGGGATTGCGACAGTCCTTTGTCTTTGAGTTGAGAGGCTACCCTGAGTAGTTGAAATGCCCGAAAAAGTAGACGGGATTGCGACTCATGTTCCACCTCCTCTTGATTTTTAGATTTCGGGAGCTAGGGTTGAAATGCCCGAAAAAGTAGACGGGATTGCGACCAAAATCCTACAACAGATAAAATTGAAATCAAACACTATCCGTTGAAATGCCCGAAAAAGTAGACGGGATTGCGACCTGGGCCTCCAAGGCTGTCCTGCCTTCGGCGGTAAAGAATCCTAGGTTGAAATGCCCGAAAAAGTAGACGGGATTGCGACGCAATCCGCGTACTGGGTGTTCTCCTCCCACCTCCGTTGAAATGCCCGAAAAAGTAGACGGGATTGCGACATCATATTGATGGGGGTAATATTCTTCTATTATTATTTCCTGTAAGTTGAAATGCCCGAAAAAGTAGACGGGATTGCGACTTTTCAACACCACTTCCTTTATTTCGGAAGTGGTGGTATCAAAGTTGAAATGCCCGAAAAAGTAGACGGGATTGTGACGATTGCGACGCCCAATATCCTACGTCGATTCCAAGAAAATCTGCCTCTCTTGTTGAAGTGCCCGAAGAAGTAGATGGGATTGTGATGTAAACCAGCCTTTTCATTTCTGTTCCTCCTTTTGTTTTATAAGTTCTCGAAAAAATAAGCGGGATTGCGACATTTCCCCTTTGCCCTCAGGGTTTTCGAACGGTGAAACGTTCGTGGACGCGGCAGGCCTGCCTCTCGGGAAGGCATTAAATTAAGAGTTGAGGATGAACTTCTAAGAGAGGTGGAGCATGCCGGTAAGGGACTTAATCAGGAGGAAGGTGGTAGTTATTGAGCCCGACGACACTGTAAAGCTTGCCGCCCAAAGGATGGAAGATAAAATGGTGGGCAGCTTGGTGGTTATAGAGGGGGATAGACCGGTAGGCATAATAACAGACAGGGATTTAGCCCTAAGGGTTATAGGAAGAGAGCTTCCCCCCGACACCCCGATAAAGGAGGTGATGACAAGGGACCCGATAACAATAAGGGAAGACGCCTCTTTCTTTGAGCTAACAAAAACTTTCCGCGAAGCAGCAGTCAGAAGGTTAATTGTTGTTGACAAAGATGGTAAACTGGTGGGGCTTATCTCCATAGACGACACTATGGAGCTTCTGACCACCGAGTTTGCCAACCTTATAGCTGCAATCAGAGGGTAGATGATAAAGGTAGAAACACCGGTATTCGAAGGGCCCTTCGACCTTTTACTCTACCTGATAAGGAAGCGGGAAGTAAGTATATACGATATCCCCATAGCCGAGATAACCGAGGAGTTCCTGAACTACATCTACCAGATGCAGGAGCTCAACATCCCCGTAGCCTCCGAGTTTCTACTTATGGCGGCAACGCTTGCAAGGATTAAGTCGGAGTACCTGATTCCCCGGGAAGAGAGCGAAGACCCAAGAAGAGAGCTCGTCCAGATAATAGAGGAGTATTTAAAGTCTAAAAAGGCCGCTCAAGAGCTTGAAAAGCTTCAAGAGAAGGCAAGCCGTCTCATTCCCCACGACCCTTCGGAGTTAATCTTCCAGTTTCAGGAAAAGATAAAAATAGCCAACACAGCAGAAGACCTTAAAAGGGCATTCGAAGAGGTTTTAAGAAGGCGCAACGAGAAGGGCCTGCGGATAAAGGTGGGATTAACCATCTCCTCTGAGGCGTTTAAGGTTTCAGACAAAATGGGAGAGATTAGACTCCTAATGAGGGAGAAGTTCCTAATCCCATTCAGCAGCCTCATAGAGAAGGCTTCGTGCAAGCTGGAGGTTATCACCTACTTCCTTGCCGTTCTCGAGCTTGCCAAGCTCGGGGAGATTTCAACTTTCACAGACGGAGAGGAGATTTACATCTCAAAGGTTTTACCGGTTAAGTCTTCTCCTTCAGGCTCTTTTCAATAACATCGGCCTTACTCTGAAGGTTCAAAACTCTGTTTATGTAAGAGACCCTCTCAAGGCTCCTTCCCGAGTACTCAACAACGAGGTCTATCGGCAGTCCCCTCTTTAAGAGCCTTGCAACGTAGTTGTCTTTAAAGTCGGCCACAGTGTAGTCTCTGTCGAGCTGTTTCATTATCCGGTGAAAGGTAACTTTTATCGTTGAAGGGGTGGTGGAAAGGAGCGGGGAAATGGGGAGCTTCTCCTCCTTTATCTTGGAGAGCCTCTCTTCAACCTCCGGGTTAATCACAAAACGTTTTATCTTGTTTTCTTGAAGGACCGGAATCCCCATAAACCTGCCGAAGGAGCTCACCTTCAGTTTACCTATCTCCGAGGGAGAAAGGCCCAGGTGGACTATGAGCAGCATAGCCGTTTGGAGGTCTTGGGAGCGCAGGCTGCTCAGGGCAAGCTCTATACGCTTTATCTCGTCGTCGGTTATCGGGCGGAACTCTTTAAACTCGGCGTTTTCGGGCGGAACGAACCTGAGCCTCCGCTTTATCCCTTTAAACTTAAGGTAGTGCTGGATTGCAGACATGGCGGTGCGGAAGCTCTTTTCTGTTTTATACCGAACGGAGAAATAGCCGCAGAGTTTATCTTCGTCGAAGTCGGTAAGGTCGTAGTTATACAGGCTCAGAAAGGAAAAGAAGTATCTCAAAACCCTCCTGTAGGTGTCTATGGTGTTTTTCTTATAACCGTCCTCTATCAGCGACTGGAGAAAATCCTCCATTCCTTACCCGTTCCATAGAGGTTGGAGTAGTAGTAAAGGTTAACAAAGGTTCTCTTAACGTAATCCCTCGTTTCCTCAAAGGGCAAGTACCCGTCTGTAAGAATAATTAGGTCGGCAGGCGAGTTTACTGGGCCGTATAACCTCAGAGCTTTTGCAACTCTGCCAGGGCCACCGTTGTAAGCGGCGGCGGCAAGTGGGAAGAGCTTGAACCTCTTCATAAGGGAGTGGATGTAGTAGGTGCCGAACTTAACGTTAACGTTCGGGTTGAAAAGGTGGTGGACTTTGAAGCTCCTCACTTTGAGTTTCCTGGCAAGGTATCGGCCGGTTGTGGGCATTATCTGCATGTAACCGATTGCTCCGCTACGGGAGTAGGCCCTCCGGTTGAACAAACTCTCCTGCCGGGCAATTGCAAGGGCGTAAACGTCTCCGCCGAAAATCTCGGGAGCCGGATAGAGAACCTTCAAAAGGTAAGGGTAGCGGTGAAGCCTCTTTTTGAAGAGGGCGGCAATCTTTATCCCCCTTCGGTAGTAGCCGCACCTATACTGGGCAAGGGCGTTTTGCGGAGTTTTATCCTCTATGAAAGAGACCGCGTAGCAGGCTCCCCTTTCCACAAGGAGCTTCAGCCCCGAATCCTTAAAAGAGGGAGCAAACACCTCCTCCTTCTTAAAGGGGAAGCTCTTAGGGGGCTTTAAAAGCAGCGAGTAGAAGTTTACTCCCCTTCCCTTGAAAGGAACGCCCAAGCAGACAGAGCGCCAGGCAGAAAAGGGAAGCTCAGGGCGCCTCGGGACCCTTTTACACTCGCCGGTAAAAAGGTAGTAGCGCCCCAAGTAGTAACCGTAAAGGCGCGGGAAGAAGGGCTTCACCGTTTTCAGCACCTTCTTGAAAAAGCCCAAATCCTTCCTAAAAGAGTAATCGAGAAGGTAAACGGAAAGCCTGCGCTTTGCGGCTCTGCTCTTGCCCTCTTTAAGGTAGCGTTTAAAGTAGGAAAACTTCTCCGGTAAAGACCTTGAAAGGTAAGTGAGAAAAAGGTATCTTCTGGGAATTTCCTCGGCAGACTTAAACAGGGAAACGGCCTCTTTCCTCTTGCCCGATTTTAGAAAGGTGTAGGCAAGAAGGTAGGTGTAAAACCTATCGCCCCTTAAAAAGGAGAGGTAAAAAAGAGCCTCGTCGGTATTGCCCCGGGCGGCAAGCCGCCAAATCTTAACCCTTAAAACATTGGGAGTGAGGAGCGATTTGTAGGCGGAAGCTCCAACTGCCAAGGCTATATCTTCGTCGAAAGAGTCGGTCAGCTTCAAAACTCGCTTAAACAGAGGCAGCGCCTCCTTTCTTCTGCCGTTTTTAAGGAGCGCCTCGGCCCTCAGGAAAAGCTCAACCGCCCCTTTAGGACGCTCCGACGGCAGAGGAAACCTACCGCCCCGGCCAAGGCAGCTATCGTAGTAGAGAAGCCGGGAAAGCCTCTCGAGGGAAGTTCCTTTAAAGGAGTTTAAAAACTTTAGGGAGCAGAAGTCACCAGATTTTAAGTAGTTGAGGAAAAGAACAGCCCTATCCTTCGGGAGGGCAAGGGCATTTAAAGGGATTAAAAAAATCGCCAGAAGAAGTAAAAGCCTCATCGTCCTCTAATTATAGCGAAGGAGGCCCCCGAAAGGGGGCTCTCAGACCGCACGCAGTGCGGCCGGGGGGACGGCTTGTTGTGGGGCGTCGGGAAAGGCTACTTTCCAGACTGAGAGAGATTATCGGAACTACCCGTCAGTAGTTAAGACGGGTTAACCTTTTTCGTTAGAGGAGCGGCTAAAGAGGGGACCGAAGTCGGGAGTTCTAAGGTTAACAACCGGGCAGACCCTTACGCAGTTAAGGCACCGCAAACAGGCGGGCGAGTTTGGGTCTTCGTATATCGGGTAGTTAACGGGGCAGGACTTCTTACAGAGGTTACACTCTATACACCCCTTTTTATCTACCGAGAAGTCAACGATGCTGAGCTTGTTAAAGAGGGAGAACAAGGCCCCCAAGGGGCAAACGTACCTACAGAAGGGACGTTTTATGAAAATCGAGCCGTAGAGGAACATACTGCCGAAGGCGAGCTTAAATAGGAAAAAGGCCCCGGCCATGTTGGCTATCATAGAGCTTACGGCAACCCAGTATATACCGGCCTCTAAGGTTCCCGTAGGGCACACCATACAGAAGTAGTGCTCCTTAAACAGGAAGGGGAGAATCACAACCCCCAGGGCAAGCATCAGGTACTTTAAGTAAACAAAGGGGCGGGGGAGCTCAAACTTCATAGAGGGAATTTTGTAAAGGAGGTCTTGAAGCAGGCCGAAGGGGCAAACCCAGCCGCAAATCCACCTGCCGAAAGAGGCGGAAACGGCAGAGATGATACCGAGGGTCATAAGGGGGAGCTTGTTTATAACCAAGAAATGGGAGATGGTTCCTATCGGACAGGAGTAAAGGGCAGCCGGACAGGCGTAACAGTTCATTATGGGCAGGGGTATCGATTTGAGCCTGCCGGTGTAGAGTTTGGCAGTGACGAAGTTGTAGAGGGGAAGGTTTGCAAACAGGGCCGTTAACAGCTGCGACAGACGCCTGTTCTTCCACAGGGGCACTCTAAGCATCACTTTATCCCTATACAGGTGAGGCAGAGAATCCTGCCGTTGCTCCAGATTATCTGTGGCTCTCCCTTTAAAGCTCCGTAAAGGGTAAGGAGAAGGGCCGCCGCAAGCACGGCCCCGGCTATCGCCTTCTTAAGCATTTACCTTCTCTCCAAGCTCTTCGAGGAGCTTCTCAACAACTTCCGCAAAGGCCTTTGCGGAAGCGCTTTCGGGGTGAGAAATCACAATGGGAACGCCCTTATCTCCGGCCTCTACAACGGCGGGCTCTATGGGAATTCTCCCCAGGAAGGGAACATCCAGCTCCTTGGCTGCCTTCTCTCCGCCGCCGCGCTTAAAGAGGTCTATCTCTTTGCCGCAGTGGGGGCAGATAAGGCCGCTCATGTTCTCCACAATACCCAAAACGGGAACGTTCATCATCTTAGCAAAGCTGATGGACTTCCTGGTGTCCAGAAGGGAGACCTCTTGGGGTGTGGTAACGATTACAAAACCGTCCATGGGCTTTATGAGCTGAGCAACGCTCAAGGCCTCGTCTCCGGTTCCGGGGGGCAGGTCAACAATGAGGAAGTCTAAATCTCCCCAGTCTATTTCGGCAAGGAACTGCTTTATGGCCTGGTGCTTTAAAGGCCCCCTCCAGATAACCGGCTGGTCGGGGTTTTCAAGCAGGAAGGCCATGGAAACTATCCTGAGGTTGGGCATTCCCAAAGGAATGAAGGGCTTTATTGTCTGGCTGTTGGGGTCTGCAAAGAGGCGCTGCCCCTCTGCACCGAACATCTTGGCAACGTTGGGGCCGTGAAGGTCTGCATCGAGCAGACCGACCTTGTAACCGCGCTTTGCGAGCTCGGCGGCAAGGTTGGTGGCAACGGTGGTCTTACCTACTCCCCCCTTACCGCTGAGGATACCTATCTTGTGCTTTATCTTAGAGAGGTTACAGGTCAGTTTAACGTCCATAGGGTCTTGGGCGCTCTGGCAGGTGCTCTTGTGGGCACACCCTTCACATTTTTTCTCGTCAAAGGCCATCTCAATCCTCCTTAGGTAAGGTGTCTCTGAACTATCTTCAAAAGCTCCCCGTGGGTGTTGGGAGAAGCTCCAACAATGTTGCCGCTGGAGAGGAAGCTCCTGCCGCCCTCAAAGTCTGTAACCACTCCGCCTGCCTCCTCTACAAGGAGAATGCCGGCGGCTATATCCCACGGGTGGAGGGACATCTCCCAAAAACCGTCGAAGACCCCCTTTGCAGTGTAGGCAAGGTCGAGCGCTGCAGAGCCGCAACGCCTGAGGCCCGACACGGAGAGGAAAACCTCTTTAAAACACTTCAGGTAGCTGTCGAGCATCTCCTTGCCCCTGAAGGGGAATCCGGTGGCCACAAGGGCCTCTTCAAAGGGCCTGGAGCTGACCTTAAGCTTCACGCCGTTACAGAAGGCTCCGGCCCCCTTCTCTGCAACGAAGGTCTCTTCAAGCAAGGGCGCCTTAACCACGGCGGCAACCAGCTCACCTTTATAAGCAACCCCTATGGAGACGCAGAACATGGGTAGCCCGTGTATGAAGTTCTTAGTCCCGTCGAGGGGGTCTATGAACCACTGCCAGCTGCCGCTGCCGTGGGAACCGCTCTCTTCCGCAACTATAGCGTGTTGCGGGAACGATTCCTGTATAGTCTTAATAATAATCATTTCCGATTTTTTGTCAGCCTCGGTAACGAAGTCGTTTCGGGCCTTCTCCTCTACCTTTAGTTCTCTTAAACGGCCGAAGTAGTCCAGCAAAACTTCCGAGGCCCTTTCGGCGGCCAAGAGGGCAACGTCAATAACCTTCTCCATAGATGTCTCCCGGTGTAGGTCTGTAGGCAATTGAGATGAGGTTCCCGTTCTCGAGGAGAAATTCTACTTTAAAGGCGTAGTGGTAGGAGAGGTAATCCACTCCCCTCTCTGAGATTGCGCTCTTTGTGTGGAATATCGCCTCGTCCCAGGTTTCAAGGTCTCTGAACTCTACCTTCAGGTCGAAACCTTTAACGGTGAAGGCCTTTTCCACTGCGGCTATAAACTCTTCCGACAGCATCTTTTACCTTTCCTTAACGAATTTGGAACTATTTTAATTTAAGCAGTTTAGGAGGCGGCTGTGAAAATCGCCCTTGTAGAGGACGACCTCTCTATTTTAAACCTCCTAAAGAGGGTGCTTTTAAGCGAGGGGTTTTCGGTAAGGGAGTTCTCCACGGCAGAGGCCTTTATGAACGCCGTGTTTGAGTATGGCGAGGAGTTTGACCTTGTGATTCTTGACGTTATGCTCCCGGGAACCGACGGGGTAACGGCCTGCTCCTTCCTGAGGGAAAGGGGGTTTTCGGCACCCATTCTCATGTTAACGGCCCTTTCGGAAGAGGAGGAGAAGGTAAAGGGGCTCGACAGCGGCGCAGACGACTACCTTACAAAGCCTTTCGGGATAAAAGAGCTCCTTGCACGCATCAGGGCACTCCTCAGGCGCAGCGAAAGGGGGTTCACCCGCGAAGGGGAGTTCAGGTTTACAGACGAAGGGGTGGTTGTAGAGGGAAGAGAGGTGAAGCTCACCCGCAAGGAGAAGGAGATCCTGAAGGTTTTAGTGGAGAACCGGGGGAAGGCCGTTTCAAAGGAGGAGATAGTTGCAAAGGTGTGGAAGGGAGAGCAGGTAAATAAGCGGGTTGTGGACGTTCACGTGAAACACCTCAGAGATAAGCTCGGAGACAGGATAAAAACGGTATGGGGAGTGGGATATAAGGTTGTATAGGAAGCTATCGGAGCTGTTTGAAGAGCTTCTCTTCGTTGAGCCCGACGGAACGGTTGTGGGAAGCGGCAAGAAACTGTGGGAGCTTTACCCCTTCCCCGAGGCAATAGCCGCACTCGAGGAAGCGAGGGAGAGGGGGAGAAGCTCCTTCCAGGCCGAGGAGCGGGGGAGGTCTTTTACCTTCCAGCTTGCAAGACTCCCAGACGGAACGGTTGCAGTTTTAAAACGGGACGACACCCTGGCAAAGGAGTTCGACTCTGTAAAGAGAGAGGTGGTTTCAACCCTTTCCCACGAGATAAAAACCCCCTTAACCGTTATAAGGGGTAACGTTGAGTTCCTCCTCCACTACGGCGACTGCAACGACAAGGAGGTTCTAAAAGAGACCCTGGAAAAGGTGGAGAAGCTGGAGAGGATAGTTTCGGGCATAGGCAGGCTCTTTAAGAAGAGCAGTCAGATGGCAGCACTCAACCTCAGGCCGCTAACGGAAGAGGTGGTGGAGAGCTTCACCCCCAAAGCCGCCGGGAAGGGAATCGCCCTAAAAACGGAGCTTGAAGACACAAACACCGTGGCCGACGCCGTTTTGTTCCAACAGCTGCTCCGGAACCTACTGGACAACGCGGTAAAGTTCACAAAAGAGGGAGAGGTGAGGGTAAAGCTCACGGAAGAGTTCCTCGAAGTTTCCGACACCGGCAGGGGGATACCCCGGGAGAAGCTGAGCAGGGTTTTTGAACGCTACTACCGCGAGGGTGAAAACAGCGGCCAGGGAATAGGGCTCTCGGTGGTAAGGGAGATTGCAAAGCACCACGGCTGGAAGGTTGAGGTTGAGTCGGAAGTCGGCAGGGGTTCACGTTTCAGGGTTGTGTTCTACCCCGACGAGAACATCGGCAAGGAAGCCGTTAAAGAGTAAGAGCTTGAGGAAGTTCTCCCGCGTTCCGAACTCTACGGCAACACCGTGTTGAATGGCGTGCCGGTTTAAAGTCCCCTCCCTGTAGTCGATAAACGGGTGCCAGTCGAGGAACGACGGTATATCTGAAATCGAAAGGAGGCGCTGAAGCAGCAGTTTCAAAGCGTACTGTATGGTTACAAACTTTCTGTTACGCTTCCTTATAAGCTCCTCAAGGCGTTTCTCAAGGGGATTAAATCTTACAAGGGTATCCCACACCGCCCCTTCTGCAAGGGGGAAAAGGGCGTAAATGGCAAGCTCCAGCCAACCGGAGGCGAAGGCACCTGCAACCTGCTTAAGGATTTTAGAGCGCCTGCGGTAGGCCGGCAGGGCCTCCCACCTTAAAAGCTCCTCCTCAACGGCAAAAGGGGAAAATTTCTCCAAGGCCCAGGGCCAGAACTCATCCGGAGACGGCAGCTCCTCCAAGACCCAAAGGGGGAGGAGAAGCTCCTCCCTGCGGTAAAGCTCAAAGGCCACCTCGAGCCTTGGGCCCGAGGCCTCCCTGTAGAGGCTAACGCACCTATCCAGCTGAGCTTCAAGCTCGGAGCGCCAGTTCTCCAAAACCGCCTCCCACTCACGCTCTACCGCTTCCCGCTCCTTCCTCTCAAAGGCCTTAAAGAGGGCAGTATAAAGGCTTCCCGCATCGGGATTGAAAAAGGGCTCCAGGCCGTTGTCCCTTACTATCGCATCTATAAAGGGCTTGTGCTCGAGCCTTTTCAGCTCCTTCGGGCCGAGCCGTCCGCCGGTAATCCCTTCAACCAGCAGGAAGAAAAAGTCCCGGGTGCTTTTGGCACGCCTTGCGGCGGCCAGAAGCTCCTCACCTACAGCCCAACTACCCGAGAACGTGTTTGGGGAGGACGAAACAGGTAAACTCCCCTTCGAAAACCCTCTCTCCGGAGCGCTCACCTACAACCTCAACAGTCCGCTTCTTTCCCTCCCGGTTAACCTCCCGTGCCGTAAAGAGCACCTCGTCGCCCACCTTAACGGGGCGCAGGAACTTAACGGAAGCACTCCCCAGAACAACGGTAGGCTCGTTAACGGCCAGCATGGCGGCGTAGTCGGCGGCGGAAAAGAGAAACCCTCCGTGAACAAGGCCCTTACCGTCGGCAGCCATTACCGGCGCAGTCTTCAGCAGAACCTTAGAGTAACCCTCCCCGAGCTCAACCGGCTCCCCGGAAAGGGAGCGGTCTATCAGTTTATGGGTCTTTACCTCCATCGCCCCTCCTACTTACAGTTACTTACACATATCCTTTCGGGAATGAGCTTCCCCCCGCACCCGGTAAAACAGGCGTTAAACTGCTGCTTACAGCCGCAGTCTCTAACGCAGGTAACCGAAAGCTGACGGACAAAATCGGAAAGCTTCGGAGGTTCCGGCCTTTCCGGAGGCAAAGGCTTCTTCTCGTTCAGAGTATCGAGGGCCTGCTCAAGCTGATACTTGCGGGAGCAGGCGTAGTAGTCCTTACTCTTCTTACAGGCCCTCTTGAAAAAGAGGTAATCTCGGTAGAGCTGCCTGTAACTGTTAGACCAGCTCAAAAGCCTGTTCTGGTAAGTGGCGTAAGCCGCCCTGTAGGCAGAGAGTTCCCTGTTGTAAACCGCAAGAGCCTGCCTGTACAGCCTTTCGGCCCTGCTTCTCACCTGAGCCATGCAGGCGTTGTAAGAGTCCTCGCAGCTCTCTTTACAGGATTTAAACGACTCGTAACAGCCGCTCAAACAGGCCCTGTTGTCGGCAGGAGGTTCGTACCTGTAGGAGACCGCAAACTCCGGTCCTCCGCACGAGGCAACAAACAGGGCCGCAACGCATAAAAGGAGCTTTTTCATCTTTTTGGCCTCCGGGGCTTGATTAAACTATTCTACCCTTCTATCGTTTAAAGTGCAGAAAACCCAATCGGGGGAGCAGATGGAGAAGGCCATAGAGAGCAGGCTCGAGAAGATAGCGAAGAAGTTTAAGGAGATAGAGGAGAACTTAGGGAAGCCGGAGGTGATAGCCGACCAGAAGAAGTTCCAGACGCTGGCCAAGGAACACAAAGAGCTTCAACCCATATACGACACCTACATGGAGTACAAGAAAACCCGCCAGGGGATAGAAGAGGCCCTGGAGATTATCGAAGCGGGCGAGGAAGAAGAGCTGGTAGAGCTTGCAAAGGAAGAGAAGAAGGAGCTCGAAAAGCGGGCGGAGGAGCTAGAGGGTGAGCTCAAAAAACTCCTCATTCCTAAAGACCCCAACGACGAAAAGAACGTAATCCTCGAAATCCGTGCAGGAGCCGGCGGAGAGGAAGCGGCCCTGTTTGCCCAAGACCTTTTCAGGATGTACTGCCGCTACGCAGAAAGGAAGGGTTGGAAGGTTGAAATCCTCTCCATGAACGAAACCGGCCTCGGGGGCATAAAAGAGGTTGTTGCAACCATCTCCGGCAAAGGGGCGTACTCGAGGCTCAAGTACGAATCGGGAGTTCACAGGGTTCAGCGGATTCCGGTAACCGAATCGGGCGGCCGCATCCACACCTCCACCGCCACCGTAGCCATACTGCCCGAAGCGGAGGAGGTTGAAATAGAGATAAAGGAGAGCGACCTGAAGATAGACACCTACCGCTCCTCCGGAGCAGGCGGACAGCACGTTAACACAACCGATTCCGCCGTACGGATTACCCACCTGCCAACCGGCATAGTAGTAACCTGCTCAAACGAGCGCTCCCAGATTCAAAACAGGATAAAGGCGATGAAGATACTCAGAGCCCGCCTGAAGGAGCTCTACGAGAGGCAGCAGAAGGAGAAGATGGACTCTGCAAGGAAGGCCCAAGTAGGTTCGGGAGACAGAAGCGAGAAGATAAGAACCTACAACTTCCCCGAGGGCAGGGTAACCGACCACAGGATAAAGCTGACCCTTTACAACCTTCAGGAGTTCCTCGACGGCGACCTGGACGAGATGATAGACGCCCTTGCAGCGGCCGAACAGGCCAAAAAGATTGAGGCCCTTATGGACGAAGAGGGGCAGGCTTAGAACCTGCCTCCCCTCATAGACACCTCAAGGGCAGCACCTACAAGGCTGAAGAGGATAGCCATAATAAACACAATAACTACGCCGCCTATAGAGGTTCCCCCCTTCTTTATCACCATCAGCTTGAAGGTCTCTTCGTCGGGGTACTCCTCTTTAAGCTGAACCAGAGTCTCGTAGGTATACCTGCCGTAGAGGTAGTTCCCCAGCATCGCCACGCCGAACCACAGGGCAAGGGCAACGAGCAGCCCCACAACCGGCAGGTAGTCGAGAATGGACAGGGCCAAAACTATGGCGGAGTAGAGGTACATCTTCCTGTAGCCCATCCAGAAAACCCCGAACGCAAAGGCAGCCCAGTTCCAGGAAATCTTTGAACCGGTTTTCGCCATGAGCTTCCACTTGGAAACGTAGTAGTCGGCGTTCTTCTGAACGAAAGAGCGAACGGTCTCCTCTCCGAACTCCTCAAACAGCCTGTTTAGCACCAGACACCCCCGAAGTTATAATTTGTCTACTGTATAGAATTATCGTTATTTTAACTACCAATTCAAACCGCAGGAGAAGAGAATGGGACAGAGAGAGGAGTTCATACCCAAGTGGGTGGCTTGGGAGATAACGAGGCGCTGTAACCTCCAGTGTATCCACTGCCGCTCGGCCTCAACCATGGAGTCGGAGCAGGGAGACTTCTCAACGGAAGACGGCAAAAAGCTCCTTGACGACATAGCGAAGCTCTCAAAACCCACCGTAGTTTTAACCGGCGGAGAGCCCCTCCTCAGGGAGGATATCTGGGAGCTTGCCGAGTACGGAACGAAACTGGGATTCAGAATGTGCATAGCCACAAACGGCACCCTTGTAGACGACGAAGTGTGTCGCAAGATGAAAGAGGTAGGCATAAGAATGGTCTCCCTCTCCCTCGACGGCTCAACGCCCGAAATCCACGACGACTTCCGGAAACAGCCGGGAGCCTACGAAGGGGTGATAAAGGCGGCGGAGCTCTTTAACAAACACGGGATTCCCTTCCTCATAAACTCCTCGTTCACAAAGAGGAACGCCCACGACATTCCCAACGTTTACAAAAAAGCCAGGGAGCTGGGTGCCAAGGCCTGGTACATGTTCCTCGTTCTCCCGGTAGGAAGGGGAGAGGAGGCAAACGCCGAGCTACTCAATGCAGAGGAGGCCGAGTACTGGCTCAACTGGCACTACGAGCTCGAGAAGGAGCTCATCCTCAAGGGCGACAACACAATCCTTGTAAGGCCCACCTGTGCCCCCCACTACTACAGAATCTTCTACCAGAACGCAAAAAGGGACGGACTCGACCTTAAAAGGCGCAACCTGGTGTTCGGAACCGGAGGGGGCAAAGGGTGCGTAGCGGGCCAGTCGATAGCCTACATCGACTGCCACGGCTGGCTCAGACCCTGCAGTTACTTCCCCATATCCGACGTTAACGTTTTCGACGTTCCGTTCCACGAGGCGTGGTTCAAGTCTAAGATAATGCAGGACATGAGGAGGTTCGACCAGTTTAAGGGGCGCTGCGGCCAGTGTGAGTTCCTGAAGATATGCAACGGCTGTAGAGTAAGGGCTTACTGGGAGCACGGCGACTACATGGAGGAAGACCCCATCTGCCGCTACGTACCCGTTAAGATGAGGGTCGGGGTTAAGAACACGCTTTCCCTCTTAAAGGATGGAGAAAACGGCTAAGGAAACGGTAAAACTCTTGGAGGCCCTGCTCTCCGATTCCCTACTGAAAGGAGGGCTGGCCCTCTTTTTAATCGTTGTAGCAGACGGGTTCTGGAGCCTCGTTTTCAGGCTACTGGGGGGAAACGGAGAGAGCTTCCTCTTCACCTCCGAAACCCTCTCCAAGCTCAAAGAGCTACTAAGCTACACCTGGGGAAGCGAACCGGCGTCGGGGGTTGTCTCGCTCATCACCTTCTTCCTGCTCTACTTAACCCTCTGGTCTGTGGGAACCGTTATCCAGGTCCTCCGTCAGCCCCTCGTTTACGAAAAGCTGAAAACCTCCTACAAGCCCTGGCTTTTAATCGAAACCTCCGTTGTTAGAAGGTACTACGAGCTTGTAGAGAGGGTGGTTCCTACACTGGGAACCGCAGGGGAGTGCCAGCAGCCCGGGAAGTTACTAACCACCTGCTACGGTTACAGCGACTACCTCCTATACCAGCTGCTCGCCGTAAAGGGCTTTAAGCCAAAAGAAAGGGCAGCCGAGGAGTTCGACTCCCTCTCCTTCCTGTGGAGCGGATCGGCCCTGGTTGTGCCGATAACCCTCATCCCCTACATAAGGGGCTGCCCGGGGTTAACGGTGACCTTTTCGCTGGTGTTTGCACTCTTAGTGATGGTGGCCCTGCTGCCCGCCGAAGCTCCGCCGATGGAGCCCGTTACCTTCACGGCGGTAACCTTTCTGGCTGCGGCAGTCTTTATCCTGCTTGCAAAGCTCAACGGCTCCCCCTTACCCCTTACGGTATCGGCAGCGTGCCTCTTCCTTACCCTGTGGCAGCTGGGAGTTAGCCTAACGGCCCACAGACTGCTGAGCAGAAACCTAAGACAGCTCATAGCCTACTGCTATAATAGCTCCAACCAAAAGCAGGAGGGGTAAATGGAAGAGCTTAAACAGCTGATAGAGGAGGCCTGGACAAACAGGGAGCTCCTTAAAGAGGAGAAATACAAAGAGGCCGTAAGGGCGGTAATAGAGCTCCTCGATAAAGGCAAGGTAAGGGTTGCAGAGAGAATAAGCGTCGGTAACTGGAAGGTCAACGACTGGGTAAAGAAGGCGATTCTCCTCTTCTTCCCCATATCAGAGATGAAGGTTATGGAAGTGGGGCCCTTTGAGTACTACGATAAAATCCCACTGAAAAAAGGGTGGGAGAAGCTCGGCGTTAGGGTAGTTCCGCCTGCAACTGCCCGTTACGGCTCGTTCATAGAGCCCGGAGCAATCCTCATGCCTTCTTACGTTAACATCGGAGCCTACGTAGGTTCCGGAACCCTTGTAGACACTTGGGCCACCGTAGGTTCCTGTGCCCAGATAGGTAAGAACGTTCACCTGTCGGGCGGTGTCGGAATCGGAGGAGTTTTAGAGCCACCCAACGCCACCCCAGTTATAGTAGAGGACAACTGCTTCATAGGCTCAAGGTGCATAATAGTGGAAGGTGCGGTAATCGAGGAAGAGGCGGTCTTAGGAGCAGGCGTGGTTATAACCTCCTCCACCCCCATAATAGATGTAACGGGAGATGAGCCGGTAGTTTACAAGGGTAGAGTTCCGGCAAGGAGCGTTGTGATACCGGGAACAAGGGTCAAGAAGTTCCCCGCGGGAGAGTACCACCTCCCGTGCGCCCTCATAATAGGAAAGAGGAAGGAGTCTACAGATAAGAAGACCTCCCTCAACGAAGTTCTCAGAGAGTTCAACGTTCCTGTGTAGAATCGGGGGGCTTCTGCCCCCTTCCATAAATTCCTGCCGAAAACCAAACTCAAGGAGGCTCGGTCTTGAGCGAGAAGTTCTACGTAACAACCCCAATATACTACGTTAACGATAAACCCCACCTGGGACACGCCTACACAACAACGGCAGCCGACGTTGTTGCAAGGTTCAACAGGTTCCTCGGAAGGGACGTATTCTTCCTGACGGGAACCGACGAACACGGCCAGAAGATTCAGCAGGCGGCCGAGAAGATGGGGATGTCTCCCAAGGAGTTCGTAGACCGGCTCGTGCCTGTTTTTAAGAAGCTCTGGGAGGTTCTCAACATCTCCTACGACCACTTCATAAGAACAACCGACCCGGAGCACGTAAAGGCGGTTCAACACATCTTTATGAAGTGTTACGAGAACGGAGACATATACCTCGGTGAGTATGAAGGGTGGTACTGTATCCCCTGCGAAACCTACTACACCGAAAAAGACCTCATAGACGGTAAACTCTGTCCCGCCTGCAAGAGGGAAGTAACGAGGGTAAAAGAGGAAAGCTACTTCTTCAGGCTCAGCAAATACCAAGACAAACTCCTTGAGCTCTACGAAAAGAACCCCGACTTCATAGGGCCCGAGTTCCGCAGGAACGAAGTTATCAACTTCGTTAAACAGGGTCTCAAGGATTTATCAATCTCAAGGACCAGCTTTAGCTGGGGCATTCCGGTTCCCATAAACGAAAAGCACGTTATCTACGTGTGGTTCGACGCCCTCACGAACTACCTTACCGCAGTAGGCTACCCGGACGATACAGAGAGACTCAACCGCTACTGGCCGGCCGACCTCCACTTGGTCGGTAAAGACATTTTAAGGTTCCACGCCGTTTACTGGCCGGCGTTCCTGATGTCCGCAGGCCTTCCGGTTCCGAAGAGGGTCTTTGCCCACGGCTGGTGGACTGTTGAAGGCGAGAAGATGAGTAAATCTAAGGGAAACGTGGTAGACCCCTTCGAGGTTGTGGAGAAGTTCGGCGTAGACCAGGTCAGGTTCTTCCTCTTCAGAGAAGTCTCCTTCGGACTCGACGGCGACTTCAGCTACGAGAAGCTGGTGGCAAGGATAAACGGCGAACTTGCAAACGACCTGGGCAACCTGTTCAACAGAACCCTCTCTATGCTGAAGAAGTACAGGAAGAGCGTTGTCCCCGAGCCGAAAGGGGAGTTTGACGAGCTCGATAAGAAAATAGCGAATAAAGCCCTTGCAACGCTGAAGGCCCTCAAAGAGCTTATCCCCAGGGCCGAGCTCTCAAAAGCCCTGGACGAGATATGGCAGTTTGTGGGCTTTGTTAACTACTACATAGACAGAAGGGCACCCTGGAGTCTGAAGAAGGAGGGGAAAGACGCAGAGCTTGACACGGTTCTCTACAACATGGTTGAGGCCCTGAGGTTCATCACCGCCTTCCTCTACCCGTACATGCCAGCTTCAGCCGAGAAGATGGTTCAGCTCCTCAAACTGGATACAAAGGCCCAAGAACTCCGGGCGGAGCAGTTTGAGAGCTGGGGCGGAATAGAGCCAGGAAGGGAAGTTGAGAAGGGAGGAATCCTCTTCCCGCGCATAGAGTTCAACCCCGAAACGGGAGAAGTTAAGCTGGCAAAAACAAAAAAAGGTTAAATTTGCGGCGGGGCCATCCCCGCCGACTACTTAAAAATCCCGTACCTGCAGTCGAAAACGAAAGAGCCGTTGAGGTTCTTTGGGTAAACGGCCATCTCTATTTTCAACAACTCGGAGTAGTTGCACATCCTCTCAAAGTTCTTCCCGACAAGGAGACTCTTATCGTACTCAACGTCGAACACGGGCTTTCCCCGCCTCACAAAGGGCAGGTAGTAGAAACACTCGCCGAAAGCGTAACACTGCTCAACAATCGCAAAATCGAAGTAGGGAGAGAGAAGCTCTGCCTGAAGGGGGTCGTTCTTCAGGGCAACGAGCAGACCGAGCCTGTGGGCCGACTCTGCAAGGAAGAGGTTGTAGTCTGCCTGCTGGGCGAAGGTAATCGAGAAACCGGTATTCTGTGTGAAAAGGTCTACGTTGTCGGGCTCAACTCCATCGCACCCTTTTAAGACCGCAAGCTCAAGCCTTTTGAGCATAAGTTCCCTGACTACTGGAGAGTTTACGTTAAGCCACCGCTCACCGGGCCAGCCTTCAACCGGCTTGCCCACTGCATCCTTTGGGAAGAGCTTCGCATCGGGACGCCAAACTTCCAAAGTTCCGGCACTGAAGTAACAGATAACTTTTTTTCCCTCCTCCTTTAAACGCTCTATCTCAGCTGCAGGGGTGTCGAAAAGGTCAACGTCGTAAACGGTTGCGGGAATATCCGAGCGGAGCTTCCCGGTAAGCTGGTAGTAGAAGGTGTCTGCCAGAGTTAAAACCGGAGGGGAGTGAGCCTCCCCTCCGGCTGCGGAGGTGAAAAGGGAGGAAAGGAAGAGGAGAAGAAGGCTAAGTGCCCATCTCCCAAGAGTTGAGGTACTCAACCTGTTCGGGTGTAAGTTCATCTATCTCTATACCCATAGCGTCCAGTTTCAGCCTGGCCACCTCTCTGTCTATCTGTTCGGGAACAACGTAAACATCGGGCTTTAAGCCCTTACCGTTTTTAACCAGGTACTCGGCAGAGAGGGCTTGGTTGGCAAAGCTCATATCCATAACGGAGGCGGGGTGTCCCTCGGCAGCGGCAAGGTTAACGAGCCGGCCCTCTGCAAGCAGGTAGATTCTCCTGCCGTCGGGTAGTTTATACTCGTCTACAAAGGGCCTTACGCGCCTCTTTTCAACGGCCATCTCCTCGAGGGCGGGTATGTCTATCTCAACGTTGAAGTGGCCGGAGTTGCACACTATCGCACCGTCTTTCATAAGCTCAAAGTGCTCCCTCCTTATAACGTGGATGTTGCCCGTAACGGTACAGAAGATATCCCCAAGCTTTGCGGCCTCAGCCATGGGCATAACCCTGAAGCCGTCCATCCTCGCCTCTATCGCCTTTATGGGGTCTACCTCCGTCACTATAACCTCGGCCCCCATACCTTTGGCCCTCATGGCCACGCCCTTACCGCACCAGCCGTAACCTGCAACCACAAAAACGGAGCCGGCAATGAGCCTGTTGGTGGCCCTTAAAATGCCGTCTATTGTGGATTGGCCGGTTCCGTACCTGTTGTCGAACAGGTGCTTTGTAAGGGCTTCATTAACGGCAATAACTGGGAACTTAAGGGCTCCACTCTTTGCCATGGCCCTGAGGCGGATAACCCCGGTTGTGGTCTCCTCGGTTCCGCCGATTACGTTGGGAATAAGCTCCTGGTGCTTCATGTGGAGGGTGGAGATGAGGTCTGCACCGTCGTCCATTGTAATTTGGGGCTTACGGCTCAGAACCTCCTCTATGTGCATGTAGTAGGTCTGCTCGTCTTCCCCTTTAATTGCAAATACGGGAATGTCGTAGTACTTAACGAGTGCGGCTGCAACGTCGTCTTGAGTGGAGAGGGGGTTGGAGGCACACAGGTAGACGTCGGCTCCCCCCTCCTTTAGAGTCCTCATCAGGTTCGCCGTTTCGGTTGTAACGTGAAGGCAAGCCCCTATGGTAATCCCCTTCAGGGGTTTTTCCTTGATGAAACGCTCCCTTATCTTCTTCCTGAGAACGGGCATGTCCATCTCTGCCCACTCAATCCTGTTCTTCCCCTGCTCCGCAAGAGAAAGGTCCTTTACGTGGTACTCCATATTCCCTCCCTATCTCTTTATGACTCTGGCAAGCTCTTTGATTTTCTGGTAAAGCTCGGGAAGCCTGTCTACAAGGGCCTGGATTCTGCGCCACTCCTTGTAAGGCCTTGCCGGAAAGCCTGCATAGGTGCCCGGCTCCTTAATGCTCTTTGTGATACCGGCCTTTGCGGCAACGGTTACGTTGCTGGCTATCTCTATATGGCCGGCAACCCCCACCTTACCGGCAAGAGTAACAAAGTCGCCTATTTTCGTGCTCCCCGAGATTCCAACCTGGGAAACGATAAAACAGTACCTACCTATCTTAACGTTGTGGCCTATCTGAACGAGGTTGTCTATTTTGGTGCCCTCGCCGATTACCGTATCACCAATCGTTCCCCTGTCTATGGTGGTGTTGGCCCCTATCTCGACGAGGTCCTCTATAACAACGCCGCCGGTTTGGGGGATTTTGTATATCTTCTTCTCCTCCTTGCTGAAGGCGTAGCCGAAACCGTCGGAACCTACAACCGCGCCGGCGTGAATCCTTACGGCCCTGCCTATCTTCACCCGGTCGTAAATTTTTACCCCGGGGAACAGAACGGTTCCGTCGCCTATACGGCAGTTACGCCCCACGTAGACCCCGGGGAAGAGGTAAACCTCTCTGCCTATAACGGTTCCCTCGCCGATGTAAACGTTGGGGCCTATGTAACAGTCTTTCCCGATTTCTACACCTTCGCAGATGTGGGCGCTGTCGGACACGCCCGGGGCGGGCAGAGTTTCCGGGTTGAAAAGGTCTAAGAGCTTGGCGAAGGCCACGTAAGGCTCTTTACAGACGAGCTGAGGAAGCTCAAGACCTTCTATAGGCTCGCCGACGAGAACGGCCGAAGCCTTTGTGCTTTTAAGGAATTTTCTGTACTTAGGATTTGTCAGGAAAGTTATCTGCCCAGGCCCGGCAGAGTGGATTTCGGCAACGCCTTTTATGGTAACGGAGTCGTCGCCTATAACCCTGCAGCCGAGAACCTGGGCTATCTCCCCTAACCTCATCTTCCCGCCTGCTGATTGTAGAGTTTAATTATGGTATCGGTAAGGTCCAACTTCGGGTCGGCGGCTATAACGCCGGCCTCCCTCGGGTCCAGTATAACGGGGATGTTTTTTTCCTTGCGGTACTTGCGGATAAGCTCCACAAGTTCCTTGAGTATCTGGTTGGTGTACTTCTGCTCGAGCTGGGCTATTTCGAGCTGGGTCTCCTGCTTGAACTGCCTTATCTGGCTGAGTTTCTTCTGAAGCTCAAGCTCTTTCTTGTCTTTCTCGGTTTGGCTGAGAACGGGGCTCTGAAGCTCCTTCTGGAGCTTCCTTACCTCGGCCTCCATCTGCTTGAGCTTCTGCTTCGCCTTGGCTATCTTCGCATCTATCAGGGCCCTTGCCTGCTTACCCTTGTTAGACTCGTTAAGGGCCCTCTGAAGGTTAACAAAGTAGACTTCGTACTTAACGGCCTCGGCAGCACAAACGGTCGAGTAGGGCGCAAACGTTCCTGCCAAAACCGTAACGGCAAGTGCCAAAAGCGCTTTTCTCATACTCTATCCTCCAATCTCGTTAGAAGTAGCTTCCCATGCCGAAGTGCCACTCGGAGGCACTCTCTCCGGGCTTCCTGTCGAGCTTCCAGCCCAGGTCGAGCCTTATGGGCCCCATCGGCGTCAGTACCCTGAGGCCAACACCGGCCGACTTCCTGAGCCTGCCCAAGTCGTACTTATCCCACCAGCCTCCTCCAACATCTACAAAGGCTATAAGCCTGAGCATCTTGGTAACGTCGTAACCCAGCTGGAAGTTGAAAATGAGCTCCCTGTTGGCTCCCTCGGGGTCACCGTTGGAGTCCTTCGGGCCGGCCTCACCCCACTTGAATCCCCTTATAGTGGTATCGCCGCCTACGTAGAACCTGTAGTCTATCGGCAGCCGGCTCGTTCCGCCGAAGGCGCTCGCGTAGCCGATGCGGGCGTGAACCGAGGCGACGAAGGGAAGTTCCCAGTCAACGGGCAGGTCGTTTAAGTTGAAGTAGTAAGCGTAGTCGCCAACCAGCTTGTAAAAGTCCCTGTCTCCGCCGAAAACGTTACTGGCCACCTGCAGGGTAGTGCGGAAGTAGGTTCCCCTGTGGGGGAGGAACCTGTTATCCCTGAGGTCCCGGGAAACAAAGGTGGTAACCATTCCTATACGGTGGGTCCCCTCTTCGCTCTTTACAATGTCGGGGGCCGTATCGCTTATGTCGGTAATCTTATCCCTCTCTATGAGGTAACCCAGACCTACGTTCCAGTCTTCCCTCCAGCGGCGGCTTACAAGGGCGGAAAAGCCGGTCTTCTTGGTCGTGTAGGTGAAGTACTCGTACCTGTTGTGGTAGAGGCCCAGAGAGAGGGTCTGGGGCCTGTCGAGCCACCACATATGGTTATAGGAAAGGGAGAAGTCGAAGACCCTTGAACCGGCCTGCAGGCTGATGGAGCCGGAGTCTCCGGTCCCGAACAGGTTCCCCTTAGAGATGCTCGCCATCGCAACCAGCTTTGAAACAGAGCTGTAGCCCGCACCTATAGAGAAAACGCCAGTCAGGCGCTCCTTAACGTCAACGTCTACATCAACCTTGTTAGTTCCCTCAATAACTTTAGGCTTAACCTCAACGTTCTCAAAGTAGCCGGTGTTAAAGAGCCTCCTGACGGAGCGCTCAAGGCGAACCGTGTTGAAAACGCCGGTCTCGTAAAGGTCGAGCTCCCTCCTTATAGTCCTATCCCTCGTAGCCACGTTGCCGTGAATCCTTATCCACCTGATATAGGCCCGCTCACCTTCGTAAATGTGGAAGATAACGTCGGCCGTGTGCTTATCCGGGTGAAGCCTCACCTCGGGGTTTACAACGGCAAAGATGTAGCCCAGCTCTCCGTACTTTCTGATTATGCGCCTTTTGAGCTCCTCTATAGCCTTCTGGTTAAACCGCTTACCGGGCCTAACCTTCTTATCAAGCTTCAGGAAATCACGGGCACTGAAGAGCCTGTTGCCCTCAAAGAGTATCTTGCCGAACCTGTAGGGCTTACCCTCGTGTTTTATAACGTAAACAACTTTGTAGCAGTTGCCCTTCTCGTGAACAACAACCGGCTTACCCACCTCCACATCGAGGTAGCCGCGGCTGTAGTAGAGCTTCTTTATCCTCTCCACGTCCTTTTTAAGGTTCTCCTTGGAAAGGGGAGCTGTAAACCGCAGGTGGAGTATAGACTTCTCCTTGGTAACAAGCACATCCTTTATGTCGCTGGCAGATATGGCCTTGTTGCCCTTTATCTCTGTGTCGCAAACGGTGGCCTGCTTACCCTCGTTTATCACGAAGGTTGCAACCGCCTTCGTGGGGGAAACCCTCTCTATCGTGTAGTAGACCTCCGTTCCGGAGAAGCCGTGCTTGGCGTAGTAGGCCTTTATCTTCTGAACGAGTTTATCGAGGTACTTGTAGCTCAGAGGAGTCTGAAGTTTTGTTTCTTCTCCCTCCTCGGTAACAAGCCCGAGGGCCTTCTTAAGCTTCCGGGAGGAGACGTGCTTGTTCCCCTTAAAAACGATGTCGGTAATTATGGGCTTCTCCTTAACAAAGTACCTCAGGATAACGCCCTTTTTACCCTGCTTTACGTCAACCGATATGTTCTCGAAGTAGCCGAGCTTAAAGAGGGTTCTTATATCCTTGGCAACCTTCTCGGGTGAAAAAGTTGTTCCGGGCTTTTCGGATATGTAGTAGAGAATCGTGCTCTTCGGAACGAGCTCGTTGCCTATAACCTCTACTTTCTCAACCTTCTCGCCGACGAACTGCTCTTTAGCAAGGGAAGGGACAAAGAGCGCACAGAGAAGGAAAAGGCATAAAAACAGCTTCTTCATTCTGCCCCCACAGTGCGTGGTGGGTAAATATTATCACACGCCCCTTTTCGGAAGGTAAACGCGGAAACAGGTTCCCTCCCCCTCGCGGGTCTCAACCTCAACCTTACCTCCCATCTTGTCAACGGCCAGCTTCACTATCGAGAGGCCGAGCCCCGTTCCTCCCAGCTTCCTCGACCTCGAGCGCTCAACCCGGTAAAACCGCTCAAAGATGAAAGGCAGGTGGGACTTAGGAATACCGTAACCGGTATCGCAAACCGATATCTCAACCTCCTTGGCGTGCTCCCTGAAGGAGATTTCAATCTCTCCACCGTCCCTGTTGTACTTTATGGCGTTATCTATGAGGTTCTTCAAAACTGCATAGAGCATCTTCTCGTCGGCGTAAACGGCCGCCTCCTGGGGAACCGAGAGCTTCACCTTCAGCTGCTTCCTCACTATAAAGTCGGAGAGCCCCTTCAGTATCTCTCTTACAAGGGGGAGAAGCTCAACTTCCTGGAGCTTCACCGTAAGGTTTGTACTGTCGAGCCTCGAGAGGGTCAGGAAGTCCTCTATGAGCTGCTCCATGAAAGTAATCCTCTCAAGGGCCCTCTTAACGAAGTGGGAGGCCTTAGGGTTGTTACCACACTCCTCCTCAAGGGCTTCAAGGGAGAGCTTCAGGGCCGCAAGGGGCGTTTTGAGCTCGTGGGAGGCGTTGGCTATAAAGTCCTTTTTCAGGTTCTCATACTGCTTTATGGGCGTTAAGTCTATGAGGAGCAGAACCTTCTCGTCCATATCGGAGCCGAAAATTATCTGAACGTAACGGTCTTTAACCTTTTTCTCCTGCCACACCTTGTACTTCTCGTTAAAAGCCTCGTTTATGAGGGAGACTATGTCGAAGTTCTTTATCGCCTGGTAGAAGAACTTACCGGTATCCTCGGGCTTTATATCAAGGAGCTCCCTCGCAAACCGGTTGGTGAAAACAATCCTGCCGTAAGGGTCCATTATCACTATTCCCTCGCGAATGAGCGAGAGGGCACGGGCAAGGAGCTTAGAGCGGTCTACGGGGGGCTCCCGGCGTCGGAGCTCCCGCCTCAGCCGGCGCATCTGGTTCAGAAGCTCCCTCCTCTTACGCCTCTCGTAGAGAAAAGCAAGAGTGGCAACGGAGAAAAGCAGCACGAGAAATATGACCAGGGCGGTCAGAACACCTTCCAAGCCCTAACCCCTTTTGAGATTTCACCGTTTAAAGGTTATTATTGTAGAAAACCAACTATCCATAGGGAGGAGCTATGGCTGTTAAAGTAGCCATAAATGGATTCGGCAGAATCGGAAGGAGCTTCTACCGAATCGCCCACAGCCACCCCGAAATAGAGGTGGTTGCAATCAACGACCTTACAGACGCAAAAACCCTCGCCCACCTGCTCAAGTACGACTCGGTCCACGGCAGGTTCAACGCAGAAGTTTACGCCGAAGGAGACTCCATAGTAATAGACGGCAAGTCCATCAAGGTTTACGCCGACCCCAACCCCGAGGAGCTTCCCTGGGGTGAGCTGGGAGTAGACGTAGTTCTGGAGGCAACCGGAAGGTTCCGCGACAGGGAAGGTGCAAGCAAGCACCTTAAGGCCGGGGCAAAGAGGGTTGTAATCTCCGCACCGGCAAAGGAGCCCGACATAACAATCGTTATGGGCGTAAACAACAAAGAGTACGACCCCGAAAAGCACAGAATCGTATCCAACGCCTCCTGCACAACGAACTGCCTCGCCCCCGTTGCAAAGGTGCTCCTTGAGAAGTTCGGCATAGTTTCGGGTTTCCTCACAACGGTACACTCCTACACAATGGACCAGAGGCTCCTTGATGCTCCCCACAAAGACTTAAGGCGTGCAAGGGCTGCAGCCCTCTCGATGATTCCGACAACCACCGGAGCCGCAAAGGCCGTAGGCCTTGTAATCCCCGAGCTCAAAGGGAAGTTCAACGGAATCGCCATAAGGGTTCCCACTGCAGACGTTTCACTTATCGACTTCGTCTGCGAGGTTGAGAGGGAAGTTACCGTAGAGGAGGTAAACGCCGCCCTTAAAGAGGCCGCAGAGGGAGAGCTCAAAGGGATACTCGGATACAGCGAAGAGCCTCTGGTTTCCATAGACTACCTCGGCGACCCCCACTCCTCGATAGTTGACGGCCTCTCAACCGATGTAATCAACGGCAAGCTGGTTAAGGTTCTCGCCTGGTACGACAACGAGTGGGGCTACTCAAACAGGCTGGTAGACCTCATAGCCTACATGGCTTCCGTAGGCGTTTAGAGCTTCTTCTCCTCTTCCTTCAGCCGGGACTTGAGCCTGGGAGCTTCCTCCCGGGCCTTCCCTATAAGCCTGTACCAGTTCCTCACAAGGTATCCTTCGGCAATGCGCCAGTTCCTCAAAACCTTTTTATTCATATCGGGCAGGTACTCAAGGGCCTTATTTATAAGGGGAACGGTCATCCCGCCCAAGCTGGAGCGCTTTATCAGGTAGCCGTCGGGGGAGATAACCGCAACGATGAAAACGATAACGGCGGCTATGAAGTAGCCCCTGAAGATGCCGAAGAAGAAGCCGAGAACGTTGTTGATGAAGTTGAGGGCGGTTTTCCTGACCTTCCTGTCTATTAAAGAGGCGAAGTACTTGGCAACAAGGTAGAGAACCGTATAGACAACGGCCCCGGTAAAGAGGAGGGTTGTAGGGTCGGCGTAACCTACCAGCTTCTTGGCAACAAAGGGGGTGAGCTTATAGGCACCGTAGAGGCTGACCACCATTCCGGAAAGGGAGAGAAGCTCCTCTACGAGCCCCTTGTTAAAGCCCCTTATCAGGTTCCAACCGAGAATGATGATTATCAGGCCGTCAAGAACGTTCATCGTAGGCAGTCCCATCCCCACACACCTCTACGCTTAAATCGACCCAGGTAGCGGCAGTTATAAGCTTACTCGTGGAAACGTAGTCAACGGGAAGGGCGGCCACCCTCTTCAGGGTATCAAGGGTTATACCTCCCGACAGCTCAATTTTAACCGAGGAGCGCTTTCTTAAGAGCTCTACCGCCTCGGGAACTTCCTCAAGGGGCCAGTTGTCGAGCATAACTATGTCTACAAGGTCTAAAACGGGAAGGAGTTGGCGGAGCTCGTTCCAGTTCTGAACCTCCACCTCGACCTTTGCGGTTGCCGGCTTAACGGCACAAACCCGCCTGACGGCCTCCTCTACACCGCCGCAGGCTGCTATGTGGTTATCTTTAACCATAACGGCATCGTAAAGGCCGAACCGGTGGTTAAGGGCACCTCCCACCCTGGTGGCGTACTTCTCAAAGAGCCTGAGGCCGGGAGTCGTTTTTCTGGTGTCAAGGAGCTTCACCCGAGAGCCCTTCAGCGCCTCTACGAACCGTCTGGTGTTGGTGGCTATACCGCTTAAACGCTGAAGGAGGTTCAGAGCGGTTCTCTCACAGGTGAGAATCGAGGAAACCGGACCCTCAACTCTCGCGAAAACCGTCCCGGGCTTTAAAAGCTCCCCCTCACCCAAAAGGGGAGTAAACTCCACTGAAGGGTCGTAAAGGGAGAAGACCTTGCGAGCAAAGGGAAGGCCGCACAGGAGGCACTCCTCCTTGGCTATAAAAACGGCCTCTACCCTTTTGGAGGGCAGGGCGCTACTGGTAATATCCCCAACAACGCCCAGGTCTTCGTTGAGAAAGTTTACAATTAACTGCTCAACCAGAAGAGGGTTCACCGAAACCTCCGGAGGAAAGGTGGTAACCGTTCCCAACCTGATAACGCTCTTCAGGGTCTTTATGGTACCAGCATTCATTATGGCCTCTTTTTACAGGGAGTTCAAGCTGGCACTCTTGGTTTTCCTTGCCGCCGCAGTGAGCGACGCCCTCGACGGCTTCCTGGCAAGGCGCCTGAACCAGGTTTCCCAGCTGGGCGTAATCATGGACCCGCTGGCAGACAAAGCCCTCATAGACTCGGGTTTCCTCTTCCTCTCCTACGCAGACGGCAAGATACCGCCGTGGCTAACGGTGATAGTGATTTCCCGGGACCTCCTCATACTCTCAGGAGGGTGGCTGCTGTCTGCATTCGGCAAGCTCAAGAAGCTCCGCCCCACGCCCCTGGGGAAGGCCACTGCGTTTTTGCAGTTCACAACCATACTGATAACGCTGCTCCACTTGAACTTCCAGCTGTGTAACACTATCTGTTTAAAGGGGCTCTACTTAACAACGGCGGCCTTCACCGTTGCCTCTGCCGTTGAGTACACGGTGAAGGGGATAGGGGAGCTCAGTAGTGAGTAGATACCTTGCGGAAATCTACCTGTTTACAACCATCGTTGTCCTGATTGCCCTGCTCTTCCTGCTGAAGCCCGCCGTAATGCCCTTCTTCATAGCATCAACGGTGGCCTACCTGTTCCACCCACTATTTGGCTTTTTCAAAAAGAGCTTCAAGGGGAACGTTAAGCTGGCGGCCGCCTCAACGCTGGCCGCAATAGGGCTCGTAATCTTCATCACCCTTTTCATCATACTCCCAACAATCTTCGAACAGGTTCAGAGCTTCATCACCTACCTGCCCACGCTTATGCAGAAGCTCGACGCCGTAATCTACAAAACCTTCGGAGAGCACCTGCTAAAAAGGTTCCACTTCAACGCAGAAGGCTTCCACGAGATAATCAAGGAGCTCTACAGCAAACTCGGGAACCTGCCCATAGGGAACCTGCTATCGAAGCTCTTCTCGGGGGTCTTCTCCATACTCTCGATACTCATCAACCTGTTCGTAATCCCCTTCCTCACCTACTACTTCTTAACAACCGGAGACAAGGTTTTAGAGCTCTACATAAAAACGGCCCCCAAGAGGATACAGGCCGAGCTTAAGGCCCTGATAGACAAGGTCCACTCCTCCCTGTCGAGCTACCTGCTGGGGCAGGTGGCCGTTGCGGTTTTCGTAGGGGTCTACCTAAGCGTAGGGCTGTGGCTTGTAAAGATAAAGTACGCGCTCCTCATAGGGTTCATTGCAGGCGTTTTAAACATGATTCCCTACGTCGGCTTCTTCTCGGGCCTCATACCGTCGCTCCTGCTTGCGGCCTTCGACAACGGAACCTGGAGCGCCGTTATAGGGGTTTTAATCGTTTTCCTCACTGAAGTGGGGCTCGAGAACCTGATTTACCCGCTGGTTATGAGCAGAACAACCGGAATAAACCCGATACTGATTCTCCTTGCAACCTTCGTAGGAGGCTACGCCGGAGGCTTCCTCGGCATCGTGATAGCGGTTCCAGTTGCGGTAATGGCAGTTCCAATATTCGAGAGCTTCCTGGAGAAAAAGGAGGGAAGCATTGCTACTGGGGGTAACGGGTAACATAGGGGCGGGAAAGTCCACTTTCTGTGCCTTCTTAAAGAGCTTCGGCCTTCCCGTTTACAGCGCAGACGACATAGGCAAAGAGCTCCTGAAGAAAAACGCCCCGGCCCACGGGCCCGTAGTTGAAGCCTTCGGCAAGCAGATACTCAGGCCCGACGGCGAGATATCCACCAAAAAGCTTGCCGACCTGGTATTCAGAGAGCCCGAGAAGCTGAAGCTCCTCACCTCCATAACCCACCCCCTAATACTGGAAAGGATAGCCCAGATAGGCTCAAAACACCCCTTGGCGGTGGTTGAAGCGGCAGTAATGGTGGAGTACGGCTGGCAGGAGCACTTCGACAAGGTGGCCGTTGTGTTCGCCTACAGGGGTCAGAGAATCCTGAGGGCAGCCCGGAAGTTCGGGATAGCAGAGGCCCTAAGGAGAGATTCCCTTCAGCTTCCCTACGGGGAAAAGTTAAAATACGCCCATTACCTCATATGCAACACAGACTCACCGCTACACCTAAAAGAGCAGGCGGAAAAACTGGCAAAGGAGCTGGAGGTCCTGTGAGAGTAGCCCTTATAGGGGACGTTGTAGGCAGGCCCGGAAGGAGGGCCCTCCACCTGTGGCTTCAGGAGCACGGAAAGGAGATAGACCTCTGCATAGCGAACGGCGAGAACGCCGCCGGAGGCTTCGGGCTCACCGAGAAGATAACCAAAGCCCTCCTCTCCTACGGCGTAGACGTTATAACGGGAGGTAACCACACCTTCGACAAGAAGGAGATTTTCCAGTTCATAGACAACTACCCCATTTTAAGGCCGGCCAACTACCCCGAGGGCACGCCCGGCAAAGGGTTCATAACCGTAGAGGTTAAAGGGCTGAAAGTTCTGGTTGTTAACCTGATGGGCCGGGTGTTTATGGAGTGCCTGGACAACCCCTTCAAAGTGTTCGACAAAGTGGTAGAGGAGAACGAGGCAGACCTTGTAATAGTTGACTTCCACGGGGAAGCTTCCTCCGAGAAGCAGGCCTTCGGGTTCTACGCAGACGGCAGGGCAACGGCCGTTTACGGAACCCACACCCACGTTCAGACGGCCGACCTGAGGCTGCTGCCTAAAGGAACACTCTACATAACCGACTTAGGGATGTGCGGCGCAACAGACTCGGTAATAGGGATGGAGCCGGCAGAGGGGGTCGAAAGGTTCGTTAAGCAGCTGCCGGTCCGCTTTAAGGTCCCCGAAAAGCCGAAGCTCATTCAGCTGTGCGGCGTTGTGTTTGAATACGACCCTCAGCTCAAGCAGATAACCTCCTTTGAGAGAATCTACAAGCTCTACGAGAGGAGAGAAGATGGCAGTTATACTGGACGGTAAGGCGCTTTCCGAGAAGATAAGGGCCCAGATAAAGGAGGAAGTTGAAGCCCTAAAGGAGCGGTTCGGCAGGGCTCCCACCCTTGCGGTTGTCCTGGTGGGCAACAACCCGGCAAGCGAGATATACGTGAGGAACAAGGAGAAGGCGTGCCAGAAGGTGGGTATAAACTCCGTGGTTCTTAAACTCCCCGAAACGGTTACACAGGAAGAGCTCAACGAGAGGGTTTTTAAGCTCAACGAAGACGAGACGGTAGACGGCATAATAGTCCAGCTACCGCTGCCGGAGCACCTTTCGTGCAGGGAAGTTCTCAACTACATCTCGCCCGAGAAAGACGTTGACGGCTTCCACCCGGTAAACGCCGGAAAGTGTATGCTGGGCCTCTACGACGAAGGACTAATGCCCTGCACGCCGGCGGGTGTTATGAAGTTCTTTGAGGAGTACAACATAGAGCTTCAGGGCAAAAACGCCGTTATGGTGGGCCACAGCAACATAGTGGGCAAACCCCTTGCAAATATGCTCCTTAACGCAAACGCCACAGTTTCGGTCTGCCACGTATACACAAAAGACCTTGCGGCCTATACCCGACAGGCCGATATACTCTGCGTGGCAACCGGCGTTCCCCACCTTATAAAGGCGGATATGGTCAAGGAGGGAGCCGTTGTAATCGACATAGGCATAAGCCGGGTTAATGGTAAGATAGTAGGAGATGTAGATTTTGAAAAAGTTAAAGAGAAAGCGGCTGCCATAACTCCGGTTCCCGGAGGGGTAGGCCCCATGACCATAACAATGCTCCTTTTCAACACGGTTAAGGCGTTTAAAATGAGGATAAAGTGAAAGTTATCCCCTACATAGACCAGGAAAGGTGTATAGGGTGTGAAATATGCGTAGATGTGTGCCCGACAGGCGTCTTTGAAATGAGCGGAAATAAGGCCGTAGTTATGAAACCCGAAGCCTGTAACGGGTGCGGACTGTGCGTTGAAAACTGCCCCGTAGACGTTATAACCCTTAAATGGACAGACCTTTAAACCGCCTATGGTAAAATTCCCCCGAGATTTCTCAAAAGCTTAGGGAGTTTTCCGTATGTACTTTCTGTTAAAATCGCTCTACCTCTACTCAGTATCGCTGTGGGTAGGCTCCCTCTTCTTCTTCACGGTTGTAGGTGCCCCCATGGCCTTCAAGGTTCTAAAAAAAGAGGAGGCGGGAAAGTACACCGGCAGCGTGTTCCCCAAGTACTTCGGACTGGGATACCTGTTCGGAGCCGCCGCTTTGGTATCGTTTTACCTGCTTACAAAGGGCAACTTAAACGCAGTTTCGTGGCTGAACCTTGCCCTTTTGCTCTTAATGAACCTGCTGAACTTTGCAAACGGCCTCTTTATAGTGCCGAAAGCGGGCCTTTTAAAGGCCTCCTTCTACAGAACGAACGACAAAAGCTACTACGATAAGTTCCTGAAACTCCACACAGTCTCCATGGTGCTAAACGCCGTTACGCTCGTTTTAGGCCTTATGGTAATAGGCATAACCGCCCTCTACTTAACCTTTTAGAGCGGTAAGATGACGCTGAAACAGAACGTATACGCCATCATCGTTACCCTGATAGTCGGCGGGGTGACGCTGTTTGCCCTCCAGAACTTTCAAGACGTTAACGTAACGATTCCCTTCGTAGGTGTTTTCCACACAAAGCTCTTCGTGGTTATAGTCTTCTCGTTCCTTGCGGGCTTTTTAACGGCCGGTTTCCTGTCGCTGATAATGAAGCTCTTTGCACTGCCCACAACCATAAAGCGAAAGAGGAGAAAGGGTGAGGCTGGACCAGTTTCTGAAGCTGGCACGGATAGTAAAGAGGAGGAGTCTGGCCAAGGAGCTGTGCGACAACAGGGTGGTAAGGATTAACGGCCAGCCTGCAAAACCTTCGCGGGAAGTAAAAGAGGGCGACCTTATAGAGATAGACACAGTAACCCGCTACCTGAAGGTGGAGGTTTTAAAGGTCCCCTCCGGCAAGAACGTCTCCAAGAAGGAGGCGAGGGAGCTCTACAGGGTTATCGAGGAGAGGCGTAAGAGCGTAGACGACATAATAGACCTCATTTAGGGGTAGCCATGGGGAACTTCCTGGACAGGGTGTTTGAGAACATCAGGGAGCGGGAAGACAAAGAGATTCTGGTGGGGAAGAAGGGAGGCAAGTACTACTCCCTCAACTTCTCCCAGCTGGGAAGCATGGTTGCAAACCTCCAGAGGGAGCTTCAGCTCTCCCCCCAAGACAGGGTGGTGATTTTCATGGAGAACCGCCCGGAGTGGATAGGGGCACTCTACGCCGTTTTGTTCGGCGGCGGAATAGCGGTTCCGGTAGACTACCTGCTTTCGGAGCGGGAGCTCTTCAACATACTGAAAGACTCCCAGCCGAGGGTGGTTGTAACGAGTAACCAGAACTACGAAAAGGCCAAGAAGGCAATAGAGAAGCTCGGCTACTCGGCGAGAATAATAAACGTTGACTCACTAAACCTACTGAGGGAAAACGGCCAGTTAGAGTTTAAAGAGAGAAACCCCGAAGACGTGGCGGTTATCCTCTACACCTCGGGAACAACGGGCAACCCCAAAGGGGTTATGCTCTCGCTGTCTAACCTGGACCACAACGTTAAGGCCGTAGAGAAGCTGGGCTTTTTAAACGAAAGCGACCGCTTCATAGCAATCCTGCCATTCCACCATACCTACCCCCTAATGGCAACGGCCCTGCTGCCGATGGCCTTGGGGCTGCCGCTCGTTTTCATAGAGAAGCTCACACCGGCCGATATACTCTCCACAATGAACGAGCAGCAGATAACGATAATGGTGGGGGTTCCGAAGCTCTACCACGTTATCCACCACAACATAATGGCAGAAATAAAGAAACTCCCGCCCTTAAAGAGAAGGATGGTTGAAGGGGCCCTGAAGCTCTTCAGGAAGGGAGCTCCCCGGAAGGTGAAAAAGCAGTTCTTCAAACAGGTCCACGAAAAGGTAGGCAAACACCTGAGGTTCATGATAAGCGGCGGAGCCAAGCTGAGTGAGGAGGTGTGGAGAGACTTTGAGGCCATGGGATTTAACGTTCTTGAAGGCTACGGGCTAACCGAAACCTCTCCCCTCATATCGGTTAACAGGCCCAACAGGAAGAAAATCGGCTCCGCAGGACTGCCGGTAGACCAGGTAGAGGTGAAAATCAGCGAGAAGGGCGAGATAGTTGTAAGGGGCCCCAACGTTATGAAGGGCTACTACAACAAGCCCGAGGAAACGGCGAAGGTGATAAAGGAAGGGTGGTTCCACACGGGAGACCTGGGCTACATAGACGAAGAGGGCTTCATCCACATAACGGGAAGGGCCAAAGAGGTAATAGTCCTCGACAACGGCAAGAACGTGTACCCCGAGGATATCGAGATAGAGATTCTCAAAAGCCCCTATATACTGGAAGTGGGGGTTTTCTACCACGAGGGCAAGCTCAAGGCGATAGTAAGGCCCGACTTTGAGCTCCTGATGGAAGAGGGGATTAAGGAGATAAAGGAGTTCATAAAGCGGGAGATTAACCGCTGCACCCGACACCTTCAGCCCTACAAGAAGGTTAAAGAGTTTGCCATAGTAGACGAGGAGCTTCCCCGCACCCGCATAGGAAAGCTCCGCAGGTTCCTGCTACCCAAAGTGTGGGAGGAGGTGCACGGGAAGAAATGAAGCTCAAGTTCGCCAAGCTCCAGGGAACCGGGAACGACTTTGTAATCATCAACAACCTTGCAGGGGAGTTCGACAGGTTCAGGGGAACCCTGCCGGTTAAAGAGGCCGTAAAGAGAATCTGCTCCCGGAGAACCGGCGTAGGAGCCGACGGCCTCATCCTAGTAGAGGACTCAACCGTTGCCGACCTGAGCTGGCGGTTCTACAACGCCGACGGCTCAACGGCCGAGATGTGCGGCAACGGAATGCGCTGCTTTGCCCGGTTTGTATACGAAGAGGGGCTTGCCCCCAACGAGATGAGGGTTGAAACCCTTGCGGGAGTAGTGGAGGCCTTCGTATACGGTCCCATAGTGAAGGTGGGACTTACAAAGCCCCGGGAGCTGGCCCTGAACCTGAAGGTAGACGGACTAACCGTTCACTTCATAAACACCGGAGTTCCCCACGCAGTTATCTTCGTAGAGAGGGCAGACGCGGTAAACGTTAAAGAGATAGGGAGAAAGGTGAGGTTCCACCCCCTGTTTGCACCTGCCGGAACCAACGTTAACTTTGTGGAAGTCCGCCTTGATAGAATCGTGGTGAGAACTTACGAAAGGGGCGTTGAAGACGAAACCCTTGCCTGCGGAACGGGCTCTGTGGCCTCGGCGCTGATTGCGGCAAAGGTGTTCAAGCTCTCCTCTCCGGTTGAGGTGGAGGTGAGAAGCGGAGAGAGGCTGAAGGTTCACTTCGACCCGAAGCTCAGCAGGGTCTACCTTGAAGGGGGAACGAAGTGGATTTACGACGGACTCCTGAGGAGGGAAGTTCTCCAGTAGAGGAGCTGAAAAGGGCGATAAAGTTCCTTGAGCTTATGGGTTTTAAAGAGGTAAGGCTGCCGGAGGGTGTTGTGGAAAGAGCGTTCGACCCGATAGAAGAGCTTGAGAAGGTGAAAGAGGAGGCTCAGAAGTGCTGTAAGTGCCGCCTGTGCAAAACAAGGCACAACGTTGTTTTCGGCGAAGGGGACCCTCAAACAAACCTGATGTTCGTAGGGGAAGCTCCCGGAGAGCAGGAAGACCTCCAGGGAAGGCCGTTCGTAGGAAGGGCCGGCCAGCTGCTCTCCAAGTTCTTGAACCTCTACGGTGTAACCCGCGACCAGATATACATTACAAACGTTTTGAAGTGCCGGCCTCCGAACAACCGAGACCCGGCACCCGACGAGATTGAGGCGTGCTACCCGTTCCTTGAAAAACAGATAGAGCTCATTTCGCCCAAGGTGATACTCTGCCTGGGAGCATTTGCGGCCCGGACAATCCTCAACCTGCCGGAAAGAACTCCGATTTCGCGGATAAGGGGCAAGGAGCACAAAACGACAATAGGCGGCGTAGAGGTGACCGTTATCCCCACCTTCCACCCTGCCTACCTGCTGAGGAACAGAAGGGGGGAGCCGGAGTTTCAGAAAGACCTCGAGCTGGCCCTGAGGCTTGCGGGGTTCTTAAAGTGAAAGAGCTTATTGAAAAGGCCAAAGAGATACACAAAAGGTTAAAAGAGCTGTTCCCCGAGCCCCACAGGCCAAACAGAACTCCCCTTGAGCAGGCCGTTTTCACAGTTTTAAGCCAGAACACCACAGACCTCAACGCCTCCCGCTGCCTTGAAAGGCTGAAGAGGGCAACGGGAGGGAAGCTCCTTGAGATTCCGCAGCTTACAACAGACGAGCTCGTAGAGGCCATAAGGCCGTGCGGCATGTTCAAACAGAAGGAGAGGGCCCTGAGGGAGCTCGTTTCGCGGTGGCCTCGGCTGGAGGAGAAGCTAAGGGAGCTTCCCCCCGAGGAAGGGATAAAGCTCTTAACGGAACTTCCCTACATAGGCCCAAAAACCGCAAGGGTGATACTCACCTTCGGCTTCGGAAAGAACACCTTTCCCATAGATACCCACTGTAAGAAGGTTTTGAGCAGGCTGGGAATTTTCCCGAAAGGGTGGAGCACCGAGGAAATCTCCCGCTTCTTCGAGAAACACTTCTCGGCCCGGTTCAACAGGGAGCTCCACTACAACCTTATACGGCTGGGAAGAAGGGTGTGCAAGGCCCGAAAGCCCGAGTGTGAGCGCTGCCCGCTGCGTAACCTGTGCAGTTACCGGCGCAGGTAGCGCTCTATCTTCTGTGCAAGGAGCTCCTGCTCCCTCCAGTTACCGAAGATAACGCCGCTGGGCAGAAGCTCCCTGATGAGCTTCTCCATCTTCCTGTGAACCTTACCGGCGGGCTTACCGGCAAAAGGGGTCTGGGGCAGCGGCATGAAAGTGTGGGCGTGAACCCGCGCCCCGAGCTTCACCAGCTCCCTCATCACCTTAACCGTTTCAAGAACGTCCTCTTCGGTCTCTCCGGGAAGGCCGAAGATAAAATCTACGTTTGCCTTAAGGCCCGCCTTAACCGTTATCTTTACGGCCCTTACAACGTCTTCAACCGTGTGCCCCCTGTGGCACAGCTTTAAAACCCTGTCGCTGCCCGACTGGGCGCCTATCACCAAGTTGTCGTTACTTGCAAACTCCTTAACGAGGGAAACCGTCTCTTCGGTAACGTGCTCGGGGCGCACCTCCGAGGGGAAGGAGCCGAGGAAAATGCGCCCGCCGGGGCCGGCCGCCCGCTTGGTCTCGGCCAGGAACTCCCTCAGGGCCTCAAGGTTAACCGACTTGCCGTCTTCGGAGCCGTAGCTAAAGGCATTAGGCGTAATAAAGCGGAAGTCCTTAAGGCCGAACTCCCTCATACGGGAGATAACCTCAACAACCTGTTCAAGGGGCCTGTGCCTCTGGCGGGCCCCGAACATAAAGGGTGTTTGGCAGTAGTAGCACACGTAAGGGCAGCCCCGGGATATCTCTATCGGGCCAAACTTCCTGTACTTAAAGGATACAGGCAGGTAGCGGCCGAGCTCCACCGGCCTCCTTCTCCCGGTAAATACCGGACCGTTAGGAGTTGAGAGCCACAGCCCCTTTACGCTCAAAAGCTCTTTCTCCCGTAGAAGGGCCAGGAGAAGCTCGGGGAAGGTCTCCTCTCCCTCACCGTAGCAGACCGCGTCAAACCCCATAGAGAGGGTTTTTTTCGGCATTCCGATAGGGTGAGGCCCGCCGGCAACCAAGAACAAGTTGGAAGCAGTGGCCCTCGCAGTGGCCCTCAAGGAGGCAACAAGGGGCTCTACGTCCCACACCTGGGTGGTGAAAAAAGAGAGCGCAACAACAACCTTAGAGTGCTTTTCAGATAGCTCCTTTACGCCGGAAAGAAGCTCCTCTTCGGTTCTAAAAAAGAAAAGCGGGAGCTCGTGAAGCTCTTGCTCCCGCCGTGACTCCAACGCACCGGCTAAAGCGTTAAACCCGTACCTATTGCTCTTTTTATAGAAGAAAGCAACGGCTAAATCCACCTACTTCGCCTTATCAACCTTCACAAGGTGGTGGGCAAGCCCCGATTCCTCCTTATCTATACCGAAAGCGTAAGCCATCAACTCCGGAAGAAAAGAGGAAGGAACCATGGGAGGCTTTTCCATATTCAGCTGGTAGATATCAAAGGACTTAAAGCAGAGCGGACACGGAGTTGCAACAACATCGGCCCCGGTCTTTTTAACGCTCCCCAGAATCCTGTTGAGCTTCTTCAAGGTCATACTCTTATCGGTAAAGAAGGAGTGGTAGCCGCAACAGGCATCCCTGTGCTCGTAGTCGTCTACAACTTCGGCCCCGAGGGCTTTAAGGATTTCCTGAAGGGAAGAAGGGTTATCGCTGTTGTCGACGGCTATATCCTTTGGGTATAAAACGTGACAACCGTAGTAAGCCGCCACCTTCCAACCTTTCAAGGGCCTTTTAACCGCCTTCCTTATCCTGTCGTAACCTACAACGTCCCTGAAGAAGTCCAAGAGGTGGTAAACCCGAGCGGTCCCCCTATACTCAAGTCCCTCCTCTTTCAACAGGGCGTTTATCTCCTCCCTCAGCTTCTTGTTCGTATCCATGGCCCTTTTGGCCTTAGCTATAACCATGTAGCAGGTGTTACAGGAGACCAACAGGTCCAACCCCTTAGCCTCGGCAAGGGCTATGTTCCTGGCGTTTATGGCATAAGAGAGCTTCCGGTTCTCCTCATCTATCGTGTTCCCGCCACAGCAGGTGGTCTCCTCAAGGAGCTCAAGCTCAACATCGAGCCTCTTAAAAGTCTCCTTCATAGTCTCGAACATGTGGGCGTCCTGCCCCTGAAAACAGCAGCCCTGGTAGAAGCCTACCTTAACCATCGTTACCTCCGAACAACCCTTTCAGTTTAGCTATAAGCCCCCTGCTGCTCTTACCCTCCTGGTGCGCCTTGTCTATGATGGTGCAGATGTCCGCCTTGAAAATCTCACTCACCATCCGGTCTATCTTCCTAACGTGGGAGTAGTCGAGCTCAAGGGCCTTATCCTCCTTAGAGAGGATTTCGAGGTAAATATCCCTGAACTTCATAAGGCTCTTAACAGGTTTTGGAACCTCCCAAACCTCAACGCCCATCTCCTCGTAGGCCTTTGTAAGCTTCTCCCTTGCCTCCTTGTTGCCGTAAACCTCCTCGGGTAAGTAGAGCCTGTTAATCTGACCGGTTGCGTAAATCCAGTCGACAAAGTGCTTAAGCTTCTTGGCTCCGGGCTTATCGGTAAAGCCTCTCTTAACCGCCTGCCCCCTGAGGTTCTGGATATCCTCTGCCGGCTTAACTCCCTTAGGACAAACGTAAAGACACTTCTGGCACTGAACACAGCTCCACAGCCCGCCGGAAACCGCATAGCGGATACGCTTCTCCTTAGCGGTCTCTATGTCTCGCCTGTCCACCTGGAACCTGTAGGCCCTGGAGAAGGCAAAAGGCCCCCTGTAACGCTCGTTATCCTCAACCGCCTCACACGCCGAATAGCAGGAGAAGCAGAGCATACAGTGAATCTGGTCTTTGTAGGCCTCCATCTCCTCCGGGTAGATAATGCTCTCGTGCATCGGGTCGGTGGGGACAACGCGGGGGTCGGGAACCAGCCAGGGAATCAAGGTCTTCATCTTCTCTATCGGCCTGTCGATATCAACAACCAGGTCCTTTATAACGGCCATATGGTTCAGAGGGTCTATCCTTAAAGGCCTTCCTTTCCAAGTATCTACCAGCTCCCTCATAGGGGTTTTGCAGGCGAGCTTCGTTTTACCGTTAACCCTCACAGAACAGGAACCGCAAACCTCACTCCTGCAGAAAGCCCTGAAGGCGAGGGTCGGGTCCAAGTTATCCTTAATGTAGAGGAGTGCATTGAGAAGCGTTCCCTCAACGGGAACCTCGTACTCCTTGTAGTAGGGCGTTTGGTCCTTATCGGGGTCGTATCTGAAAACCTGAAGAGTTACGGTCTCCATGGCACATTCCTCCTTAATACTTACGCTCCTCCGGCGGGAACTTGGTAATCACAACAGGCTTCCAGGAAAGCTCAAGCTCTCCGTCATCTTTCAGCCTTACAACCGAGTGCTTAAGGAAGTTCTTATCGTCCCTCTTGGGGTAGTCCTTCCTCGCGTGGGAGCCCCTGCTCTCACGGCGCTCAATTGCGGGAACTGCAATTGTAGGAGCCAGCTCAACGAGGTTTAAAAACTCAAGGACCGATACAAGGTCGGTGTTGAAGCGCTTTCCGGTATCGTAAACCTTAACGTGCTTGGCCCTCTCCTTAATCTCCCTGAGCTTCTCAAGGCCTTCCTTCATAGAAGTCTCTTCCCTGAAAACGCCGAAGTGGCGCATCATAACGTTTCCGAGCTCCCTGCGGAGCTGAGGCATACTCTCCTTACCGTCGGCCTCCATAAGCTCAAGGATTCTCCTCTCGTCGTCCTTCTGCTTCGCCATAGAGGGGTTAGTCTCGGGGGCTTCGTCGGCGTACTTAACTGCCTCAAGGGCGGTGAGCCTGCCGTAAACGAGAACGTCAAGCAGGGAGTTCCCTCCGAGCCTGTTTGCACCGTGAACCGATACACAGGCACACTCTCCGGCGGCAAAGAGCCCCTTTATAGGGGTTCTGCCGAGCTTATCGGTATCTATGCCGCCCATAGAGTAGTGGGCGGTAGGAGCAATGGGAATCGGCTCCTTAACCGGGTCTACACCCTCGTATAAAATTGCGTGCTCCCTCGTTTGGGGCAGCCGCTCGTTAATCTTCTCCTCCCCCAGGTGGGTAAGGTCGAGGCAGATGTAGTCTCCGTTGGGGCCACAACCCCTGCCTTCGTCTATTTCCGTCTGAATGGCCCGTGCAACTATGTCCCTGGGGGCAAGCTCCATTTTCTCGGGAGCGTAGCGCTTCATAAAGCGCTCGCCGTCCCTGTTTCGCAGGTAGCCGCCCTCGCCCCGGGCACCCTCCGTTACGAGAATTCCCGTTTTTGCAAGGCCCGTAGGGTGAAACTGGATAAACTCCATATCCTTCAGAGGCAGCCCCGCCCTTAAAACTGCGGCGGTTCCGTCGCCGGTGTTACCGAGGGCGTTAGAGGTCCTATTCCAGTAAACCCTTGCGTGTCCGCCGGTTGCAAGGATAACGGCCTTGGTTTTTATGAGGTGAACGCCGCCGTTCCTTATATCCCAGGCGGTAAGCCCCTCAACCTTTTCGCCGTTGTGGATTATGGAGAGGAGAAACCACTCGTTCAGAAAAGTAACGTTGTTTTTAAGGCACTGCTCGTAGAGGGTTTGAAGTATGTAGAAGCCCGTTTTATCGGCGGCGTAACAGGTTCTGGGGAAAGACGCACCCCCAAAAGGTCTCTGGGCAATTCTACCGTCGGGCCTGCGGGAGAAGGGAACTCCCCTGTGGGCTATGTCGTAGATTACGGCAGCCCCCATTTTGCACATTATGTCAACTGCATCCTGGTCGGCAAGGAAGTCACTCCCCTTAACGGTATCGTAGGCGTGAGCTTCCGGGCTATCCCCTACAGAGTGGGTGAGAACGGCGTTTATTCCCCCCTCGGCAGCCCCCGTGTGGGAACGGGTGGGGTAGACTTTGGTCATAACCGCAACTTTTAAAATGGTGTTCTCGGCAGCCCAAAGGGCCGCGTAAAGGCCGGCACCGCCACCACCGACTATTACGATGTCGTATTCAAGCATTAAATCCTCCTAACATAGGATTATCTGAATCATATAAATAGGTCAAGGGATTTAAAATTTTACAAAATTTTTACAACTTAAAAAAGAAACGGTCACAAAACCCTTTTAACCCTTCGTCTTACAAAGTAACATAAAATCGTAACTAACAACAAAACTCTACCCACCGGAGGCGCAATGCTTCAATACGACATAGTAATCGTAGGTGCAGGGGGTGGAGGGCTCTACGCCGCCCTTGAAACAAGTAAAAGCAAAGGACTCAAAGTAGCGGTAATCAGTAAAGTCTTCCCTACACGCTCCCACACAGGCGCAGCACAGGGCGGAATCAACGCCGCCTTGGGGAACGTAGCCCCCGACAGCCCAGAGAAACACGCTTACGACACCGTTAAAGGGAGCGACTACCTGGCCGACCAAGACGCAGTAGAGCTGATGTGCCAAACGGCACCGAGGATAATCCGGGAAATGGAGCATATGGGACTTCCCTTCTCAAGGCTCCCAGACGGCAGGATAGCCCAGAGGCCCTTCGGAGGAGCTTCCTTCCCCAGAACCTGCTACGCGGCAGACAAAACCGGCCACGTTATGCTCCAAACCCTATACGAGCAGTGCATAAGGAACGGCGTCACCTTCCTCGATGAGTGGTTCGCACTTTCGCTGGTTCACAACGGAGAGAGGATTGCCGGACTTGTGGCAATGGACCTTAAAACCGGCAAGGTAGAGGGCATCCAGGCAAAGGCGGTAATCCTCGCAACAGGCGGGCACGCAAGAATCTACTGGAAGAGAACCTCTAACGCCCTCGGCAACACCGGCGACGGCCCGGCAATGGCCCTAAGGGCGGGCGTTCCCCTGAAGGACATGGAGTTCGTCCAGTTTCACCCGACCGGACTCAGGAGAACCGGAATCCTCGTAACGGAAGGGGCCCGCGGAGAAGGGGGATACCTGATAAACAACAAAGGTGAACGCTTCATGAAGCGTTACGCCCCAGAAAAGATGGAGCTCGCACCAAGGGACCTGGTCTCCAGGGCGATAGAGACGGAAATAATGGAAGGGCGCGGCTTTGAGGATGAGGAAGGGAACAAGTTCGTCTACCTCGACCTAAGACACCTGGGCAGGAAGAAAATCCTCGAAAGGCTTCCCCAGATAAGGGAGCTCGCAATCGACTTTGAAGGCGTAGACCCGATAGAGGAGCCTATACCCATAAGGCCTACGGCCCACTACTCCATGGGCGGCATAGACACCGACATCTACGGCAGAACTCTCATAAAGGGTCTCTACGCCATAGGGGAGTGCGGCTGCGTATCGGTTCACGGCGCAAACAGGCTCGGGGGGAACTCCCTGCTGGACATAGTCGTTTTCGGGAAAATCGCCGGCGAAGACGCCGCAGAGTTCGTCCCCGAGGTTAGCCAGGTTCCGTTCCCCGAGGGGGCGGTAAAGAGAGAAGAAGAGCGGATAAAAGCGCTGTTCAACGGCGACGGGAGCGAGAAGCTCTACAAGCTGAGGAACGAGCTGAGCGACGCAATGAGCGCAGGCGCAGGGATATTCCGGGAGGAAAAGGGGCTCAGAGAAGCCCTCGAAAAGGTTCGTCAGATAAAGGAGAGGGCAAAGAAGCTGAAGGTAGAGGACGGAGAGTCCACCTTCAACACGAACCTGCAGCAAACCCTGGAGTTCCTGAACATGGTTGAAGTGGCAGAAACGATAGTTCTGGGAGCATTAGAGAGGAAGGAGAGCCGCGGTGCCCACTACAGGCTCGACTATCCGAAGAGGGACGACGAGAAGTTCCTGAAACACTCGGTTATCGTAAGAGGCGAAGACGGGGAGCTGAAGCTCTCCTGGAAGCCGGTAACGATTACCAAGTGGCAACCGGAGGAGCGTAAGTACTAAGGAGGAGCCATGGAAAAGAGAGAAGTCACATTCAGGATAAAACGGTTCAACCCCAAAAAAGACAAAGAGCCCTACTACCAGGAGTTCAAAGTCACCGTTTACAAGGGAATGACCGTATTAGAGGTTCTCCAGACGATAAAAGACACCTTAGACCCGACCCTGGCCTTCAGGGCATTCTGCCGCAGTGCTATATGCGGCTCATGTGCCGTTAGGGTAAACGGATTTCCCAAGCTGGCCTGTAAAACCCAGGTGTTCAACGAGCTGGACAAGTTCCAGACTGACACACTCACCATAGAGCCGATTGGCAACATGGAGGTAATAAGGGACCTCATAGTGGACTGGACTCCCTCAATAGAGAAGATGAAGGCTATGAAGCCCTACCTCATCCCTGACCCCGAGGTAGTTCCGCCGACCCCCGACGAAGAGAGCAAGGTGTACCCGGAAGAGCTTAAAAAATTCGACAAGTTCACAGACTGTATCCTGTGTACCTCCTGCTACTCGGCGTGCCCGATGGTAGAGCTCGACGACAACTACGGAGGGCCGTTCCCCCTTGCCCGGGTTTACAGGTTTGCCGTAGACCCCAGAGACGCCCTGAAGAAGGAGAGGGCGAAGATAGGCTTTGCCTACGATATGTGGAACTGCGTAAGGTGCCAGATGTGTGCCGACGTGTGTCCGAAGCACGTGGGCCCGGTAGACGGAATCATGAAGCTGAGAGGGCTCTCCATAGAGGCCGGCATGAAGGACAACCCGGGAGCCCGTCACGTTATGGCCTTCTACAAGTCGCTGCTCGAGTCGGGAATGCTCAACGAGGTGCTCCTACCCCTCAGGTCTAAGGGCATTAAGGGCATCCTTGAGAACCTGCCCATAGGTATAAGGATGATTCTCAAGGGTAAAGCCCACTCCCCCATTATGAGGCCGATTGCGGAGCACGAAACGCTGGTTAAGGTGATGAAAGCAGCTATGGAGGTTGAGTAATGGCTGAGTTTGCTTTTTACCCCGGATGTGCGGCAAAGGGAGCTTCCAAAGAGCTCTACGAGTCTACGGTTGCCGTTGCGGAAGAGCTTGAGCTCAAGCTCACCGAGCTTCCCCAGTTCAGCTGCTGCGGCGCCGGAGTGCTCGAGGAGATAAAAGAGGCCCTTGACCTTGCAGTTAACGCAAGGAACCTTGCATACGCAGAGCGGGAAGGGTTTAACACTGTAGTAACCGTGTGCAGCACCTGCCTGCTTGTTCTGAGGAGGACCAAGTACCTCCTCGACAACGACGAAGAGCTTAAAAGCAAAGTTAATGAGATTCTGGCCGAAGCGGGCCTTGAATACAAAGGGAACGTAGAGGTCAAACACTTCCACTGGGTTCTCCTTGAAGAGCTTGGCGAAGAGGGCCTTAAGGAGAGGGTGAAAAAGCCCCTAACGGGCCTGAAGGTTTACCCCTACTACGGCTGCCACACGGTAAGGCCCTACGAAATTCTGGGGTTTGAACCCTCCGAGAACCCCCAGTCGCTCGAGCGGATAATAAGGGCCATAGGCGCCGAGCCGGCGGTAGGCGAAAGGCGGCTAAAGTGCTGCGGCTTCCACGCCTTCTGGCCGAACCCAACCGGCTCAATGGTTCTCACCGGCCTCAACCTCAAAGACGCAAAGGAGAACGGTGCAGACTGCGTTGTTACGCCGTGTCCGCTGTGCCACATGAACCTCGATGCCAACCAGTCGAGGGCACTGAAGACGATAGGAGAGAGCTTCCAAATCCCCGTTTTACACCTCCCGCAGCTTGTGGGCCTTGCCCTGGGCATAGAGCCCAAGAAGCTGGGACTCCACAGGAACATAGTGCCCGTTAAGGTCGGTTAGAGGCTCCCTCCGGGGAGCTTCCCCTCCTTGACATCTCAATCCCCTTAAAAGTATAAATTAATCGCAATACTCCGATTAAGTGGGGAACCCCTGATGAGACTGAAAATAGCGCTCCTCTCCCTGCTGGTGGCAGGAAACGCCTACGGCATAACCTTAGACGAGGCCGTAAAAACGGCCCTTGAGCGGAACAACCAGCTCAAGGCCCAGAAGATAGAGGTTAAAGAGAAGCAGTACGACTACAAGGCCGCAAAGGCCCACCTGCTCCCCAAAGTTGAGCTGTTCACCAACTACAACAAAACAACCGATCCGCCCTACGCAATAATGAACCGAATGGAAGTCAAAAAGCTCGACATGTACAACACCGACTTTAACGACCCCGGGAAGTCGCAGCTCTTCAAAACGGGCCTGAAGGTTGAAGTTCCCATATGGATGGGCGGCAAGATAAGAACCGCCGTTGACCTTACAAAAAAAGAGGTAAAGGCGGCGAAAGAGCGGCTCAAGAGGGACGAAAACAGGGTCATACTCGACGTGGTGAAGGCCTACTACGGCGTTCTCACGGCCAAGGCCTTTGTCGAGACCGCTCAACTTGCCGTCAGAGACGCAGAGCGCCACCTGAAAGACGCAGAAACGGTTTACAAGGCGGGCGTAGGTTTAAAGTCGGACGTTCTGAGAGCTAAAGTCTACCTTGAGCAGATGAGGGAGAACCTCGTTAAGGCCCAGAGCGCCTACCAGGTTGCCCTCAGGGCCCTCAACGTTGCGATGGGCCTTTACCCCAACAGCGAGATAACGGTAGAGGGTGACCTCACCTACAGACCCTACAGCTTCAACCTCAACAGCCTTATAGAAGAGGCTCTGAAAAACAGGCCCGAGCTTAAAGAGCTCCAAGTCCGCTACCAGCAGACCAAGGACCTTGAGAAACTGGCGAAGGCAGAGTTCCTCCCCCACATAGGAGCCTTCGGAGAGGTGTTCGCCGCAGACAGCAAAGTTCCCTGGGACAAGGAGAACTCCAGCTGGATGGTGGGCTTTCAGGCAACCATAAACCTGTTTAACGGCGGAGCAAAGTTCTACAAGCTCCGCAAGAGCAAACTGGCCAGCCTGAAGGTAAAGGAGTACCAAGAGCAGGCCAAGAAGGGAATAGCGTTTGAGGTGTCGAAAGCCTACTACGACTTCCTCTCGGCCCAAAAGAGGGTTGAGCTGGCAAAGGCGGCAATAGAGTCGGCTCAGGAGTCGCTGAGAATCGTTGAGACCCGCTACAAGAACGGACTTGCAACCATCACCGAGCTTCTCGACACCCAAACGGCCCTGAACCAGGCCAGGAGCAACTACGTAGCGGCCCTCTCAAACTACAGAATGGCCGTGGCCCAGGTTTACTACGCCGCAGGACTGCTGCCCAAGAGGTACGACGAACTCGTTCAGTAGGAGAGACCCATGAGGAGAGCTGCTTTGCTGGCCCTGGCGGCCTTAGCCTTAGCCGGATGCGGCAAAGAAGAGGCTCAGGGACCGAAAGCCGAAAACTACGCCTCGGTTAAGCTCGACGCACTGGCATACAGCAACGAACTCGGTAAAAAGGTTGAGGAGCTTCTCAAAAACGGGAAGCTCCCTCCGGCCGTTAAGGCAGAGCTTGTAGAGCTTCGCTCCTTCCTGAGGGGAACCGGAGTTTCGCCCGAGGAGGCACTGAAGGCCCTGAACACAGTTTTAAAGTTCCAGAGAGAAAAAGGAGTTGAGCTCTTCAGCCCGGAAGAGATAAAAGAGCTCAAAGAGGTAATTAAGGTAAGGGCCACCTACCGTAACCCGGTGGTGGCCTAACCATAAACCCTCACGAGGAAGCTCACGAGAACCGCTATAACAAAGGCAAAGAGCAGGTTCAGAGCGAGCCCCACCCTGAGCATGTCCCTCTGCCTGATAAAGCCGGTGCCGTAAACTATCGCGTTGGGGGGCGTTGCAACAGGCAGCATAAAGGCGCAAGAGGCGGCAATACCGGCAGGCATAGCAAGGTCGAGGGGAGACACTCCCAGCCCCTTCGAGGCCGATATCAGAATCGGCACGAAAATTGCGGCAGTTGCGGTGTTGCTCATAAGCTCCGTCATGAAAATCATAAACAGGCTAACAGACAGAATGAGCAAAAAGAGGGGAAAGCCGCCTACAAGAGACACAAACTCCCTGGCTATAAAGGAGCTCGCACCGGTAGTTTTAAGGAAGTGGGAAAGGGCTATTCCCCCTCCGAACAGGTAGAGGGTACCCCAGTCGGTTCCCTCTTCAAGCTCCCTCCAGTTCAGAAGGCCGAAGGCGAAAAGCAGGATAACGGCAGATACGGCAACAAGGGCGTCGAACCCCTTGGAGATGCCGAGCAGGTGGGAAAGGGGCTTACTGAAGAGCCAACCCAAAACCGCAAAAAGGAAGACAACAAACACCAAGTAGTGCTCCCTGCGGAAGGAGAAGTCAACCGGCTCTACGTTGAACCCTCCGGAGAGCCGTGGCCGGAAGTAGAGAATGAGGACAAGGTAAAGGAGCGGGAACAGAACCAAAACGGTCGGCAGGCCGAACTTGAGCCAGTCTACAAACCCCATGCCGAGGTCTGCGGCGGTTATGCCGTTTGGCGGACTCCCTACTAAGGTTCCTATTCCCCCTACGCTGGCCGAGTAGGCAACGCCCAGGAGGACGAAGCTCTTAAGGCGTTCATCGGACGCCGCCCCTACAATCCCCAGGGCAAGGGGGAGCATCATCGCAGTGGTAGAGGTATTGCTTATCCACATAGAGATAAAGGCGGTAGCCGCAAAGAGCAAAACGGTGGCGGCAACGCCGCTCCCCTTAGAGAGGGAGACCACCTTGTAGGCTATAAAGGTGTCGAGCTTGAACTTTGAAAGGGCCGCAGCAAGGGCAAAACCGCCCAGGAACAGGAAGATTATGGGGTGGGCAAAGGAGGCAAAGGCCTCTTTAACCGAGCCGCAGCCCAGCAGAACCCCCAGAACAGGAATGGAAAGGGCAGTAACCGGCAGCGGCAGGACCTCAAATATCCAGAAGGAGGCTGCAAATGCAAGGAGTATAAGGCCTTTTTTCACATCAATCGAAGTGTTGAGGGAGAGTATCAAAAGGGCCAAAAGGATGAAAAGGGTCACTCCGGCGGCTCTCTTCAACGTTCACCTCTTCAATTTACGGTTACCACCTTGAGGAGATTGGTCGTTCCGGGAACGCCCGTAGGCGCACCTGCAAGCACTATAACCTTGTCGCCCTTCTTAACGATTCCCCTCGAGGCGGCAAGGCCTACAGACTGGGCTATAACCTTGTCGGTGGTGTCGGGCGGAACGGTGAGAAGGGGCTCTACCCCCCACACAAGGTTGAGCCTGCGGAACGTCTCCCTGTCGTGTGTAACTGCGTAGATGGGAACGGGCGGCCTGTACTTGGCGACTGCAATTGCAGTTGCCCCGCTCCGGGTAAAGGGGATAATGGCTTTAACTTTTACTTCCCGGGAGAGGTTGCAGGCCGACTTCGCAAGGGAGTCTTGAAGGGTTTGGGCGGGAAGCTCCATATAGCGCTTGTAAGGGTAAATTTTCTCCGCTTCCCTCGCCACTTTTGCCATCGTTTTAACCACCTTAACCGGGTACTTCCCTACGGCGGTCTCCTCAGAGAGCATAAGGGCATCGGTACCGTCTAAAACGGCGTTGGCAACGTCTGTAACTTCGGCCCTTGTGGGAACGGGAAGGTCTACCATAGACTTGAGCATCTGAGTGGCGGTAATAACGGGTTTACCGGCCTCGTTGGCCTTCCGTATGAGCTGTTTCTGGATAACGGGCACCTTCTCTATGGGCAGCTCCACACCCAGGTCTCCCCGGGCAACCATAAGGCCGTCGGCAACCTTGAGTATCTCGTCTACGTTCTTTACCGCTTCCGGCTTCTCTATTTTGGCTATAACCGGAACGGTGCTGTTAAGGCTCTTTAGAAGCTCCTTTAGCTCAAGAACGTCTGAAGCGGTTCTCACAAAAGAGAGGGCTATAAAGTCTGCCCCCACTTCAACTGCAAACTTCACATCTTCCCTGTCTTTCTCGGTAAGGGCGGGAACCGAAAGCTTAGAGTGGGGCAAATTCACCCCCTTGTGGGAGGTAAGGGGGCCTCCAACGAGGACTTCACAGACGATATCCCTCCCCCTAACCTCCTTTACCCTGAGCCTGAAGGCGCCGTCGGCAAGCAAAATGGCCTCCCCCTTTTTCACCTCTTTGTGGAGGTTGGGGTAGTTAACGGTAATCTTTCCCTTCTGCGGCTTCCCGGTGGTAAGGATAACGGTATCGCCCCTGTGGAGGAAAAGGGGCTCCTTCTGCAACTTGCCGATTCTTATCTTGGGACCGCACAGGTCTACAAGGATGGGCAGGGGCGTTTTAAGCTCCGACTCTACGCTCCTTACAAGCTCAACCCGCCGGCGGTGCTCTTCGTGGGTTCCGTGGGACATGTTGAGCCTTACAACGTTAAGGCCGGCCTCAACCATCCTCCTCAGGGTTTTTTTATCGCTCGAGGCCGGCCCCAAGGTGGCAACGATTTTCGTTCTCTTTTTCACTTCTCTTCTCCGTTTAGTTGCTTGGTATAGAATATTTTATCCCCCAACGGGAGGAGGCGTGAGAAAGAGACTCTTTGTGGGCAGTTTCGTCCAGATTCCCCAGGAGGAAGTTAAGAAGGTAAGGAGCACCATTGAGAGCCTGAAAGTAGAGGGCAAGTGGGTTGAGCTCCACAACCTCCACTTCACCTACAGGTTCATCGGCGAAGTAGAGGAGGAAAAAGTCCCCCAAATAGTCCAGATGTTAAGGGGAAGGCTCAAAGGCGTCGAGAGCTTCCCGGTAAAGTTTACCGGCCTCGGAACGTTTACGAGTAACGGCCTGCCAAGAGTTCTGTGGATAGGAGTTGAATCCCAAGGCGTTTATACGGTTAAAGAGAGGGTAGACCAAGCCCTGATGCCCTTCGGCCTGCCCCCCGAGAGGGAGTTTAAACCCCACGTTACCCTGCTCAGGATTAAGAAGCTCCGAAGGAGGGGGAAGCTGGACGAGCTCGTAATGAAGATGAAGAACCACGTTTTCCTCGAGAGAACAGAAGTAAGCGTAGCCCTCATAGAGAGCAAACTCACCCCCCAAGGTCCCATCTACTCGGTAGTGGAGGAGTTCAAACTTGGTTGAGAAAATACTGCCTCCGGCCATTGGCGCATTCATAGGGTACTTCACCAACTACCTGGCCATAAAGATGCTCTTCTGGCCGAGGAGGCCTTACTACCTGTTCGGCATAAAGCTGCCGCTGACCCCGGGGCTCATCCCCTCAAAGAGGGAGAAGCTTGCAGAGGCCATAGGAAAAGTGGTCAAAGAGAACCTGTTAACCGAAGAGACCTTAAGGAAAAGGCTAAACGAGGAGAGGGTAAGGGAGAGTTTAACTCAGCTTGTCGACTCCTTCCTGAAGGAGCTATCAAGAAACGTTGAAGGGTACGTTACAGAGTTCCTCAGGAAAGTAGAAGACAAACCATTAAAGGAGTTCGTAGAGCCCTCGCTGGTAAAGGAGAAGGGAGAGGAGCTCCTCAATACTCTCTTAAATAAACTCAACGGGAAAGAGGTTAGAGAGCTTCTCCCCGAAAGCCTCCAGAGGGAATTAGAGGCCCTGATAGACGAAAAACTCGAAGAGGCGGCAGAGTATCTGGCCCAACAGGTGAAAAAGCCCGAGTTCCAGGAGCTCATCTACACCGTAGTGAGGGAAAACGTAGAGAGACTCCAGGCGGTTGTGCCTTTCCTGCCTCCGGCCGTTTACGAAACGGTAACGGAGAGAATAACCGGGCTCGTTGTGGGGGCGGTTGAGAAGAACGCATCGAACCCGGAGTTCAAGGCCAAAGTCTCCAAGTGGCTCTGGAAGAAAACCCAGGAACTCCTCAGCAGAAAAGTGAAAATCGAAGGGAAAACCAGGAAGAGACTCGAGAAGCTCCTGGAAGAGGCCCTCACAGAGCGGGTAGAGGAGCTCTCCTCAAAACCCTTAAAGGAGCTCCCGGCAGTTGAGAACTTCATCCGCGGGGAGCTCGCGAAGCTCATAGGCAACCTCCTCGAGAAACACGGCAGGGAGATATCGGAGATGGCAGCGGAGAAGCTCCTGCAGGTGATAGAGGCGGAGCTCCCTGTAATAATGGAATCCCTCGACGTTGAAAACTTAGTGAAGGAGAGGATAAACTCTCTACCGATAGAGGAAGTGGAGCAGATAGTCCTCAGGCTGATAGCAGACGAGCTCAAATACATTACACTATTAGGGGGAGTCCTCGGCGCCATAATAGGGGCCGTTCAGATAATAATCTAAGGTAAGGAGGGAAGATGATAAAGTTCGGGACCGACGGCTGGAGGGGCGTAATCTCAAGGGAGTTCACATTCGATAACCTGAGGAAAGTTGCCCTTGCCCACGGAAAACTACTCAAAGAGCAGGGGGCCAAAAGGGTTGTTGTAGGGTACGACCTTCGGTTCCTCTCGGAAGAGTACGGAAGGTTCGTTGCAGAGATATTCGCCGGAATGGGGTTCGAAACGGTTCTCTCAGACGGGTTCTGCCCCACGCCTGCAGTATCCTACAACACAAAATACGGAAACTTCGACAACGGCGTTGTAATAACGGCATCCCACAACTACGGAAAGTACAACGGCTACAAAGTTAAAGAGAGCTTCGGAGGGGCCGCACGAACCGAATTCACAAAAGAGATAGAGAAACGCATACCCGAAGTTGAAAGCCTTGAAGCTCCGAAGGGAGAGCCCAAACTCGAAGACCTCGTAACCCCCTACGTTGAAGGGGCCAGAAGCCAGATAGAGCTCTCACTCTTTAAAGAAAAAAGCGTGAAAATAGTCCACGACCCCATGTACGGAGCCCAGCAGGGCTGTTTCGTCAAAGCGCTGGTGGGGACAAAGGCGGAAGTTACCGAAATCCACGCCTACAGAGACCCCCTCTTCGGAGGTAAACACCCCGAGCCGATAGTAGAGGAGAACATCACGGCCCTTATGGAGAAAGTAAGGGCCCTGAAGGCCGACATAGGCATAGCAAACGACGGAGACGGCGACAGGGTCGGAATAGTAAACGAAAAGGGGGAATTCGTAAACTCTCAGATAGTTTACGCCCTGCTACTGCTCCACATCATAAGGAACAAGGGCAGAAGGGAAGGAGTGGTTGTAAAAACCGTAAGTACCGGCTACCTGGTAGATAGAATCTGCCGCAAACTGGGAATAGAGCTTATAGAGGTTCCCGTAGGCTTCAAAAACATCACAGAGGTAATCCTCCGGCAGAAAGTCCTGTTCGGAGGCGAGGAGAGCGGCGGCTACGCCCTTGTAGACTACCTGCCCGAAAGGGACGGGCTGCTGATGGGCCTCTTAATGGTAGAGAAAATGCTTGCAGAGGAAAAGAGCGTATCCCAAATGGTAGAGGAGCTCTTCAAAGAGTTCGGCGCCGCCTACTACAAACGCATGGACCTTCCGGTAACAGAGGAAGAGAGGAAAGCCCTCGAGAGGATAAAGGAGAACCCGCCGAAAGAGTGGGAAGGGCTAAAAGTTTCAAAAATTTTAACGATAGATGGAGTTAAGATTATCTTCGAGGACGACTCCTGGATACTCTTCAGGCCGTCTGGAACGGAGCCGGTATTTAGAGTCTACGCCGAAACTCCGGAGCCGAAAAGGACCGAGAAGCTCCTCAGCTGGGGAGTAACCTTGGTTAAACAGCGTTAGAGAGGAAGAGATGGCAGAGCACTTCTCAGAGAGAGAACCGAAAGTTATGAAAGACTACATATACGTGCTCGGGGAGGCCGTCAAAAAGGCCCCCAAACTCAAAGGTGTCCCCACTGGCGTAAAAGGGCTCGACGACCTCTTTTTCAAAGTGGAGATTGAAGAAGGCAAGCCCGTAAGAAAACCCTTAGGAGGCATCCCCGAGTACGCGGTGGTAAACCTCACCGGCATGCCCGACACCGGCAAAAGCCTCATGGCAGAGCAGTTCACAATAAAACAGGCATCAATGGGGCAGAAGGTCTGCTTTGTAACGGTTGAAAGCCCGGCAAACTTCGTTGCCGCCGGCCTAAAAGAGAGAGCAGCGGCAATGGGGGTAAACTTCGAAGAGATAGAGGACAACATCATACTCATAGATGCCGCAAGCAACTCCCGACTCAGAGACGACATCCCAACAATGCTCGACACCTTGGCCTACGTATACAGAACCTACAAGTGCCACAGAACCGTCATAGACTCCATAACGGGGCTCTACGAAGCCAAAGAGATGCTCGCCCGCTCCATAGTAAGGGCCTTCTTCAACTTTATGAAGAAGTGGTACCAAACGGCCATCTTTGTTTCCCAAAAGCGTAGCGGCCACGACGAGCTCTCGGCAGAGGCGGCCGGAGGCTACGCCGTAGGGCACATAGTAGACTGCTCGATGGTCCTATCCAAGGAAATCCTGCTCTCGCCGAGCAGAGCACGGGCCTTTAAAAAGGAGCTGGGAGACATTCTGCGGCTGTTCAGAATAGACGGATGTAGGCTGTGCGGCCACGACACGAGACTTCACCTGATGGAGATAAACGAGCTGGGCCTTGTAGAGATAAAAGAACCGCTTGTGGAGTACCTTAAGGGAAGGAAGTAATGGAAACAGTTTCCGTAATAGGAGACGGCACGGCCCCTCCAGAGAGCGAACTCTACAGGGTGGCCGTTAAAGTCGGCCGCCTGATAGCCGAAAAAGGGTACGCCCTCGTTACCGGGGGGCTCTTCGGCGTAATGGAAGGAGCCTCTAAAGGAGCGAAAGAGGCCAGCGGCCTCGTAGTGGGCATACTTCCCCACTACGAGGAGCTCTCCAATCCCTTTATAGACATTAAAATTCCCACTGGGCTGGGCCACGCCAGAAATGTTATAGTAGTCTCAACGTCAAGGACCGTAGTGGCTATCGGCGGGGGATACGGGACCCTCAGCGAGATAGGACACGCCCTCAAAATGGGCAAAAGAGTGTTGGGCTACAAAACCTGGGGTGTTAAAGGAATTGAAAACTATGAAAGCCTTGACGATTTTCTTAACGCTCTTTCTAACGCTATTTAGCCCTGTAGCCGCAATCTCTGCGAACACCCCTCCCTCGGTTAAGCAGTTGCTACAGAAGCTGGAGAACGACATAAAAGCCCAAAAAGACGAAAAAACGGTAAATAGCGACGTTGAACAGATACTCAAGGCAAAGGAAGAGCTTCCCATCTCCTTCGTCCCCGAGCTCAACTACCTTACAGGCCGCAAAGTAGAGCTCCTACCGGAAACCTCCCTTACAACCATAGACAGAATCTACTTTACCGTCCAGCCGGTTGAAAGGGCCCTCGAGGCCTTGGTATTCCTAATAGTCTTCTACACGTTCATCTTCTACTTCCAGCACGCAAGCGTACCCCCCAGAATAAAGCAGCTCCTCACGCTCGCCTCTACGGTAACCCTGACCTTTGCGGCCATTGCCAGGGTAAAACTGCTCTTCTTCTTCCTCACTGGCCTTGCTGTATCACAGGCCCTCGGCATAAACAAGCGCAGAACAACCCTATTCCTCGCCCTGTCGGGAGTGCTGCTGATAGCCCTGAACGCAGTAAACGAAACCATCCTCGACTACGAAAGGTGCTCCAAGTTCCTCTACAAAGTAAAAGTTGAACGGGACGGCTACGCACCTCCGTTCCTCATAGAGAGGGCAATCAGAGAGGAGAAGAGGCGCAAACTCGAGCTCATAACAAACGACATCGCCCTTGGGGAGCTTCAAAGGGCCGAAGAGCTCAAAAAAATGAAGTTCAAAGACCCAACGCTCAGGGCCATAGCAGAGAACGACTTGGGCTTCGTTTCCTTTGTAAAGGGAGACTACAAGAAGGCCCTTGAACACTTCAAGAGGGCAGAAAATTTCCTCCACTCGCCTACGGTCCTGTTCAACCTCTACCTTACCTACACCGGCCTATTAGAGCTTCAGAAAGCCGAAGAGATAAAGAAAAAGCTCGTTAAAGAGGCCGTTTTCGAGACCCTAAAAGCCTCAACGGTTCCCCTACTCATCCACGTCCCCCCCGACCCCTTCAGGGCCGAAGTCCCCCTTAAGCCGTTTGTGGCCCTCTTTACAGGCATCGGCCTGGGTTTCCTGCTTGAAAGGCGGTTCGGGCCCAAGTTTGAAAAGATAGAAACGAGCGTCCTAAGCGTTCCGGGAATGATTCACTACGTTAACTCCCGAATAAGGGTATTCATACTGGTAGGGTTCATCCTGCTCCTCATAAACGTCATCTTGGGTCAGGTGATATGCAGGTAGTAAAGGGAAGAATATTCAAACTCCAAGACCTTCTGATACTTCTGGACATGGCAACCGATAGGAACGGAAGGCTAATCCTCTACCTCCCCTACAAACAGCGGGAGCTGTCGCTGTGCTACAGGGGAGACTCCTTTATAGTTGAAGGGGCAACCGGAGACCCAAAGTTCGAAGTCATCTCCTTCATAGAGGAGTGGCTCAGAGGGGAGATACCGGCAAACTTCGAGCTGTACGACGGCGAGCTGTGCGAGGAGGGGAAGGAGATAGACAAAGAAGAGCTCATAAAAATAGTGGGAGACCCTCTCTTCAAAGAGATAGACGAGATACCCGACCACTTCGAAATTGTAACCATAAACGTCCAAAGGGCCCCCTCCTTCCTGGTGGCCCACTGGACCGCCAAAAGGCCGGTTAACAGCTGGGAAGTCTACAACCACGGGGTCACGCTCTTCGACATACTCAAGCTGATTAACGATGGCGCCCTCACGATAAAGCCCTACTCGGCGGTTGAGAGCTTCCCCACCAAACTCCGACTCCTCATGGTTGCCGTTGCGGCGGTAACCCTCCTCTACTACGTTGCACCCTTCAACTACACCAGCGGCAACGTTCTAAAGCTGAACAAGGCGATTAACTGGGCCCTCACCTACAAAATCATCCTCACAAACCCCGCCGGCGAGGTAGAGCTTCCGGTCAAAGGCTGCTTCAGAACCCACTTCTACCTTCAGGGGAACAGGGTAATAAACCCCGGGCTCGACCAGATACCGGGAACGGGAGACGACACGGTAGCCCGCCTCCCCAACAGGGGCTACAAACCCGTTTACGCAATACCGGAGAAGTAAGGTGAAAGTGGTGCTGGTAGGCTTCATGGGAAGCGGCAAATCAACGGTGGGGAAGCTCCTCGAAAGGGAGCTCCGCATTCCCCTTATAGACCTGGACTCCCTCATAGAGGAGAGAACGGGAAAAACCATCCCGCAAATATTCCGAGAGGAGGGCCAGGAGAGGTTCAGGGAAATCGAAAGTCAGCTCCTCAGGGAGCTGCTGAGCAGTAAAGGGAGCTTCATAATCTCAACCGGCGGCGGAACTCCGTGCCACAAGAACAACGCAGAGGAGATAAACAGAAAAGCCGTATCGGTCTTCCTGTACGCGCCTTTTGAGACCCTCTGGGAGCGAATAAAGGGAGACACAAACCGGCCCCTAACGAAACTGGGGAAGGAGAAGCTGAAAGAGCTCTACGAGAACAGACTCCCCTTCTATACAAAAGCCCACTTAACGGTAAACACGGAAGGCAAAACCGCCGAAGAGGTTGCAGAGGAGATTAAAAACTACCTTAAACGGCGAGAGAGGTAAAGCCACCCTCCAAAAGCCAAAAGCCCCGACATGAGAAGGAGCAGAAGGTGAAAGTAAAAGGCAACGGTTAAAGCGTAGCTCCCCTTAAAGCCCAAAAGGGCGAAACCGCCCACCAAACCCGCCTCAAAAGTCCCGAACCCTCCTACACTGTGAACCGGCAGAACGGTGGTGAGCTCCGCAAAAGTAGAGGCAAAAACCGTTTGGAAGTAGTTCAGGTTAACCCCGGCTGCCCTCAAAATAAAGTAGAACGACAGGAACTTGAAGACCCAGATTGCAACCGACAGGCCCAGCATGTAAAACACCTTCCTAAGGGAGACAAACTCGGTCAGAAAGGCGAAAACGGTGGCGAAAACGGCAAACCGCCCCTTGAGCAGCTTAACGAGCTTAAAGGCGAGGAAGGCAAAAAGGAGAATGGCAACAAGGGCAACGGCCGGAATGACCATAAGCTCCCACCTGCCGGCGGCAACAAAGAGAGCAGAAACCAGAAAGAGAAGGGCCAGGGAGAAAAGGTCTAAGAGCCTGGCAACCGTTAAAGCGGTAGAGGAGACAGAGGCGTCTACCCCGAAGAGCTTCTTCAGAATTATCGGAAAAGAGGCCTCCCCTGAGCGGAAGGGCATCACGTTGTTGAAGAAGGTGTGAACGGCAATAACCGCCGAGAGGTCTAAGGTCTTTATCTGGGGAAAGAGGAGGGCAAACCGCTTTGCCCTGAAAAAGTAAACGCTACAGTAAACGAGGAGCGAGAGGAAAAGGTAAACCGGGTGGAGCCTGCGAACCATCTGGGCAAGCCGAGGGATAACGTCGTACTCGTAGAGGAAGTAGGCAAAAACCGCAAGTATTACAAACGATACCGCTAAACTACCCTTCCTGCTCAAAGTTAATCGCTCTCCTTATAACGTAGGGGACTTTGTTCTGGGACTCGTAGTAGATTCGCATCAGAATCTCGGAAATTATCCCGGTTGTGAACATCTGGATACCGGCAAGGATAAAAAGAACCGACACTATCAGGAGGGGCCTACCCCCGATTGAGTGGCCGGTCAGCTTCAGGAAAACCAAGTAGAGGAACGGAACAACCCCAATCAGGAAGAGAATAAGCCCGAGAATCCCGAAAAAGTGAATGGGCTTCTGCATAAACTTCTGGAGGAACCAGATGAAAAAGAGGTCGGAGATAACCTTAAAGGTTCGTGATATGCCGTACTTAGATTTCCCGAAACGCCTGGGGTGGTGCTTAACGGGAATCTCCACTATTCTGTCAACCGACGTAACTGTTGCCGCAAGGGCGGGAATGAAGCGGTGAAGCTCTCCGTAGAGGCGAACCCTCTTGATAACGTCGCTCCTGTAGGCCTTCAGGGTGCAGCCGTAGTCGTGAATCCTCACTCCTGTCAGCTTACCTATGAGCCAGTTGGCAATCTTCGAGGGCAGCTTCCTGGAGATGGCCGCGTCCTGCCGGTTCTTCCTCCAGCCGCTTACAACGTCGTAACCCTTCTTTATCTCCTCCAGTAGCCTCGGAATGTCCTCAGGGTCGTTCTGAAGGTCGCCGTCCATGGTGATTATCACGTCGCCTGTGGCGTGGTCCATACCCGCAGCCATAGCCGCCGTTTGGCCGAAGTTCCTCGCAAACTCGATAACCTTAACCTTCGGGTCCTTAGCGGCTATCTCCTCAAGAACCCGAGGGGTTCTGTCTGTGCTCCCGTCGTCTACAAATATTATCTCGTAGTCGTAGGGGAGCTTCTCCAGAACACCTTTCAGCTTCTCGTAAAGGAGGGGGACGTTCTCCTCCTCGTTGAAGACGGGAATAACAACCGAAATCTTCCTAATCTCCTCCATCTAACCGCTCCTTAGAGTAGTTGGAGATGACTACAAGGGTGTGGTTGGTAAGAAGCTCCTTCCGTCTGAAGAGGACGTGATATTTTACCCCTTCAAGCCTTTTAAGCCTGTTCTCCCTGGTAACAACAACAACGGGCTTCCTTAAAGAGAGCAGCTTTTTCACCTTACCGACGCCCAAATCGGGAATAGGCCCTTCCCTGAACCTGTAAACAATCTCGGGGCTGGTGTAGCTGAGGAAAACCACCCGGCACTCCCTGCACTTCTCAACTATAGAGCGGAGCTCATCGCCAACAGCGGGCTTTGCCCTGAGGGGCTGAAGAGAAGGAAGGGTTATCCACTTAAACAGGAGCATACCGGCAAGAAAGCCGTAAGTTATCGGCCTTAACGCCTCCTTGCTCCACAGGGCCCAAAGGGCTCCAATCAGCGGAGGAGCAACAAAGAGCAGCCCCACAACCGGCCACCCCTTGTAAAGCCAGAAGGCCACACCCACCACGGCGAGCAGCAGGAAGAGGGCGGCTGTAAGGTAAACAGGGAGCCTGTCCCTGAACCTCAAAAGGTACCAGGTCACTATAACGGCAAAGGCGGGAAAGGAGGGGAGCAGGTAGTGGGCGAGCTTCGTGTGAGCAATCTGGAAAAAGGCAAAAACGGTAAAGAACCAAACAAGGCTGTACTCGAGAACGTCGTCTCCCAAGTGTTCCCTCTGCCTGTAGAGCTTGTAAAGGGCAAAGGGGAAGAAGAGGGACCAGGGCAGGTAGAGCCAGAAGTAGTTTGCAAAGTAGTACCACCACTGGGTAGGGTGGCCCGGAATCTTACCGGTAAACCTGTGGATGTTATGGAAGACTATGAAGTCCATAAAGAACTGACGACCGTGTTTAACAAATATCGCCGCATACCAGGGAAGAACTACGGCAAAGTAGAGCAAAAAGCCCGAAAGCCACGGAATACCCTTTAAAGTAGAGATGAGCTCCCTCCGGAGCGCCAGGAAGATAACGGCCACCAAACCGGGAAGAACGAGCCCTACGGGGCCCTTTGTGAGGGTTGCGAAACCGGCCGCCACAAAGGCCAGGTTGTAAAAGAGGTTACTTCGCCTCTTATACCCCTCAAAAAAGAAGATAAGGGCCGCAGATATAAAGAAGGTGAGCACTATATCGGGCATTGCAACCGAGGACATAACTATGAAATCCAGAAGGGAAAGGAGGACAAGTGAACCCCAGAAGGCAAACTCCCTCCCCTTCCACCTATTCAGCCACCAGTAGAGGAGGGCAACCGTAAAGACCCCAAAGAGGGAAACGAAGAACCGCCCGCCGAACTCTCCTACGCCGAAGAGTTTGTAGCCTGCAACAATCAGCCAGTAGATAAGCACCGGCTTGTCGAACCTATACTGGTAGTTGTAGTAAGGGGTTATGTAATCTCCCCTCTTTACCATCTCCCAGGCGGCCTCAAGGTACTTGGGCTCGTCTTTATCGAAGGCGGTGTAGAGGCCTCCGGGGAGAACAAGCAGGACGAAGGCAAGCAGGACAACAAACCAAAACCGCTTATCTTTCAGCATTCGAAAACTCCAATAAAATTACCCAAGCTAAATATAAGGAGCTTCAACATGGGGAAGTATACCCGACTCATGAAGTGTTCAACCTGCGGGAACGCAGGGGAGTTCACCTACATAGGCTCACGGAACGTAAACCGGGAAGGGGACATAAAAGAGATTATCGGGGAAAAAGAGATGTGGATAAGCTACTTCCGCTGCCCCAGCTGCGGAGCGGTAGAGGTTGAGTTCCACCCTGTAGGCGAAAAGCCCGACGTTCCGAAGGAGTTCTTCGTAGAGGTTGGTAAAGATGGAAAGAAACTGGGAGAGTAAACTCCTAAAGTGGTTCCTCGGCTTCCTCTTTGTAGCCTTCCTCATAAACATCGGAACCCTTGTCCTCATCCACGAGGAGCCCAGGAGGGGAATAATCACCTTCGAGATGCTTAAAACCCACAACTTCCTGCAGCCTACGGTTTTGGGAGTTCCCTACTTTAAAAAACCCCCCCTACACGAGTGGATAACTTCCCTCTTTTCGGTCATTGCGGGAAGCGTTTGCGAGGTTTCCCTGAGGCTCCCGTCGGCGGTAGCGGTAATAGCAACGGCTGCCTTAATCTACCTGCTGGGTAAGAAGTTTGTAGGCAAAAGGGGGGCGCTCTTCGGGGCCCTAATCTACCCTACTTTCTTTATGGTCCTTGTAGGCTACGGGACAAAGTGCGAACCCGACACCCTGTTTACCCTCTTTAACGCGGCAGCAGTCCTGAGCTGGCTCTACCTCTTTGAAGCGGGAAGGAGATACGCCGCCTGGACGGCGGGTTACTTTTTCACCTCCCTTGCCCTGCTTACAAAGGGGTTACCGGCACTGGCCTTCTTCCTACTCATGCCCGCAACTTACGCCCTTTTAAGAAAAGAGCCGAGAGTCTTCCTCTCTAAGGAGCACCTTGTAGGGGCGGCAGTGGGGCTAACGCCGTTCCTGCTGTGGGTGGCAAGCGTCAATCGGGAGAAGGCGATAGAGACCCTCCTTGCAGAGGTAACGGCAAGGGCCCCTGAGCACTTCTCGGCTCTGAAGGCTTTAAAGCGCTACCTGAGCTATCCGTTCAGGCTTTTAGCGGCAACGCTCCCCTGGTCGGCGATGCTGCTCTGGGCGTGGCGAAAAAGGGGGTTAAAGGGGGAAGAATTCTACCCGAAGCTCTTCCTAACCTGGTTTGCAGTTAACGGGGTTATCTACTGGCTCTTCCCGGGAACAAGGCTTCGCTACCTGATGCCGGCGCTGCCGGTTCTGGCCCTGTACGGCGGGTGGCTCCTCTCTGAAAGCAAAGTGCTCCACAAGAGGGCAAAGGAGATTTTAAAGTTCACGGCCCAGGTGATTGTTCTGGTGGGCATCGTGGCAGGGGTTGTCGCAACGAAGAACCCCTCCCTAACCCTGCAGTGTACGGTAACCTTCCTCATATTCCTATACGCACTTTACTTCCTGTTTATACCGCGTTTCAACTTCACCTACACGGTTATCCTCGTTGCCTCGCTCATGCTCATTCTGCGAGGGTTCTACAGCTCCTACTACTACCCGATAGCCCAGTTTAAGTACCCTCCTGTTAGGGAGGTTGCGGCCCAAATAGTAAAGGACTCTGCCGGATACCCGCTTTTCACAAAAACCACATACCTCCAGCTCTGTTTCTACGTTGAGAGGGGCAGGAACGAGCTCCTAAGGTTTACAGAGCACCCCCCAAAAGAGAGCCTCTTCCTCTCCCAAAGGCCAGAAGGGCACGTGTTAAGGGAGTACAGGCTTGGGAGACACAGGTTCTTCCTCTGCTCCTACTCTATCGGGAGCTTAAAGCCTCAACAAAGCGGGGAAGGAAAGAGGCAGCAGACTCCCGAAAAACGAAGTCGCAGCGGGCAGAAAGGGGAGTCTCTTCGGGGTTAACCTCTACGAGGATTGCCCCCGAACGCTTGGCCACCAGGGGTAAAGAGGCGGCCGGCTGAACAACAGCCGAGGTTCCAACCGAGAAGAAGAGCTCAGCGGCAGAGGAGGCCCTAAGGGCAGACTCTAAGGCTGCGGGGGGAAGCTCCTCACCGAACCAGACAACGCCGGGCCCTACAAGCTCTCCGCACCTTTTACAGACCGGAAGGTTTCGGCGAAGCTCGGGGAAAACCCTCTCTTTAAGCTCTTGCTCGGTTACAGAGCGCAGAAAGGACTTATCGGCAAAGGGGAAGAGCTCGGCAAACTCCCTCTCTGAATAGTGCTTACCGCAGTAGCGGCACTTCCCCTCGAAGATGTTGCCGTGAAGCTCTACTATATTCTTAGAGCCGGCTTCCCTGTGGAGGCCGTCTACGTTCTGAGTTACAAGGAGGAAGCTGGGGTAAAGCCTCTCCATACGGGCCAACGCGTAGTGGCCGGGGTTGGGGGAGGCGTTTGCAATCAGGTGCATCCGCCACAGGTACCACTGCCAAACGAGAAGTGGGTCTCTCTCAAAGGCTTCAAAGGTTGCAAGCTCTGTGGGGTTATACCTGTTCCACAGGCCGTCTTTCCCCCTGAAGGTGGGAATTCCGCTCTCGGCGCTTATACCGGCACCGGTTAGAACAACAACTCTATCAGGGTTTTTAGCCAACTCAACCAACCTTTCCACGGCCGATACCTCCCAAAGTTAAATTATTTTCTGGAAAACGGTGAATTTAAGAGTTTAGATTTCAGTCAAAGAAATTATTCAATAACCACGAGGGGGAGACGAGTTGGTTTGGCGTAGAGCTATACCTCTTACCCTTCAAAACGTTCTAACTTTTCTCGACGACCAACCCGGGATATTTAAAATCTTCTTACCCGAAGAGCACGTTTTCAGCCTCGTAAAGTCCTCCTCTAAAACTTACTGGCTGGGGGTTTTGAGAAACAGCGCCCTCTGGCCGAGGCTCAAAAGAGAAGAGATTGTAAGAACCTCGGAGAACGTATTAAACGGAATTAAAATCAAAGCCCTTACGAACTGTATCCTCATCGGGAAGTGCAGGAAGAGTTTGAAAGATGAGCTTCTCAACCTCCTGCAACGCCTGGACAACCCCTGCATAAAGCAGCTCCTACAAGCCAAAATCCCTCTGAGGTTCACGGTAAAGGAAACGCCCTACCTACAGGAGTTCCACCTTGAGCTGAAGCACTTCCTCACCCAGTCTGCGGGAATCTGCCCGCCGGCCCACTGCGGCCGCTACTGCTGCGAGGAGGCCGGAGGCGTTTCGGTTCCGGTAATCATCAACAGAGAAGAAATCTGTTAGTGGGGGGAGTAGATTATGTTTAAGCTGTGGGAAAGTTTCCTCAGGTGGCTCACGGCAAACTTTGAAGAGTCGCCGAAAGAGCCGACAGTCAACATCATCGTTATCAACGAAGACGTTACCCTAATGAACCAGTTCAGGAAGCTCTTCCTGAGGGAGTTCTGCCGGTTTGCCGGGAACTTCCCTCCGTGCAGGAAACCAAGCGTCGAAAGGGAGACGGAGGTAAGGAAGTACCTCTCGGAGGTAATCGTGCCGTTTCACCACATTTGGGGGGTTGTAAAGGAGGGGAGGCTGATAGGGTTTGCTGCGGTAATGAAAAACGGCAAAAACAGCGGAGGGACCCACAAGATATCCCACATATTTGTTGAAGAAGGGGAAGGCAGGATAACCGAGAGTCTGGTGAAGCTGTGTAAGGAGTTCTACAAAAAGCTCTACATAGAGCTTCCCGCCGACAGCCACCTGGTAAACCTCTTAAAAAGGCTCGGTTTCAAAGAGGTAAAGCGGGAAAAGAGGGAAGGGGGCACCGTGGTGGCCCTCTCTTTCCATAGATGAACACCGATTCAGAATTAATTCCGTTTTAAGAATAAAAACGCCCGCCTAATATTCGCAAACCGGAATGAAAGAGAGGGAAGGGTTGAGAAGTGGTGCCCGGGGCGGGATTTGAACCCGCACGGCCTTGCGGCCACAGGATCCTGAGTCCTGCGCGTCTGCCAATTCCGCCACCCGGGCATTTGACAGGTAAATAATATAGGAAAATTCCGGCCGAAAAGCTACCGTGCACACACCATAAAAAAGCGTAAATTTAAACTCAACCCAAAAGGGAGGAGATGTGGAAAGGCTAACAATACTTTACGACAACAGGGCCGTAGAGGGCTTTAAGGCAGACTGGGGCTTTTCCGCCCTTGTAGAGCTCGAAGAGGAGAACATACTCTTTGACACCGGGGCAAAACCGGAAATCCTCAAAGAGAACATGGCAAGGGCCGGCGTAGACCCCGAAGACGCCGACAAACTCTTCATCTCCCACAACCACTGGGACCATGTGGGAGGACTGGAGCTCATAGTCAAAGAAAGACCCGACGTAGAAATCTTCGTTCCCGAGCCCGACTGCATAGAGGTTGAAGAGAAACTGCCCGAAACCGCCGTGTGCGTTCCGGTTACCGGGCCGACCTACATAAGCAGCAGAGCGATATCCACGGGGATTATGGAGACGGGGCTTGAAGCTCCCGCCTACGAACAGGCCTTAATAGTAACCACCCAGCTGGGACCGGTGCTGATAACCGGGTGTTCCCACCCTTCAATAGTTGAGATTGCAAAAAAGGCCGTTTCCATAACCGGTGAAACTCTGTTCCTAACGGTAGGCGGATTTCACCTGTTCAGGGCAACAGACGCCGAAGTAGAGGAAACGGCAAAAGAGCTTCAGCGCTTCACCCAGTTCGTTGCCCCCTGCCACTGCACCGGGGAGAAGGCGATAGAGGTGTTCAGGAAGCTCTGGGGCGACAGGTTCGTAGAGGCGATGGCAGGAGTAGAAATCCCCTTAGAGGAGGAGTAGATGTTCGACGCTCTGGCCGAAAGAGTCCAGTCTGCCATAGAGAAAATCGGCAGAAAGGGCAGAATAGACCAGGAGACCCTCAACAAGGGCTTAAGGGAGATAAAGCTGGCGCTCCTTGAAGCCGACGTTAACTACAAGGTTGTCTCCAAGTTCATAAACGACATAAAAGAGAAGGCACTCGGCGCCGAAGTTGTAAAGGGGGTAAACCCGGCGCAACAGCTGGTAAAAATCGTCTACGATGAGCTCGTAGAGGCCCTCGGCGGAGAGGGTGCCAAGCTGGAGCTCAAAAGCAAACCGGCAGTTATACTCCTGATAGGCCTTCAAGGTTCGGGAAAGACAACAACGGCCGCCAAACTGGCGAACTACCTGAAAAAACAGGGGAAAAAAGTGCTCCTCACCTCGGCCGACGTTTACAGGCCGGCCGCGATGCTCCAGCTGAAAAAGCTGGGCGACAAGATAGGCGTTCCCGTCTTCCTCGAAGAGGATGAAAAGGACGCCGTAAAAATAGCCAAAGACGCCCTTAAAAAGGCCAAAGAGGAGAACTACGACGTTCTCATTATAGACACGGCCGGAAGGCTCCACATAGACGAAGAGCTCCTTGAAGAGGCAAAACGCATAAAGGAAGAGACTAACCCCGACGAAGTGCTCTTCGTAATAGACGCAATGACCGGCCAGGAGTCGGTGAACATCGCCAAGGCCTTCAACGAGGCCGTAGGAATGACCGGAATAGTCCTCACAAAGATGGACTCAGACGCAAGGGGCGGGGTTGCCCTTTCGGTTAAAGGGGTAACGGGAAAGCCTATAAAGTTCGCAGGCGTAGGCGAGAAGATAGAGGACTTCCAGCCCTTCTACCCCGACAGGGTGGCCTCCAGAATCTTGGGTATGGGAGATATCGTCTCCCTCGTAGAGAAGGCCCAAGAGGTCATAGACGAGAAAGAGGCCCTCTCTATGCAGGAGAAGCTGCTGTCGGGTGAGTTCACCCTCGAGGACTTCAGGAAACAGCTACAGATGATTCAGCGGCTCGGGCCGCTCCAGCAGGTAATCAGGATGATTCCCGGACTGGGAAGCCAGAAAATCCTGAAACAGCTGGAGGAGGTAATAGACGACAAGAAGCTCAAACGCATAGAAGCGATAATAAACTCCATGACGCCCGAAGAGAGGAGAAACCACGCAATCATAAACGCCAGCAGGAAGAGGAGAATAGCCAGGGGAAGCGGAACATCGGTAAAGGAGGTAGACGCCCTGCTGAAGCAGTTCGTCCAGATGAAAATGGCAATGAAGCAGATGAGGAAGATGCAGAAAAAGCTGGCGAAGAAGGGAGGAAGGTTCCCGTTCCCCTTTATGTAAGGGTTGAACTCGGGGCGGTTTAGGCTAAAATTAGACCTCAAAATCTCTATGATAGGAGGAGGCCGTTGGTTAAGATAAGGTTAAAGAAGATGGGTAGGAAGAAGCTCCCCGTTTACAAGATTGTAGTAGCAGAGGCTATGTCTAAGAGGGACGGAAGGGCGGTAGATATCCTCGGCACCTACAACCCCAAGTCTAAGGAGCTCCAGCTGGACGTAGAGAAAACCAAGGAGTGGCTCGCAAAGGGAGCAGAGCCTACCCCAAGGGTGGCTTCACTCATCAAAAAGGCGATGCAGTAACGGGAGGTAGACCATGTCCAACCTGAAAGAGATGGTTGAGTGTGTAGCAAAGAGGCTTGTAGACAACCCCGACGCAGTTCAGGTAACCGAAACCGAAGGGGAGAGGACAATAGTTATAGAGCTCAAGGTTGACCCCAAAGACCTCGGTAAGGTTATCGGCAGGCAGGGAAGAACCGCCAAAGCCCTCAGAACCCTCCTCTCTGCAGCTGCAACCAAGATGGGCAAGAGGGCAGTTCTCGAGATTATAGAGTAGCGGCCGCTCCGCTACTCTTTCCCCCCTTTACACCTCTCAATAACGCTGTTGGCAGTGCAGTCCTTCTCGATAAAGAAGCTCTCTATTTTGTAGTTGAGGAGGATATTCCTGTTACTGTAGGTTTTGGCCTTTAAGTTCAAGAGCATTGTATCAAGCCGCTTGAGAATCACCTGGAGGTCTGCCCTGTTCTTCAGGGGGAAGATTATCCCGATTGTAGAGTCGTCTACCTTAAAGAGCATATCGCTCGGCCTTATGTGGCCGTCTATGTAGGTTGCTATGTAGTCTATAATCGACTTCTTCTCGGTCGGCGGGATGTCTCCGAAAAGGGAGAGCCTGATAACCACACAGGCCAGGCTCTCGTCGCTAACGTACTTCATACGCTCTATGAGCCTTCCAATCCTCTGCTTCACAAACTTGGCCTTCGGTATAAAGGACTCTTTGTCAACAAGGCTTTTATACTCCTCGAGCTCCTTGCCCAAGAGCTCCACAACGTACTCCACCTCTTCAAGCTCTTTAAGGCTCTCCTTTACGAGGTGGAGCGCCTGTTTCACCTTCTCAATTTTCAGGTTTTCACCGTTAAACTCCACAACCCCCCTCCTTGGCCGCAGGGCCCCTACTTCTTAAAAATTTGGTCCTTATCGGGAACTTTTGCCCAGTCCTCAAGGAACCTCTCTATACCTATGTCCGTAAGTGGATGCTTCGCCAGCTGCTTGATAACTTTAAAGGGAATGGTAGCTATGTCGGCTCCGAGCAGCGCAGCCTGGAGAACGTGCTGCGGGTGCCTTATGCTGGCAACTATTATCTCCGTTTCAAAGCCGTAGTTGTCGTATATCTGAACTATCTGCGCTATAAGCTCCATCCCCTCGTGGCCGATGTCGTCGAGCCTGCCGACAAAGGGAGAGACGTAGGTTGCTCCAGCCTTTGCAGCAAGAAGGGCCTGAAGGGGAGAGAATACGAGGGTAACGTTGGTCTTTATACCTTCGGCAGAGAGGATTTTAACGGCCCTGAGCCCCTCTGTTGTCATGGGTATCTTGATAACAACGTTGTCGCCGAGCTTCGCAAGCTGACGGGCCTCGTCTACCATACCTTGGGTATCGAGGCTCACAACTTCAAGGCTCACAGGGCCCGGAACCGTTTCAAGTATCTCTTTTGCAACCTCCAGGAACGGCCTGCCGGTTTTTGAAACGAGGGTGGGGTTGGTGGTTACGCCGTCTATGAGGCCCATCTCCATGGCCTGCTTTATCTCGTTAATATCGGCCGTATCAATGAAGAACTTCATTTAAACCTCCCAAGCCGAGAATTTCTAAGTAGTTCAGATTTTCGTGTTGAACCTGGTAAAGGATAACAAAGAGCAGGATAAGTATAACAAAAAGCTCTCCGAGCTTCCCTGTTTTAAAGAGTTTTAGGGATAACCTCGGGTAGTAGGTGTGCTTGTAGGGAATGCCGAGGGGAGTTAAGGCATCTAAGAGAAGGTGGGTGGCAAAGCCCACGGTAAAGGAGAGGAGCCACACCCCTAAGGTGTGGTTAATGAAGTCTTTAACCCACAGAGAGGCCATAAAGAGCACCGGGAGCCAGAGAAGGTGGTGGGTGATTCCCCTGTGGGCGTTGAAGAGGGTCCTTTTGGGAGGGAAGGGAAGGCCCTTTTTAAGGTCGAGGTCGGGGAGAAGGGCTCCCAAAAGGGCCGGAATGAGGGGCAGGTTGAGGGCGAGCGAGGCAACTACAGCAGCGAGCATATGGGTTCCGAGGGTCATCCCACCAGCTCTTTAATGAAGGGGTTGGTTTGAAGCTCTTCCTCTACTGTGGTGGTCTCTCCGTGGCCCGGCACTATTAGGGTATCTCTGGGAACGGACTGTAGGAAGCGCAGTATAGAGCTTTTAAGCTGGAAGTAGTCGCTCATGGGCAGGTCGTAACGGCCTATGCTGCCTTTAAAGATGAGGTCTCCGACAACGGCGAGCTTCTCGGAGGGGAAGAAGAAACAGACGCTACCGGGCGAGTGTCCGGGCGTGTGTATCACCTTAAACTCTAAGCTGCCGAGCTTCAGAACCTCTCCCCCCCTAAGTCTCCTGTCGGGAGGAGGTGAAAACTCGGCTCCGGCCAATTGGCCTATCTCGCTCTGAGTCCAGAAATTTAGGTGTTTTGCACCATCTTCGTGGATTAGAAGCTCCGCGTTGGGGAAGGTAAGCTTCGCCCAGGAGTTGGCAGCAGTATGGTCGGGGTGCTCGTGGGTGTTGAGAATGTAAACCACATCGAGCCCCTTTCTGTCTGCAACATCTTGGGCCTCCTCAACGGCCTTCCTGTCGGCAGGGTCAACAAGTGCCGCCTTCTTGCTACCTTCATCCCAAAGGAGCAAAGTGTTAACTATAAACGGCCCCGAAGGGATAATCGTCACTTTCATACCTACTCCTCGGAAAGAACTATAAAATCGGCAAACTCCTCAAGGTCTATGTACTCGCTTGCAGAGTAGATAAGCTCCTTCGCAGTTATACTCCTGAAGGAGATAACCTCTACTTTTATGCCTTTAGCCTTTAAAAAGTTTATCAAGTCTACAAAATCCCCGTCTCCGCTCATGAGCACAACAACGTCAACTTTGCCGTTCTCCGCCATCGCTATGGCGTCTATCGCTATTCCCATGTCCCAGTCGGCCTTATACTCAACCTTATCCCAGTTGTAGAACTTCTTCGGCTCCTTGAGCTTCACCTCATAACCGATACTCCTCAGAACGTAGATAAAACCGTCCTGATTCACCCGCTCCAAATCCACAAGGTAGGCAATAGCCCTGTAGAGCTGCCTCCCCCTAACGGCTATCTTCAGCAAGTTCTTAAAGTCCACCTTCCGCTTCAGAGTGTTCTTCGCTCCGTAGTAGATGTTCTGCATGTCGACAAAAACGCCGACGCTCAAGTGGGAAAGAGAGCTGTCACGCTCAAGGAGTTCACCTATTCTCACCGGAACCTCCAGAGGGAGAGAAGTCGCAGGCGTGATTGGTCCAGACAACAAGGGGAGGGTCGCAGACAGGGTCTCTCTTCAAAGCCTCAACGAGCTCACCTACGCTCTCCACGGGAACGAGCTTCATCCCCAAATCGTAAGAAGAGAGGGCGTATATAACCCCCTTTCCCAGGGGAAGGTTATTCACCGCTATACAGTCAACCCCCTCACGGGCGAGGAACTCCACAAGCTCTATACACTTACCGAACTTAAAATCCTTAGCCGGGTTGGGAATCCTCTTCTCTACGGAGAAGCTCTCCCCTTCCCTCCTGAGAATCAGAATCTCCGGACAGTCTGCAAACCTGCTGCACACCTTATCGCCGTCTACGGGAACGGCAAACCTGCTGAACTGCCGCTCTTGGGGCTCAAAGTGGATGATTATCTTCTCGATAAAGGGCACTTCGTTCTTAACTCGGGCCTCTACCTCGTGGACTATCCTGTGGGCCTTCTCAAGGTCGTTGGTCGCAACAACAACCTCAGCCTCTATAAACCTGTAACTTCCGGAACTCCTACCCGTAACGTACTTAACCTTCTTTACAAGCGGGTGAGACATCAAAAGGGCCTTTACCTTATCGAGGGTCTCCCGGTCTATAGAGGCGTCAAGTAAAACCTTCAGAGCTTCCACCATAATCTCGTAGCCGGCGTGGAATATAAGAACGACTATAACTAAAACGGCGAGCTTCTCGAGCCACCACAGACCGAAGTAGTTGGCAAGAACTCCAACGAGGACAACTATCGAAGAGAGCATATCGGTCTTAACGTGCTCGGAATCGGCAATAAGGCTCGGGGAGTTAAGCTCCTCTCCCTTTTTACGCTCGTACCTTGAAAAGAGGTAGGTAACCACAATAGTCACAACAACGGCTCCCAGGGCAACCGGGAGGTTCTTCATCTGGGGAGGATGGGAGCTAAAGAGGACGTCCCGAGCTATCTCGTAGCCGGCAAAGAAAATGGCAAACGCACTAACCAGCGATATCATATTCTCCACTTTATAGAGGCCGTAGGGGAAACCCTCAACCTTCATATTGGCAATCACGATGCCGGCAAGAACCGAAACGGCAGCGGCAAGGTCGGCAAGAGAGTGGATACCGTCTGCAACAAGGGCCGCCGAACCGGAAACGATACCGGCAACGATTTTAAGAACCGAGAGAAACAGGTTAACGAGAACCGAGTAGAGGGCTATTCGCTTCTTCTCCGAAACCAGCTCCATTTAAAACTCCCACATGTCCTTAATCTGTCTGTCTATCTCTTCGCGCTTCACAGAGAGCTTCTTCCAAGCGTCAACAACGTCTATATCACCGCCTCCCCTCTTGGCAGAGGCCTTCTTAATCTTCACAAGGGCCGGCACCGGTATCATCTTACCCATCACAAGGGCCTCACCTACGTTAAGGGAGGGAAGCTGCTCAACCAGGTCTGCACTCAGAGACTCAGACGCCTGCTGAACGTGCCTCTGGTCTCCCGGCTCAACGAGCCTCAGAATAACCATGTTGTTTGCCTGAGAGAGGGCGTTTGAGTCGAGGGCCTTCGGCCGCTGGGTAACAAGGCAGAGCCCCAGGCCGAACTTACGCCCCTCCCTCGCAATTCGGGAAATCCAGTAGCGGGAACGGGTGGGAACGGAAGCCGAAGCAAGAACGTGGGCCTCCTCTATAACGGTAAGCAGGGGAAAATCGAGGGGAGAGCTCTCTCCCCTTACGCTGGCCTTCCTCGCCTCAAGGGCGTTCCTGAGAACGTGGCTGACAACTATATCGGCAATCTTCTCGTCTACGTGGGAGAGGTCTACAACGTTAAGCCTTCCGAGCTCTATCTGCTCAACGATTGTAGACTGGTCGAGGGCAAAGAGGTCGCTGTAGAAGTCAATCATATCCTCCACTTTCCCTATAACACCGGTGATGGACTTCCTGTCCTCCTTGTAGGCGTCGTCGCCGGCCCAGCCGTTAAGGAGCCCGAGCAGGTAGCCCCAGAAGTCGGAGGGGGGGATGTCCCCGTTCTTCACCGCCTCGTTTGTCTCCTTAAAGGCACGCCTCAGGTAACGGTCCTGGATGTAGGCGCTGTCGTCAACGTTGGCAAAGAGGCGGAACTCCTGGTAACTGAGCCTTAAGGGGTTCAAGGTAAGGGATATGTTCTTTACAGCGGGCCTGCCGTTAACTTCAAGGTCAAAATCCACGTACTCGCCGTGCATGTCAAAGACCAAAACGGCACCGCCCTTCTCCAGTATTCCCTCAAGGATAACCGAAACGGTGTTTGACTTTCCTCCACCGGTAATTGCAAGAACCGCAAGGTGGCGGTTCACTATACTGTTAACGTCAACGTAAACCGGAACTTCGGGACGAGTGAGAAGGTGGCCAAGATGTATCCTCGTTCCTCCACCTTCGCCGAAGACCTTTCTCAGCGTATCGCTGGAGGCCGGGTAGATGAGAGTCCCGGGCTCGGGAGGAACCCTCGGAACAAACATGTTCCTGTCGGGGGCTCCCAGTATCGATATCCTCCCCCTGAAAAAGGAGGAGCTTCCCGCAAACCGCTTTATCCTCTGAAGATCTTCAGGGGCAAGGTCTTCACTCAAAACTCTGCTGATGCGCCTTACCTCCCTCACAAAGCCCAAAACCCTGTAACCTTCGTACTCAAGCTCAACGTAATCACCGAGCTGAACTTTTCTGGAGCTAATGAACTCAACCTCGCGCGTTGAAGGCTCACCTATACAGACTGCCAAACTTTCCACGGCCCCTCCGTAACAGGCTTAAATTATAAGGAAAAACCAAACCACAACGGTTTAAGGAGGAAAATATGTCTTTCCTGGTAGAGTTCGCCATGTTCCCCACAGACAAGGGAGAAAGTGTAAGCCCTTACGTGGCAAGGATAATAAAGATGATAGACGAAAGCGGAGTCCCCTACAAACTGACGCCTATGGGAACTGTGTTCGAAACCGAAACGATGGACGAGGCCCTTGAGATACTGAAAAAGGCCTACCAACAGCTGGAGCCCGACTGTAACAGGGTCTACTCGGTGGTTAAGTTCGACATACGAAAAGGCAAGAGCAACCGCCTTAAGCAGAAGATAGAGTCGGTAGAGAAGAAGCTCGGCAAGGAGGTAAGCAAGTAAGCTCTAAAGGCCTATATTTAATCGGTGCGGAGCAGGACGAGGGGTCGCCGGGGTTTAAACCCCGGAGGAAAGTCCGGGCTCCACAGGGCAGGGAGCCGGCGTTGAGCCGGGCAGGGGCAACCCTGCGGAAGGGCCACAGAGAACAGACCGCCACCTACAAGGTGGTAAGGGTGAAACGGTGGTGTAAGAGACCACCGCTCCAACCCGCAAGGGAAGGAGGCACGGCAACCCCCTCCCGGAGCAAGGCTAAATAGGCTGGCGCTTGAGGGTGGCCCGCCCGATGCCAGCGGGTAAGCCGCACAGATAAATGACCCCCTCAGAACAGAACCCGGCTTACGGCCTGCTCCGCGTTACCCTTCAATAACCTTAACGAAGACCCTCCTGGTTCTCGGCCCGTCGAACTCACAAAAGTAGATTCCCTGCCAAGTTCCTAAAAGCAGCTTACCGTTCTGAACGATTACGGTCTGGTTGCACCCTACAAGGCTCGACTTTATATGGGCGGCAGAGTTCCCCTCTGCATGCTCGTAAAAGGGCTCCCGCCAAGGAACGAGTTTATCCAGCATAGAGATTATGTCCTTCCTTACAGTAGGGTCTGCGTTCTCGTTTATGGTAACGGCAGCGGTTGTATGGGGAACGTAAACAACGCAGATGCCGTTTTTCACCCCCGACTGGAGAACCACAGACTCAACCTGACGGGTGATGTCTATAAACTGGTTTCTCCCGGTTGTTTTTAGGGTAATTTCGTATACCATTCTTCCCTCCGGCCGCTCGATAGTTAAAAGCCCCCTCACTTCTAATTATAGAGGCTCTCCGAACCTGTGGTTGTCTATCAGACGGGTGTTGCCTACGAAAACCGCAAGGGCTATAACGTCACCCTCCTTTACCCGCTCAACCGGCTTAAGGGACTCGGGGTCCACTATTTCAACGTAATCGACTTTAGTTCTCGGGTGAGAGAGGATAAACTCCCGAACAGCAGACTTTATAGCGGAGGCGTTACGCTCACCCTGCCGAAAGAGCTCCTCTGCGAGCTTCAACCCCCTGTAAAGAGAGAGGGCAGAGCTCCTCTCTTCCGGAGAGAGGTAAGTGTTCCTGGAGCTCATTGCGAGGCCGTCGGGCTCCCTCACTATGGGGCAGCCCACAACTTCAACGGGTATGTTAAGGTCTGCCACAAGGCGCCTTATAACCTGAAGCTGCTGGTAGTCCTTCTCTCCGAAGTAGGCCCTTGTAGGGCGAACGAGGTTTAAAAGCTTTGTAACAACGGTGGCAACGCCCCTAAAGTGGCCGGGGCGGCTCGCTCCGCAGAGCCCCTCTGTAAGCCCCTCAACCTCAACCCAGGTGGAAAAACCTCTCGGGTACATCTGGCGGGCATCGGGGAGGAAAAGGTAGTTTACCCCTTCTGCCTCAAGGAGCTTCCTGTCCCTTTCCAAATCCCTCGGATAACGCTCAAAATCCTCTCCGGGGCCGAACTGAGTAGGGTTAACGAATATACTTACAACAACAACGTCGTTCTCTTCCTTCGCCCTCCTGACAAGGCTCAAATGGCCTTCATGTAGGTAGCCCATCGTGGGAACAAAGCCGACGCTTTTGCCGAGCCTGCAGAAGCTCAACCCGAGGGCCGCCATCTCCTTCAGAGAGGTCACAACTCTCATTGAAGCTCCCCTTCAACAATCAACTTGGCCTTAAAAATGCCCACACCTATAAGGATAACAGTGGCCGAGTAGTATATCCACAGGAGAAAGATAATAACAGCGGCAAAAGAGCCGTAGAGGATACTCACCTTAGAAACGTGAACTATAAACCAAACGAAAAACCGCTCAAAGAGGGCCAAAAGCAGGAAGACGAAAGTTGAAACCTTAAAAACAAACCCCATCGGAACCTTTACCGGCAGGAGGAAGTAGTAAACTCCGAAGAGGACCAAAAAGAGCAGAACAGGAACGAGCAGAGAGGAGAGAAACGAAAGCTCCGGCACCTGCGGCAACAAAATGGCAAGTAGGTACTGGGCTACGTAGAAGAAGAACATCAATATCCACAGTAGAAAAATGACCAGAATGATAACTATGTGTCTGTACAGAAATCCGGCCGGGTTTTCCCTGCCGAGAATCTCGGAAAAAGACTTCTCAAGGGAGAGGAATATCCCTCGCGAGAACCAGAGCATTACAGCGGCAGCCGTTCCGCTTATTATCCCCGAGTTGCTCACAACGTCCTCAATCTGCTCAAATATGGGCCTGAGGGGGGAGTTCAAAAACTGCTGAGGGATGAACTGCTTGAAATCTACGTGAAACACCTCCATACCCAGGAAAAAGAGGAATATGAAGAGCGGAACTATAGACATAAGCGTATAGTAGGCAACAGAAGCTGCAAAGAACTGGTAATCCCTCTCGAAAGTATCACAGAGGGCAAAGGCCACAAAACGCGTAAAGGAGGGCTTTTTCAGCAGCTTTCGGCATATCATCTCTCAAGGGCCCTCTTTACAAGCTCCAGCCGCTCCCTCATCTTCTTCACATCTCGCTCACCGGAAAAGAGCTCCAAAATAGAGTTTAGCTCCTCGGGCTCCGGGAGCCTGCCGAGCTCCTCCGCCCTGCGGCAGGTAACCTCTGCAAGGGCAAGAAGCTTCTTACACCTCTTGGAAGCATTAAAGAGGCACCGGGAGACTCTACCCTCACTCTCCTTTACAAAAAACCGGAGCCTGTGGGCTCCGCCCTTAACCTCGGGCAGGGCCGTAAACCCCTGGGGCTCACCGTCAACAAAGTGGGTTAAGCCATTCTCCTTGAGAAACTGGGAGACCTTCAAGCCAACCTCCTCAATCTCCGGTTAAAACAAAATCGTCCCTGTGGATACAAACCTTTGAGTCGTAAAGGCTCTCACTGCTGCACTTAACTATTCCCTTACCTATAACCGAGCCGTCGAGGGTGCACACTTCAACGGCATCCCCCTTCTCAAACTGCCCCTCGAAACGCTTCACCCCCTTGGAGAGGAGGCTCATACCTTGCTCAACAACCGCCCTCTTCGCACCCTCATCAACGTAAAGGCGCCCCTTTGGCTTCATAAGGTAGAGAATCCGGTAAGTTTTCGCCCTGAGCTTCTTAGAGGGCAGAAAGAGCGTCCCGACCCGCTCTCCCGAAACTATTCTGAGGAGGACGTCGGGCTCCTTACCCCCCGCAACGATAACCGGAATCCCCTTCTTCGCCGCCTTAGAGGCTGCCTCTACCTTTGTTCCCATACCTCCCGTGCCGAAGGAGGTCTTACAGGAGAAATCGCAACTGCTGAAGAGCTCCTCGGGCCTTTCTACAACCGGAACGAGCTTCGCATCCGGGTTCGAGCGGGGGTCCTTATCGTAAATACCGTTACTCACGGTAAGCATAACCAGAAGGTCGGCATCTGTAAGAACGGCAACGTGGGCCGACAGGTTGTCGTTATCCCCTATCTTTATCTCCTCAACCGAAACGGTGTCGTTCTCGTTTACAACGGGAACAACGCCGAACTTTAAAAGGGCTTCAAAGGTATTCTTGGCGTTGAGGAAACGCTCCTTAGAGCGCAGGTCCTCGGCGGTAAGGAGAACCTGAGCAACCTCAAGGCCGAATCGGTTAAAGGCCCTCCTGTACTCGGCCATTAAGTAGGGCTGACCCACGGCAGAGAGGGCCTGCTTCTCGGCAAGGGAGAAGGGCTTCCTGTTAAGGCCGAGGGCCTTAATACCGGCAAGCACGGCTCCGGAGCTGACGAGTATAACCTCCCGCCCGGCCTCCCTCAGTTTGGCAACCTGGCGGGAGAGCTCGTCTATAAACTCAAGGTTGAGCCCCTCCGCTCCAGAAAGGAGCTGGGAGCCAACCTTAACCACTATCCTCTTTGCCCTCTTCAGCATCGCTCCTTTCCAGCTCCTTCAGCTTCTCCGACACAAATCCCATGAGCCTGTCCATACCTTCGCCGGTAACGGCGGAAACGGCAAAGAAAGGATACCCTTTTTCGGCGAAAAACCGCCGGAGCCTATCCAGAACGCTCCTGTCGTGCAGAGCGTCAAGCTTCGTCCCTACAACTATCTGAGGTTTCCGGGCTAGCTCCGGAGAGTAAAGGCTCAGCTCCCTGTTTATCGCCTCAAAGGCCTCCTCGGGAGTCCGGGTTGGGTCTGTAAGGTCTATCAGGTGCAGCAGAAGCTTAGTCCTCTCAACGTGCCTGAGAAACTCGTGTCCCAGGCCCTTCCCCTGGTGAGCTCCTTCTATTAGGCCGGGAATATCGGCAACAACGAAGGAGTGGTCGCCCACCTTTGCAACGCCCAGAATCGGCCTGAGGGTGGTAAAGGGGTAGTCGGCAATCTCGGGCCTTGCGGCAGAAACCCTCGAGAGGAAGGTGGACTTACCGGCATTGGGAAAACCCACAAGACCCACATCTGCAAGGAGCTTCAGCTCCAGCTCAATCCACCGCTCCTCCCCGGGCTCTCCCGGCTCGGCAAAGTCGGGGGCCCTCCTTGTAGGGGTGGCGAACTCGGCGTTACCCCTACCGCCGCGGCCTCCCCTTGCAACTACGAGCCTCTGGCCGTGCTCGGTCAAATCACCGAGCACCTCTCCGGTCTCGGCATCCCTAACAACGGTGCCAACGGGAACCTTGATAATCAGGTCCTCTCCGCTCTTACCGCTCCGCTTATTACCCTCTCCGTGGCGTCCCCTCTCGGCTCTGTAGTGGCGCTTGTACTTAAAGTCCAGCAGGGTGTGAACGTTCCTGTCGGCAACCAGAACAACGTCGCCCCCCTTACCGCCGCTTCCACCCGAAGGGCCGCCTTTGGGGACGAACTTCTCCCTCCTAAAGGCAACACACCCGTTGCCACCGTGACCGCCTTGGACAAAAATTTTAGCTCTATCTATGAACTGGGCCATAATTTCCTCCTTATAAGGTTGCAGAAGTAATGTAGATTTCCAAAAGGAAAATTTCAATCTGGAGGGGAAAATGAAGAAACTGCTTACCTTCCTGCTGGTTCTACTGCTGCCGCTGCTGAGCCTTACGGGTTGCCTGCAAGAGAAACCCCAGGAGCCCAAAGTAAACCACGCGGCCCTTAAAGAGCTCGGGTACAGGGGGCTTGCCTTCTACGAACGCCACGGAGGTCACACGATACGCAAACACGTGGGCAAAACCGGAAGCTGGCTCAAAGAGCGGCTCAAGAGGGAAGAGAGGCTGAAGTCCGCAAGCACCTTCTACGACCTTAAAACCGCCGAAAGAGTGGTAGAGGCCGCAATAAGCCAGAACAGGGAGAAGATACTGAGGTGGCTGAAGAACCCCAACGCCCCCAACAAGCTGGTAATAACCTACAGGGGAAGCAAACCCATAGGCTTCAAAGTGACCAGGGTTCAAAAGGGGGTATTCGAAGAGTCCACCTGCACAGACGCCAGGGTAATCTTGAAAAAAGACGGAAGGTTTGGTTACATAGTTCTTACCGCATACCCAATTTAACCGGAGGAGGTTGTGGACTACGAGAAGGAGAAACTGTTCGAAGAGAAGTTTCCCTTCTTCTTCTCGCTCCTTGGAGCCTTCGCCTACGGCGTAGAGGAGGGTAAGTCCGACTGGGACATAGTAAGGGAGGAAGTTACAGACTGCGAAAGCGCCCGGAAGCTCCTTGCCGAAATAGAGGAGTTCCTCTCCAACAACCCCGCCCAGTTTGAGCACACCATAAGCGACGTTGCCAACTACTACTTCGACGACACAAACGCTTTCCTGCGCTGGATAGAGCAGATTAAACGCTACGTAGAAACGGTAAAGAGGCAGCTCTGTGGAGGCTAAGTACGACCTATCGACCTTCCTCGATAACAGGTGTCGGTTCTACCAGAGAACCGACGGCTTTCGGTTCGGAACCGACACCTTCCTCCTTACAGACTTCGTAAAACTCAAAGGCAAAGAGCGCTTAGCAGATTTGGGAACCGGCTGCGGCGTTATCCCGATACTGCTGCTGCTTAAACACCCAAAAGTTGAGGCGGTAGGTATAGACGTTCTCGAAGAGAACGTTAAACTCGCCCTGAAAAACGCAGAGCTGAACAAAGTAGCAGAAAGGTTCCAAGCGGTAACCCTAAACGTTACTCAGGTAAAAGAGCACTTCAGGCCCTCCTCCTTCGACGTTGTGGTCTCCAACCCTCCCTTTATCGAAGTGGGACGGGGCTCAACCTCAACGAGGAGTATGCACCGGGCGGTTGCACGCCAGGAGCTCAAGGCAAAACTGGAGGACTTCATAAAGGCGGCAAGCTACCTGCTCAAAGACAGGGGGCGTTTCTTCCTCCTCCTGCCTACGGTAAGGTTCACAGACGCGGTGGAACTCCTCAGGGCCAACAAGCTCGAGCCAAAAAGGCTCAGGTTCATCTACCCGGAGCCCTCGGCCCAGGCAAACCTATTCCTGTTGGAGTCGGTTAAGGGGGGCGGAAAGGGCGTGGTTGTTGAGCCGCCGCTCGTTGTTTACAAGGACGCAAAAGTCAGGGAGTACACAGAGGAAGTTGCCGCCAAGTACAGGGATTTTTTAAAATCAGGTTAATGAACCGCAGTTCAACCGAACCTCTTTAGGGGTAGGAATGAGCCTGGAAACCAAGGAGCAGTCCAAAACCAAAGTGGTTCTGGTTTCCTTGGTAAACGGCGACAAGGTTGTCGGGGTCAACGAAGGGGACACGGCAACCTACGGGAAGTACGGAAACATCAAGGTTTTAAAGTACGCCTTCCTCATAACCCTCGACCCTATAAGGACAATCGCATACCTGGACTCAATCGAGGTCTACTACGACAACATCGTGTTCCTCTCGATGCTCGAGGAGGGCAACCCGATTTACCAGGAGTACAAAGAGGCCATAAAGAGGCTGTCGTTTAAGAACCTCTCCGAAAGGATAATCAGCTCTTTCGCCCGCTACGAGTGATGGACTTAGGGTTAAACAGGGCGTAGAGCTTCCACTCCCCGCCCTTTTTCCTCAGCTCTGCAACGGCCCCCTTTTTAAAGGCCACCTTGGCGGGGCTGAGGCAGGTAAGGTAGTTTAAAAAGAGCGAAAGGTCCGGCTCGTGGCCAACAAGGGCCAAATTGCCCCGGTAGGCCTTAACCACCTCCATGTACTCCTCCGGCTCGGCATCGGGAGCGAGCCTGCCGTCTACCTTTAGGGGGGCGTTAAGGAGCTCTGCGAGTATGCGGGCGGTCTCAAGGGCCCTGTCGCAAGGGGAAGAGACCACCTTTAGGGAGCTCGGGAAAACGGGCAGAAGCCAGTTAAGGAAGCTCTTAAACTCCTCAACTCCTTCCGGTGTAAGGGGCCTCGAGCAGTCGTCTCTATCCCATTCCCGCCTGTCTACGGCCTTTGCGTGCCTTACAAGGAATACTCTCTTACCCATCGCTCAAAGTACTCCTGGGAGTTAAAGTCTCTCTTCTCGGGCCTTACGTAGGTGCCGTCGGGCTGGAGTATCCGGGCCTTTGCCGTGTCCCTGAGCTGAATCTTTAAAATCTCCTTAAGTTTCTCCTTCAGCTTCGGCTCTTCAACCGGAACCAGGGTCTCTACCCGCCTGTGGAAGTTCCTGGGCATCCAGTCGGCACTGCTTATAAAAACCCTATCGCCCTTACCGAAGTAGAAGATACGGGCGTGCTCAAGGTACTTACCCACAATGCTTACAACCCTGATGTTCTCGCTTATCCCCTTAAGCCCGGGCCTTAAACAGCAGATTCCCCTTACTATAAGGTCGATTTTAACCCCTGCACGGGAAGCTCTGTAAAGGGCCCGGATAACCTCCGGGTCAACCAGGGAGTTCATCTTGGCCACTATCCTGCCCTTGCCGCCCAGAGAAGCCTCCTCCTCTATGAGACTGAGGATTTTCTCCTTAAGGTCAACGGGGGAAATGTAGAGCCTGTTTAGCTTCGGAGGGTGGAAGTAACCCGTTATAACGTTAAACAGCCGGGATACGTCCTCTCCCAGCTCGTCGTCGCAGGTAAGGTAACTGACGTCGGAGTAAACCCTTGCGGTTTCAACGTTGTAGTTTCCGGTTCCGAAGTGGACGTAGCGCCTTATTCTCCCTTCCTCCTCCCTGACAATCATCAGGAGCTTTGCGTGGGTTTTCAGACCGGGAACGCCGTAAACAACGTGAACGCCGTCTTCTTCGAGTTTCTTGGCCCACACTATGTTGCTCTCCTCATCGAAGCGGGCCTTAAGTTCTACAACGGCAGTAACCTCTTTGCCGTTCTGAGCCGCCCGGCTGAGGGCCTCAACAACCGGAGAGTTCTTCCCCACCCTGTAGAGGGTCTGCTTTATGGCAAGAACTTTAGGGTCTTCTGCGGCCTCCTGAAGCAGTTCAACTACCGGGTCGAACGACTCATAAGGGTGAAAGAGCAGGGCACTCTCCCTCCTGAGGGCGAGGAAAAGGTCCACTTCAAACTGGGGAGGGTAGTAGGGAACGTAAGGGGGGAACTTGAGGTCGGGCCTGTCTACCCCCTTGTATAGGCTCCAGAGGTCGGAGAGGTTAAGGGGGATTTTCATCTGGAAGATGTCTTGGTCGGTAAGTTCAAGCTCGTCCTTTAAGAGGGCCAGTATAAACTCCGAACCTCCGTTTATCTCTAAACGGACGGGCTTGCCGAACTTCCTCTTTCTCAGCCCCTTTTCTACCTCTTCAAGGAGGTCGTCGGCCTCGTCTTCCTGAATCACTATGTCGGCATCGCGGGTAACTCTAAATGTTGCAGTCTCAGTTATCTCCTGATTCGGAAACAGCTCTTCAACGTGGTTCAGAATGAGGTCTTCAAGGTAGAGGTAGTGGGACTCATCCAGCTTCACAAACCTGGGAAGCACCTTCGGAACGGGGATGAGGCCGAACTTAAGCTCGTGGGAGCGCATCTCAACGATGATGTTGAAAGAGAGGGAGGGCAGGTGGGGGAAGGGGTGGGTAAGGTCTACGGCCAGAGGGGTTAAAACGGGGAAGACTATCTCTTTAAAGTACTTGTCGGCCTTCCTTTTGAGGCGGGCGGGAAGCTCGCCGTAGGAGTAGATGTAGAGCTTCTCCCCCCTGAGCTCCTTCAGAAGCTCCCTGTAGTCCCGTTCCGCAACTTTCAGAAGCTCCCTGGTCTTCTTTGAAATCTTCCTCAGCTGCTCAACGGGGGTCAGGCCGTCGAAAGAGGGCCTGTTTACGCCGGCCTCTACCATCTTTTTCAGGCCGGCAACCCTTATCATGAAGAACTCATCGAGGTTGGTAAAGAAAATGGCAAGGAACTTCAGCCTCTCAAGGAGCGGGTTCGAAGGGTCTTCCGCCTCCTCGAGCACTCTCCTGTTAAACTCCAGCCAGGAGAGCTCCCTGTTTATGTAGAGCTTCGGGTCGTTCAGGTTGACCTTAGCACTCCCCATCTAAAACCACCCTCTTATAAACGAGACCCTCTCTTATGCCGTACTTGGAGATGAGAAGCTCCTTGCACTTAAATATATCCATCAGCTCAAGGGCCACTACGGCGGCAACGGCAACGGTCAGAGCCCTGCTGAGCTGAATATCGAACTCCCTGCTTATCTCTTCGGGAGTCATCTTGAGGAGCTTCTCAACAATATCCTTAAGCTGCTTCCGCTTTATCCGCCTCTTGCCGGCCACCTTCTTAAGGGCCCTTACGCTTCCCCCTACGGCAACCAGAACGTCGCTCTCGCTCATCTCAAAATCGTAGGGGTTAACGTGGTGGCGAACCGTCCACCTGACCTTGCGCAGGTCGGTAACAACGCCGTTCTTTACGCTTCCCTTAAAGGCAAGAGTTCCCAAAGGGTAGCTCTTACAGAAACGGGGCTCTCCCTCCCTTATCTCGCAAACCTCCAAGCTGCCGCCGCCTATGTCAAAGAGCAGACACTCCGAGAGCTTCACATCAAGAAGCGCCCCCAGGGCCGAGTAGTAGGCCTCTTCTTCCCCCGAGAGAACCGTAACCTCAAAGAGGCGGCTTATCCGTCTGACAACCTCATCACGGTTCTCAATAACCCTTAAAACGTAAGTGGCAACGGCAAAAGTGCAGTCGGGACGGAGCTCCTGAAGCCTCTCCTTAAAAGCCTCAAGGGCAAAGATGAGCCTCTGAATCCCCTCTTCCGTTAAACGGCCATCCTCAACAAAGTTGAGGAGCCTCAGGTAGAAGGACTCCGAGAAGAGCTTCTTTATCTTCTTCCCCTCTACCCTGTAAACGAAGAGCTTAACGGTGTTCGAACCGATATCTACAACCGCGACCTTTTTACCGGCCAAGGGACCCTCCGGGATAGGGAATAGGGAATTCTACCCCAGAGGGCCGTCCGTTAAGAGCGTAGGAAGGCTAAAGCTGCCTCCTGCAAGGGCTGAAGCAGGGGCGGAGGAGTAACCGGCGGGAAGGCAACGCTCACCTTAGAGAGGAGTTCGTAGGCGGTAATCCCCCTCTCTACGAGTCCGGCAACAAGGTCAACAAGGGGGGCAACGTAGCGGCTCGAGGCCTCCACTTCGGCTCCCACCAGCCTGCCGCTTCCCTTTAAAAAGTAGAGGTCGAGCTTCAAAGGCTTTGCCCCTATGGCCTTCGGGTAGGCGTCGGCGGAGGTTACTCCGCACTTCTTAAAGTCAAAGCCCTTCCCGGAAAGGAGCTCCTGAGTGTAGCCTGCAAAGCCGAAGAACCTGCCGCCGACCTCTGTAACCCCTGCAGGAACAATACCCCTGTCTTCAACAACGGGGCCCGCAGTGTTGGCACCCGCTATCCTTCCGTCTCGAGCAGAAACGGAGGCCACCATACCGGGCCAGGGGGCGCCGTCTACGGCACTGTAGTGGAGGGCAACGTTACCGGCGGCAAGGATATTGTCAACCGAGCTCCTCAGGAACCTATCTACAACAACAAAACCCCTATCGACCTTCAAAGAGGCGTCAACGGCGAGCTTAGAGTTGGGCAGGAAGCCGATGAAAATAAGGACAAGGTCGGCCTCTATACGCTCGCCCCCCTCAAGGAGGACCGCCTCTACCCTGCCGCTCCCTTCAAGGGTTGTAACTTTCGCACCTTTTAAAACCCTAACGCCGGCAGACTCAAGGAGCGAGGTCATTTCCGACTCAAAATCCCCGGAGAAAACGCCCGATCCTATCCTGTGGGACGCCTCTATTACGGTTATCTCTTTCTTCAGGAACCTGGAGATGAGGTCTGCGAAACCTATGCTGATAAAACCGCCGCCCACTATGGCTATACGCTTTGCCGAGGCTACCTCTTTAACGAGGTTGATTACCGCCTCGGTAGAGTTGTCTATGTAGTAAACCCCCTCAAGGTCGGTCCCTTCAACGGGCAGACGCCTGGGAAGCCACCCCGTCGCAAGAACGAGCCTGTCGTAGGAGTAGAGCTTCCCCGACTCTGTGAAAATCCGAGACTCCTGAGGGTTAACCGAAACTACCCGCTCAAACAGTAAAGTTGCACCCAGCTCGGCAAGCTTTTTAACCGGGTAGCGGTTATCTTCAGGCTTCAGCAGGCCGGCAACAACGTAGGGAATGGAACAGGGAATCTGAAGGTCTTCCCTGTCGTTTAAAACCAGAACCCTCTTTTCGGGGTAGAGACTCCTTACCGCCTTAACGGCGTTGAACCCGGCAGGGCCGCCCCCTACAACGATAACGTCGAAGTGCTCCATCGCTCCCTCCAATAAAGACTATTCAAATTAAGTATACATCTTGGAGAATAAACCACTGTTGTGATATAATTATTTAATGTTTAATAACAAATAGAAGGAGGCGGAAGATGAGACAGCTTCTAACCGCAGCACTCGCACTCTCCTTAATCTCCGGAACGGCACTGGCCGCAACCCCCGCCGAGAAGGGTAAGGAGAGCGTTAAAGAGAAGGTCCACCAGCTCCAGATGAAAAAGGAGGCCCTCTCCTTTGAGCAGGCACTAAGGGCCGTAGCCTACACAGACAAGGTCATCTTCCTGCTCGAGCACGGGAAGAAAGAAGAGGCCCTGAAGCTCCTCAATGAAGCTCAAAAGTCCCTTAACGAGTTTCTGAAGCTCCACCCCAACCTCCAGCTCCTTCCCCTCGACCAGCAGATAATCGTTCTGGGCTACAACGGAGACGTTAAAACGGCCCAAGAGGCTCTCAAAAAGGTTAAAGAGCTCCTCCAAAAGGGCAGAGTTCAAGACGCAAGGCTGCTGCTTGCCCAGCTCGTAGATGAGATAGACGTAGTCACCACCTACCTGCCCGTTGCCATGTACAACCACATACTCGCCCTGGCGAAACAGTACGTTCAAGAAGGGAAAATCCAGGAAGCAATCCAAACGCTGGCCCTTGTAAGGGGTAGCCTCATAATAGATGAAGTTGCCATACCGATACCCTTCATTAAAGCCCAGGAGTTCATCAAAGACGCAATCTCCGTTGCCAAAAAGGACAAGAAGAAGGCGATTGAGTTCGTAGAGGCGGCACGTAAAGAGCTTCAGCTGGCAAGGGTTCTCGGCTACGCCTACGACTACCAGAAGGCCTACGAAGAGCTCGAGAAAGAGCTCGAAAAAGTGGAAAAAGAGCTCAAGAGCGGCAAGGAGTCCGGCTCACTGCTGAAGAAAATCGAAGGGGAAATCCACTCCCTCGGGCAGAAGGCAAGGACCGAAAGGAAGAAGTAAACTTAAGGGAGGGGCCTCTACCCCTCCCTCATAAACTCAAGGCACTTCTCAACCTCCCACCTGCTCCCCAGAATAACGGGAACCCTTTGGTGGAGCTTCTCGGGAACAACGTCGAGAATCGGCTTCTCACCGGTAGAGGCCAAACCTCCGGCCTGCTCAACGAGGAACGCCATGGGGCTCGCCTCGTAGAGGAGCCTTAGCTTACCGCTGGTGTTCTTCCTATCGGCCGGATAGATGAAGACTCCCCCCTTGAAGAGGGTTCTGTGGACGTCTGCAACCATGGAGCCCACGTACCTGAGGGTGTACTTCTCCCCTTTCAGGAAGTCTATGAACCTCCTCAGGCCGTCGCTCGTCCACTTGTCCCTGTTGGCCTCGTTAATCGAGTAAATCTTCCCCTTCTCGGGCAGCTTAACCTCGGGGTGGGAAAGGAGGTAGTTACCGCTCTCGGGGTCGAGGGTAAAGGCCACAACGCCATTCCCGAGCGTTAAAACCATCATGGTTGACGGGCCGTAGATAACGTAACCGGCGGCAAGCTGCTCCCTGCCGGGTTTCATAACGCTGTCTTTGTGAACCGAGAAGATGGTGCCGATGCTCACGTTAACGTCTATGTTGGAAGAGCCGTCTAAGGGGTCGAAGGCAACAGCGTAGCCGCTTTCAGAGACAACCAGACAGTCTTCAACCTCCTCGGAGGTTATCTGGCACGCCTTACCGCAGCTCTTTAAGCTCTCGAGCAGGATTTCGTTTGCAAGCTCGTCGAGCTTCTGAACCTCCTCACCCTGAACGTTAACCTTACCGGCACTGCCCAGAACTCCCAAAAGGCCGGCCTTTCTAACCTTTCCGGCAATCTCCTTGGTGGCCGCCGCAATCTCGTTAAGCAACAGAACCAGCTCGTCTGTAACGTGGGGAAGCTCCCCTTTCTGCTGGAAAAGGTAAGAGGTGAGTGTAACCGCCATCCGTCCCTCCCGTTTCAGTGTTATTTAAGCGCTACACGCCTTCTCCTTTGTTCTGAGCATACCACAGGCGGCAGAGATATCCTGCCCCCTGGAGTCCCTTATGAAGGCCGCAATGTTATGGTCCCACAGAACTTTCTGGAAGGCCTCTATCTGCTCCCTCGGAGTGGGCTCAAACTCGGCACCCGGGTAGGGGTTAAAGGGAATGAGGTTCACCTTAACGGGGATGCCCTTTACGAGCTTCACCAGCCTTCGGGCATCCTCAAGGGAGTCGTTAACCCCTTTTAGCATTACGTACTCAATCATTATCCGCCTGTTGTTGTCGGCCGGATAGCGCCTCAGGGCGGCCATAATCTCCCCTATGGGGTACTTTCTGTTCAGGGGAACGAGCATGTTTCTCACTTCATCGGTAGTTGCGTGAAGGGAAACGGCCAACTTAACCTTGTTCATCTCCTTGGCCATTCGGTCTATGCCCGGAACTATCCCCACGGTGGAAACGGTCACCTTCCTCGTTGAGAGGTCGAGCATATCCCTGTGGGTCATAATCTCAACGGCCTTTTTCACGTTGTCGAAGTTCAGCAGAGGCTCTCCCATACCCATGAAAACAACGTTGGAGATGCGCCTGTTCTCACCTACATCCCTCTGAACCTGGATGTACTGGTCCACTATCTCGCCGGCAGTCAGGTTCCTGGTGAAACCGTCTTTGGCAGTAAGGCAGAACCTACACCCGGCCGGGCAACCCACCTGAGTGGAAACGCACAAGGTGTTCCAGTCCTTCTCGGGTATGAAAACCGACTCTATGCGGCTGCCGTCTTCAAGCTCAAAAAGGTACTTCCTGGTGCCGTCTTTAGACTCCTCAACCTTTACAAGCTTCAAAAGGTCTATCTGCGCCTTCTCGGAAAGGAGCTTCCGCGCCTCCTTAGAGAGGTTGGTCATCTGGTCAAAAGAGGAGACCCTCTTCTTGTAGAGCCACTGGGCTATCTGCTTGGCCCTGTAAGGCTCAAACCCCAAAGAGGTAACGAATTCCTTAAGCTCAGGAAGGGTCAGGTCCTTTACCTTTACCATCTCTCCTCACCTTAAAGGTTCTGTAAATACCGTAGGCCGTTGAGCCCAGAAAGGCAACGGTTATAAAGAGTGCCAGTAAGAAGCTCAGCCAGCCCACTACTCCTCCAGAGGCTCGGCTTCGTCGGGCAGCATCACGGGGATATCGTCTATTACCGGATAGGCAAGCTTACACTTGTGGCACACCAACTTCTGCTCCTTCTCCCTGTACTCAAGGTCCCCCTTACACTTGGGGCAGGCCAGGAGCTTCAGCAGCTCTTCGGGCAACATCTACACCTCCGGGAAAGCTCTCTTGACACGATAAAACATAAGGACTATTTTTCTTTACCGCAACGCGGAGGGGTGGCCGAGTCTGGCTGAAGGCGGGTGACTTGAAATCACCTGAGGGTCTAAACGGCCCTCCGGGGGTTCAAATCCCTCCCCCTCCGCCAGCCAGTGGGCCGGTAGCTCAGCTGGTAGAGCAACGGACTTTTAATCCGTAGGTCGGAGGTTCGAATCCTCCCCGGCTCACCACTTTCTTAAGTGGAGAGGTGGCCGAGCCTGGCTGAAGGCGCCCGCCTGCTAAGCGGGTGTACGGGTTTAAAGCCCGTACCGCGGGTTCGAATCCCGCCCTCTCCGCCATACCCTCCCTCTCCCGGAACTCCCCGCCTACCCTTCCCGCCCAATCCCTTATAATTGTTGCCAACTCTTAGCAAGCGGGAGCGGCCATGAAAGTTGTTAACCTTCGCAAAGAGAACTGGCAGAAAGACCCCGACCTCCTGAGAATAAAAACCAGAGGGCAGGGCTTAGAGAGCAGATACGCACCTGCCGTTCTGGAGATAATCGAAAACGTTAGGCAGTTCAGGGACACAGCCGTATTCGGCTACGCAAAGAAGTTCGACCGAGTAGAGCTCACCCCCGAGAACGTAAAGGTCTCCGAAAGGGAGATAGAGGAGGCCTTCAACAGAGTTCCAAAAGAGGTGGTAAAGGCGATAGAGTTCGCCGTAGAGCGGGTCAGGCGGTTCCACGAGCACCAAAAGGAGAACTCCTACTTTGTAACAGAGCCCGGAATAGTGCTGGGTCAGAAAGTTACACCGCTGGACTCTGCCGGCATCTACGTTCCGGGAGGAAAGGCCTCTTACCCCTCTTCGGTGGTTATGAACGCCGTACCCGCAAAGGTTGCAGGCGTTGAAAAGGTTGTAATGATAACCCCGGCAATAGGCTCCCTCGAGGTCAACCCCTACACGCTGGTTGCCGCGAAGCTCTCGGGAGTAAACGAGATATACAGAGTAGGAGGCGCCCACGGGGTTGCGGCGGTAGCCTTCGGAACAGAGTCCATTCCCAAGGTAGACAAAATAGTTGGGCCGGGGAACATATACGTGGCACTGGCCAAGAAGTTCCTCTTCGGCACCGTAGATATAGACATGGTTGCCGGACCCAGCGAAATCCTGGTAATAGCCGATGAGTCTGCAAACCCCGACTGGGTTGCAACCGACCTCCTCTCTCAAGCCGAGCACGACGAGCTTGCAGGGGCGTTCCTCGTAACCCACAGCGACCGGGTAGCCCAGGAGGTTGTTAAGGCGGTTGAGGAAAAGCTGAAGAAGCTCTCCCGTAAGGAGATAGCCCGAAAAGCCATAGAGAACTTCGGAACGGTATTCCTTACAGAAGACGTAAACCACTCCTGCGACGTGGCAAACGAGATTGCCCCGGAACACCTGGAGGTTGCAACGAAGGAGCCTTTCGGCCTGCTGGACCGGATTAAACACGCAGGTGCCATATTCTTAGGACACTACACCTGCGAGAGCCTGGGCGACTACGTATTGGGGCCGAACCACGTCCTCCCGACCGGAGGAAGCGCAAGGTTCTTCTCACCCCTGGGCGTTTACGACTTCATAAAGCGCTCCTCGGTAATCTACGTAACTCCCGAAGGGTTCAAGCAGGTGGGCTGGGCCGCAAGGGAGCTTGCAGAGTGCGAGGGGCTTGAAGCCCACAGGCTTGCAGTTGAAGTTCGCGAAGCCTTCAAGATAATTGCCAAGTCGTTAGCAGAGGAAAAGAGATGAGAGACCTCATCTGTGCCCAGCAGATAACACCGGAGCTCTTTTCAGAGATATACGAAACCGCCCTAAAGGTAAAAGAGGCCCTAAGAAGGGGCAGGAAGAAGTTCTCAACCCTAAGGGGAAAGTGCGTAGTTAACCTCTTTTTTGAACCCTCAACCAGAACCAGAACCTCCTTTGAGAAGGCCGGAAAGTTCCTCTCGGCCGACGTTATAAACGTGAGCGCCTCGGCAAGCTCCGTTAAAAAGGGCGAAAGCCTCATAGATACAGTGAGAACCCTCGACTCAATGCACCCGGACGTAATAGTCCTCCGCCACCCGTGTGAAGGGGCACCCCAAACAGTCAAAAAGTTTACAAGGGCCTCCATCATTAACGCCGGAGACGGACGCCACCAGCACCCCACCCAAGCCCTGCTCGACGCCGTTACACTCAAAGAGCACCTTAAAGAGCTAAAGGGAAAGCGGATAACCATAATCGGCGACATAGCAAACAGCAGGGTGGCCCGTTCCGACGCGGCACTGCTAAAGAGCCTCGGAGCGGAAGTGGCGGTTTTCGGTCCCTCTACCATGATGCCCCGGTATCCCGAAGCGCTGGGAGTTAAAAAACTCAACTCCTTTGAAGAGGTGGCGGCCTTCTCAGACGCAGTAATCCTGCTGAGGATTCAGCTGGAGAGGCAGAACGCCAAGAAAACCTTCCCCTCCATAAGGGAGTACGCAACCCTGTTTGGGCTGAACGGCCAAAAGCTGGCAAAACTCCTTCCCCACACCCTCATACTCCACCCCGGCCCCTTCAACAGGGGAGTTGAGCTGAACAACGCAGTTGTAGAGTCACCCCGCTCCCTCATATTCAACCAGGTGGAAACGGGCCTTGCAGTAAGGATGGTGGTGCTGTCGATGGTGTGTAATCGCATAGACCAACTCAAGGAGGAAGTGCAATGAAAAAGAAAGTAGCAGTAGCAGCTGCGGCAGTCCTATCGGCCGCTACCCTCGTTGCAGGCTGCTTCAAGGGAGGGGTGTTAAACAGGGATTTGGTGTTTAAAACAAAAAACGGAGATGTGGTCTTCAGCCACGTCTACCACGTAAAGGTAAAGAAGATGCACTGCTCCTACTGCCACCCGAGGCTGTTTAAGAAACGCTTCGGAGCAGACCACTTCACAATGAGGGATATCTGGCAGGGTAAGTACTGCGGTGCTTGCCACAACGGCAAAACCGCCTTCAGTGCAAGGGACCCGAGGAACTGTTCAAGGTGCCACAAACAGAAAGCTGCAGAGGGAGGCAATGGCTAAGAGGCTTCTCATAAGGGGAGGAACGGTTGTTGACCCTTCACTGGGGCTCAACGGCCGGGCAGATATCCTCATAGAGGGTAGCACGGTAGTAAAGGTAGAGAAGGAGATTCCCAAAGCGGAAGCTGAAGAGGTTTTAGACGTTGGGGGCCTTATTGTGGCCCCCGGCTTTATAGACCTCCACTCCCACCTGAGGGAGCCCGGTCAGGAGTGGAAGGAAGACATCGAGAGCGGCTCCCACGCAGCCGTTGCAGGGGGAATTACCTCGGTCTGCTGTATGGCCAACACCGACCCTGTTAACGACAACCCGGTTGTAACCCGCTACATCGTAGAGCGAGCAGAGGAAGTGGGACTGTGTGACGTTTTCCCGGTGGGAGCCATAACTAAGGGGCTCAAGGGAGAGGAGCTTGCCGAGATAGGTCTAATGGTTAAGGCCGGAATCGTTGCCATATCCGACGACGGAGAGACCCCTAAGGACAGCAAGGTGCTGAGAAACGCAATGGACTACGCAAGGAGTTTGGGCATACCGGTGTTCACCCACTCCGAAGATAAAACCCTCTCTGAAGGCGGTCACATGAACGAGGGAGAGCTCTCGAGCCTGCTGGGCATACCGGGAATGCCGCCCGAGGCAGAAGAGATAGGGACCGTTCGGGACCTGATAGTGGCAAAGTTAACGGGAGTACACATCCACGTGTGCCACGTATCAACGGAAGGGGCCCTGAAGGCCATAGAGGCGGCAAAACGCGAAGGTGTAAGGGTGAGCTGCGAAATCACGCCCCACCACTTTACGCTGACGGAAGAGGCCGTTAGGGAGTTTGACACAAACGCAAAGATGTGCCCGCCCCTAAGGAGCAAAAGGGACGTTGAAGCCTGCAGGGAAGCACTCAAAAACGGTGTAGCCGACGTTATAGCAACAGACCACGCTCCCCACTCCGAAGACGAGAAACTGGTGGAGTTCTGTAAGGCTCCGTTCGGGATAATAGGCTTCCAAACTATGCTTCCTCTCTCTTTGGAGCTTGTAAGGAAAGGTTACTTGAGCCTTGAGGAGATGGTGAGGAAGCTCTCTTTAAACCCGGCAAAGATAATAAACAGAAACGATATAGGAACCTTAAAGCCCGGAGCACGGGCAAATGTAGCCATATTCGACCCCGACGAGACGTTCACCCTAACAAGGGAGGAGATTCGCTCCAAAAGCGTGAACACTCCGTTCCTTAACAAAACCCTTAGAGGAAGGGTAAAGTTCACTGTTTACAATGGTAAAATAGTGTTTAAATCTTAGGTTGGAGAGCCTATGGCCCAACAGGGAGTTAGCCCGTTTGATATCTTCTGGATTATTATCATCTTCTTCTCTCTCTGGCCCCTTTTTCAGCAGAAAAACCTCGAGTGGGCAAGGCTTCGTTTAATCCGCGAGATAGAGAAAAAGAGGAAGTCCCGCGTAATAACAATGATTCACCGTCAGGAGCGGCTGGCGTTTATGGGCTTCCCCATAGTCAGGTTCATAACAATAGAGGACTCCGAGCGCGTTCTGAGGGCCATAAGGATGACCCCCGACGATATGCCTATAGACTTCATAATCCATACGCCGGGAGGCCTTGCCCTTGCGGCAACCCAAATCGCATCCGCCCTCGTTAAACATAAAGCTCCCGTAAGGGTCATAGTGCCCCACTACGCAATGTCGGGGGGAACGCTTATAGCACTTGCGGCAGATGAAATAGTAATGGACCCAAACGCGGTGTTGGGCCCCCTCGACCCGCAAATAGGGCAGTTTCCGGCACCCTCAATAGTGAAGGCCGTAAGGGAGAAGCTACAACAGGAGAAGGGAAGCGTTAAAGAGGAGAGCCTGATTCTTGCAGACGTTGCAGAGAAGGCACTCTTTCAGATGAAGCAGACAATAGAGAGAATTCTGGCATCTAAGGGTCACAGTCCGGAGAAGGCCAGGGAGATTGCCGACCTTCTTACCAGCGGTTACTGGACTCACGACTACCCTCTGACCGTGGAGGTACTTAAAGAACTGGGCCTGAAGGTCTCAACAGAAGTTCCGAAAGAGGTTTACGACCTTATGGAGCTCTACTACCAACCTTCAGGTCAGGCCTCCGTCCAGTTCATTCCAGTTCCCTATGGGGAGCCGAAGAAGGGGGAAGTGCCCGTCAGAAAACCGCATTAGGAGACTGCTGTGTTTAAAGTGGGAGACAAAGTGGCCTATCCCCCTCACGGCGTGGGCGTTATTGAGAGCACAGAGGTAAGGGTCGTAGGGGGAAAAGAGGTCACCTACTACAGAATCACCCTCCTGGGGAAGAACATGTCTATATTGATTCCCGAGGTAGGGCTCGAAAGCTCCGGCGTTCGACCAGTTCTATCGGAGGAGGAGATAGAGGAGGTTTTCAGCTACTTGGCCGAGAAGCCGACCAACATAAGCGAGAAGTGGACTATACGCCACAGGTTAAACGTAGACAGGCTGAAAACCGGCAACATCAGGGAGTTGGCAACTGTAGTAAGGAACCTCTCTTACAGGTCCAAGGACAAGGAGCTATCTTACTCAGAGAAGAGGATGTTCGAAGAGGCTTTCAGCAAGCTGGCAGAGGAGATAGCTCTATCGCTTGGGGAGCCGGTGAGAAAAGTTAAGCAGAGGATTCGCAAAATCCTCAAAGAGGCTCAGAAGTCGTGATGTCCAAGATTATCGGGGCATTCTTCCTGGTCCTTCTCCTTGTGGTTCTGATAGTTTTTAAGAACTACGGGTTTACCCTAACCCAGTCTCTCATTCTGAGCATTTTTATAACCGCCGCCTCTTTCCTCTTCTACCAGTTCGTTTTGAAAAGGCGGATAACGGTCAAGATAGTTGTCCTCTTCTCGGCAGGTTTCTTCCTGGGTCTATACCTGGCCAAGGGGATAACTCTATCGCTCTACTCGCTTTTCAGCGCTTTTCCCTACCTGCAGGAGATTATCTTTCTAACACTCCCCTACCTGTTTGGATTTCTGGCGGTAGAGGTCGGGAGGAAGCGGCCGCTTTCGGAGATTTTTAAAGATGAAGCTCCCCTTTACTGCTCTGTAAAGGTTGTAGATACAAGCGCCCTGATAGACGGCAGGGTTTACGAAATTGCGAAGATAGGGTTTATAGAGGGCAAGATAGTTATTCCGAGGTTCGTTTTAGAGGAGCTTCAAACCCTCGCCGACTCCACAGACCCGATGGTAAGAACAAAGGGGAAGAAGGGGCTCGAGATAGTCTCCAAGCTGAGAACCCTCGAAAAGCCCCCCGTGGAGATTTACGAAAGGGATTTCCCGTGGATAAGGGACGTTGACGCAAAACTGGTTGAGCTCTCCAAAAGGCTCGGGGCAAAGCTCATAACAACTGACTACAACCTAAACAAAGTTGCCTCCATAAAGGGAATAGAAATTCTCAACATAAACGACCTCGCAAACGCCCTGAAGCCAGTTGTTGCCGTTGGAGAAGAACTCGTGGTATTCCTCGTTAAAGAGGGTAAAGAGAAAAACCAGGGAGTTGGATACCTCGACGACGGCACAATGGTTGTAGTAGACAACGCCAAACACCTGATAGGACACAAAGTAAAAGTTTTGGTCAACAACATACTCCAAACTTCCGCCGGCAAGATAATCTTCGGCAGGCTGAAAGAGGTGGTGAAGTGAGGGTTGCCGTTGTACCCGCAGCTGGGCTCGGGAAACGCTTCGGAGGCAAAAAGCAGTTTTTCACGGTTATGGGAAAAAAGTTACTGGAGTACCCCCTGCTCGTTATGGAGAAGTCTGAACTTGTAGACGGCGTAATCCTCGTCCTCCCGGCCCAAGACTTAGAAACGGGCAGAGAGCTCCAATCCCGCTTCAGAAAAGTGGTAAAAATTGTAGAGGGGGGTAAAGAGAGACAACACTCTGTTTACAGAGGGTTACTCGCCGCAAAGGAGCTGAGCCCCCAAGAGGTGTTCGTCCACGACGGCGTAAGGCCCCTAATAACGCCGGCCCTCCTAAACGACCTTGTGGTGGCACTGTCGGACTATCAGGTAGAAGGGGTTATACCGGCGGTGAAGCCGAAAGAGACCGTTAAAGAGGCGGGAGCCCCCCTTGAGCCCGGCGACTTCATGGTAAACAGAACGCTGAACAGAGACAAGCTGCTGCTTGCCCAAACACCCCAGCTCTTCCGCTTCGACGTTCTCCTGGAGTGCCACAGAAAGGCCCTCGAGGAGGAGTTCATAGCGACCGACGACTCCGCCCTCATAGAGCGTTACGGGTATCAAACAGTGGCAATTCCCGGCGATTATAGAAATATAAAGGTAACAACCCCGGAAGACCTCAAAATCGTAGAGCTCTTTCTAAAGGAGTTCTACCTGGTGTAACCATGGTGAAGGAGTTTCTCAGACAGCTGCCGCTCTTTTCAAAGCTCACAGAGAGGCAACTGGAGGAGCTCTCCCGAATTGCGGTAAGCAGAAAGTTCAACAAGGGAGAGGTGATATTCCATCCCTCCCAAAAGGCCGACGCCTTCTTCATACTTAAATCGGGCAGAGTAAAAATATTCAAAACCTCCAAGGGAAAAGAGCAGATTTTAAGGATATTCGAACCTCCCATAATCTTTGGCGAAGCGGCAAGCTTCACCGGAGGCTACTTCCCCGCCTGGGCAGAAGCCGTTGAGGAGTCGGAAGTACTAACAATTCCCCGAAACCAGATGCTCAACCTCCTGAAGAAAGACCCGGAAGTGGGAATGAAACTACTGGCGGTTATGGCCCAGAGGTTGATTCACCTTACAAACGTTATAGAGAGCCTCTCGCTCAAAAGCGCCCTATCGAAAGTCGCAAGCTACCTCTACAGGAGAATGGAGGAAGAGGGAGAGAGCTTCAAATTCAGCACAACAACCGCCTCCCTCGAGCTGGGCCTTACAAAAGAGACCGTTTCCCGGATGCTCGGGAAACTGAAATCCCTCGGGGTTGTGGAGAAAAACGGAAGCACCGTAACAGTTAAAAAACCTAACGCTTTAAAAGACCTGGCCTCCTAAAGCGCTCCTTAATCTCATGACGGAGCCAGCCAAAGGGGTCGTAAATAAGCAGCCTGGGACCGCTAAAGCGCATAACCTCCTTAACCTTGCGCCGCATATTCGGAGAGTAACAGTGAACCGGACACTTCTTACAGGTGGGCTTTTCCTCACCGAAAGGGCACAAGTCGAGCCTCTTAAAGGCGTAGTTCAGTAGCTTCTCACACTCGGGACACAGCTCTCCCCGCCTGCTGCCGTGGCGCCTCCAACAGTAAATCTCAACCATACGGCGAATAGTCTCCTTCTCACGCTCAATAACCGACATGCTCTACCCCTAAAGGTAAAAATAAAAGGGCCCTCCCGAAGGAGGGCAAGCGGCGCGACGGAGGGAGGAGATGAAAAAAACGGGCCGAGAGCCTGCTTATATGCCAAGAAGCTCCCTCTTCTTCATAATGTGCTCCTCTATGCCGTCTGCAGCCTGAACCGGGTCGTCTCCAACTGCAATCTTACCGCCGGTAAGAGCCTCAACCTCCTCGGTAAGAAGCTTAACAACCTTATCGGAACCCGTAACCGGAGGAACGGGAGAAACGTGGGTGTAAAGCCCCATTGCAACCGCAGAGAAACCGTCGATAACGGCCTTCTGCTCCATATACTCAGGAGCGGTAACCGCAACCGGAAGCTGAGAGGGGTCAACCCTCAAGGCGTTTGCAATCGCAACAACGGTCATAATAATCCTCCCCGTGTCGGTACAGGTTCCGAAAGACAGAACGGGAGGAATACCGAGGGCCTTGCACACGCTTGCAAGCCTTGGACCGGCGTATTTATCTACAGCTTCCAAAGTTTCAAGGCCGGCCTTCTGAAGGCCCGCGTTACCGCAACCTGCACCTATAACGAGGATATCCCTCTTGATAAGCTCCTTGGCAATCTGAACGGTCATGCTGTCCTGAGGACCGTTACCGAGGGAAGTACAGTTAACCAGAGCGACAACCCCCTTAATGTCTCCGCTCTTAATAACCTCAAGCAGCGGGTCGAGGGTACCGCCAAGGGCTTCAACTATCGCTTCGGCAGAAAAGCCCACTATTGCATTCTGCTTAAAGCGGGAAACATCGGCCTTTTGAACCTCCTTACGCTCCTTAAAGTTCTCTATGGCCAGCTTAATAATCTCTTCAGCAACCTTAGCCTCGTTACCGGGCTTATACTCAAGCCTTATAGAGCCCGGAACCCCTATAATGTTAGACACTGCAATAAGCTTGAAGCGGTACTTATCGGCGTACTCCTTAAGGTTTGCAAGGGAGCAGTTCATATCCATAACAAAGGCGTCAACTGCACCGGTAGAGAGGAAGTACTCGATTGAAATCCAGTTGGAAGTTAAACCCGGGAAAACATCGCCACACTCAAGGCGGGCCATCATCTCCTGACCGGTCTCAATAGAGCCGACAATCCTTATCCCCTTAGCGCCGGCCTCCCTCGCCATCTGCTGGAACTTCTCATCCTGAGCGAGCTTCACAAGGGCCATTCCGACAAAAGGCTCGTGACCGTTGGGCAGAATGTTAACGTAGTCAGGGTCGAGAACGCCGAAATCAACGGTACACTGGTGGGGAGAAGGCGTACCGTAGAGAGCGTCCTGAATCATCTCCAGGGGAACGAGAGCACCAAAAGCAGAAGCCACACCGTTCCTGAGGGCTGCAAGGGCAAGAGTTACGTAGTCGCCGTCTATGTTGGTCATAGAGCGGGTAACAGAGTCAACGAGCTCGTTCATCGGCCCTTTTGGCATAATGCCCAGCTTCCTGAACACCTCCTTCCTGCTCTCGGGTGCCAACTTCTCAACGAAAACAGAAGTGTCGTTCTGAGAGAGGCTCTTCAAAACACCCTCGGCCACAGCCTCGGCCTTCTTGTCAAGAGGCAAGTTGGGGTCTACGCCCAAAACCTGCGCAAGGGCATCGATTTTGGCCGGGTCTTTAATCTCGTAAACGGTGTTGCCCCTTGCAGTTTCAAGTAGCGTAAGAGCAGCTTCCCTACAGTGGTAAGTGTAGGCGGCAAGGCCCATATTCGCCTTGATGAGGAGGTTCCTCATAACAATACCGTGAGCGTCTATACCGCAAACTCCCCTGGGGGTCTGCGGAGTTATACGGCACGGTCCCATTGAACAGAGCTGACACGAAACCCCTTCCTTACAGAACTTACACCTGACCTTCTCCATTGCCTCAAAACGGTCTGCAACGTTCGAGAGGCCCGCCTCCTTTACCTGCTTGTACATGTAGTTAACGCTCTCGTGGAAAGAGGGCATCTTGATTCCTACCCCTTTGGCAAGGTCGGACTCAACGCAGAAGTTCTCCTCCTTCTTACCCCCGTTCCCTTTCTTAAAGAACCCAAACATTGAAACCTCCTTAATTTTGTTTTCAACTTTAATGTTACCCTCGGCAAGTTGAAAAAGGTTTGACATTCGTCAACGATGATTAGAGTTCTATAAACTTGTGCAGATTATCAGTAGTTAAGCTGTATCACACGCCTTATATTTGAGTTACACAATTAAATCTTTCTCTGAAGGAGGATAACTATGAAAGTGGCAGCTCCCGTACTGGAAACAGAGGTAAAGGGAAAAAGGCTTATTAACGCTCACTTCGGCAAATCGAGCCTGTTTGCCGTTGTCGATACCGACTCCAACGCCGTTGAAATCGTTGAAAACCCCGGCCTTCACGTTCAGAGGGGAAGGGGAATCTACATAGCCCAAATGTTCAAGGAAAAGGGAGTAGAAGCCGTCCTTGTAAAGGAGATGGGTCCGGGAGCATTCGACAAAATAAGAAACGGCTTGGGTATAAAGGTCTACCTCGTACCGGAAGAGGTTAAGTTCTTAGACGAAGCATTAGAGCTATTTAAGAAAGGAGAGCTTCCGGAGCTCACCGAGCCCAACGAGGAGGAGCACAGATGAAGTGCCACAACTGCAACTCCCCCGACTGTTACAGGGGAGGCAAAGTGTGTGCCCCCGGAGGCGAAGAGCTCCTCAGGAGCTTAACTCCCGCCGAGGAGCAGATGCTCAAAGTGGCATCAGACGTTGAGCGGGAATTCTACTGCAAACTTACACGTGTTGAAGAGCTCATAGAGTTCTCACGGCGAATGGGGTTTAAAAAAATCGGCGTGGCCTTCTGCATAGGGCTCTTTGAAGAGACCAGAGTGCTGGTAGAATACCTGGAAAAGGCCGGGTTCAGCGTTTTTTCTGCAGCCTGCAAAGTTGGAGCCGTAGATAAATCCCTCCTAAAAATCGAGAAGATGAGACCCGACTCCTTAGAAGCCACGTGCAACCCGGTGCTTCAGGCCCAGGCTCTAAACAGAGCAGGAACGGAGCTGAACGTGATAGTCGGGCTCTGCATAGGTCACGACATCATCTTCCAGAACCACTCCAAGGCACCCACAACAACGCTGATAGTTAAAGACAGGGTCCTTGCCCACAACCCGGCGGGAGCCATATACAGCAACTACTACAAGAGGAGACTCGGAGGTTAAAAAAAAGGGCCCCCAACCGCTTTGGGGGCAGCCCAAACAGTGAGGAGGGAGAGATGGAGCATCTGGGAAAGAAATAATAGGCGGCCTTTGTGAAAAAATCAAGAGTGGCTCCTGATAAAGTCGGTGAAGGTTAAGACATAACTTCCTTAAAATTAAGGGTATCAACCGACACAAACAGACAAAGCGAGGGGATATGACAGAGTACCGGAAAATCCTTGAAGCCTGGATAGAGTATTTGGAGCTGGAGAAGCTTCACAACTTAAAAATAGACGCTTCAAAACTCTCAGAAGAGAAACGGAAAAAAACCTACAAACTGGAAGCGATTTCTTCGTAGCCAAACATGATTAAAATTCTCAGGAAAGTGAAAAAAGAAGGAATCAGTATGTCATACAGGGATTTCCTCGACAGCCCAAACCTCTCCGCTCAACGGCTTAAGGACAAGGCGGAAGGCGAAAAAGTCCACTCCTGAGAGTTTAGCCTCACTAAAAACTTCGGCAAAAGCCGAGTCGGTCTCGGCATTGGGACGGAGAGAAAAACAGCTCCTAAAAGCCAGGAAGAGAACTCCCGCCCTGAAACCTTCTCTTTTAAGCCTAATCAGCTCCTCAAGGTGCTTCCTGCCCCTCTCGGTAGGAGCATCGGGGAAAAGGCATACCCCCTCTTTTACCAAGTTGCACCCTTTAACCTCGAGATAGAAGTCCCCGTCAATTAGAAAGTCTATTCGGCTCCTTCCCCTTTTAACCTCACGCAGAATCTCCTTAGGCTTAAACCCAAGGCAGCCGGCCTCTATTAGACCTTGGGCGATTTTAGGATGAACCTGGGTATTTATCAGGACCCACTCACCTCCACTCTTAACGGCAACCACTTTGTAATCGAGCTTCCCGCGGGGGTTGGGTGCAAGTAAAAGGGGAGCCCCCTCAACCAGGAGCTCCCTGAGCCTTCCCGTATCGGAAAGGTGGGCCTTTTTCAGCTCGCCGTTTACAAGCAGGAGAACGACAAACCGGTTGAGCCTCTCAACAAAAGTTCCAAAGGTGAGCTGTCCAAACTCCTCTTTTAGGTCTAAAACTTTAAAGGGACTTCTGAACCTCAAAGTCTATGTCCTTCCCCAAATGGCCGGTTGCGTTCGCAACGTGAACCACAACGTTTCCGGTTTCGGGGCTGTACTCAAGAACCGTAATTCCGCAGTTTGCCTGTTTAAAGGCCCAGAACTTATTAAGGTCTACCCCGAGGAGGTGGCACATGAGAACCTTATTTGTGGCGTCGTGCCCCACTATTACAATCAGGTCTTCGTCGGAGTGGGAAGAGACAACCTCGTTAAAAGCCTTAACGGCCCTGTCGTAAACGTCCCGAAGGCTCTCCCCTCCGGGCATTTTAACCTCTGCCGGCCTTGTGCGCCAAAGTTTAAGAAGTTCCGGGTACTTCTTCTCTACCTCGGAGGCAAGCAGACCTTCCCACTCGCCGTGGTCTATCTCCTTAAACCCTTCCTTTACCTGAACTTCAAGGTTGTGGTGTTTGGCAATCTCTGCAGCGGTATCGCGGCAGCGGGAAAGGGGACTCGAGTAAACGGCCTTTACGGGGAATCCTTTCAGGGCCTCGCCCACTCTTCTCGCCTGCTCTTTACCCTCCTCGTTCAGGGGGATATCCATCTTTCCCTGGTAACGCCCCTCGGCGTTCCATACGGTTTTTCCGTGGCGAACGAGTATTATCCTGGGCATCCTCAACCTCCGGCTCGAATGTGGCCAGAATTATACAGAAGGTGTTTTTACAAAACTGAAACAGTTCAGATAAAATTGTCTCGAGAAAGGAACTACCTACACGAGGAGGAGGATGAAAGAGATGAAAAAGCGCCTTGACAGGTGGATGGACAGGATGCCCATGCCCGTTCTCCCTCCGGATGTGAGGAAGAGAGTATTTAACGAGTACGTTCTCGGCTACGGACACACGGCGGCAAAAGACGAAGCCATAAGGTGCCTACTGTGCAAAACTCCTACCTGCATGGACTCTTGCCCCGTAAACAGCAGAATCCCCGAGTGGATAGAGACAATCCAGAAGGAGAACGTGTTAGAAGGTTACAAAATCCTGAGGGACAGAAACCCGTTCAGCTCCGTGTGCGGAAGGGTGTGTCCCCAGGAGAGGCTGTGTGAGAGCACCTGTATACTGCTAAGGAGGAAGAACGGAGAGGCCGTTGCAATAGGCGGGCTCGAAAGGTTCATCGCCGATAACGTAAGGATGTCGGGCGTTGAGTGGAAGGATGAAGTTGAGCCCGACACCGGTAAGAAGGTTGCGGTAATCGGCGGCGGGCCGGCAGGACTTGCGGCTGCCTACTTCCTGAGGAAGAAGGGCCACAGCGTTACCATATTTGAAGCTCTCCCCTACCTGGGCGGCGTGATGCGCTACGGAATCCCCGAGCCCCGCCTCCCGAGGGAGGCTCTCGACTGGGACATAAACCACATAATCAACCTCGGCGTTGAGGTTAAAACCAACTGCGTTGTAGGCGAGGACATCACCCTCGACCAGATAAGGAAAGAGTTCGACGCGGTCTTTATAGCGGTAGGCTCCGGAAGGGGTAAGAAGATGAATATTCCCGGAGCCGACCTTAAAGGGTGTTACTCTGCAATTGGATTCCTAATGAAGGTGAACACAGGTGAAACCCACCCGTTACTTGCACCGGAGAAGGAGGTTGAGCTTCCCCAGGATAAGAAAGTGATAGTTGTCGGCGGAGGCTTTACAGCCGTTGACTGCGCAATAGTTGCGGTAAGACTGGGGAACGACGTTGAGGTGGTTTACAGGCGTACAAAGGACTCCTCTTCGGCCCGGGAGGACGAGTGGGAGATGCTGGAAGAGGAGGGCGTAAAGATAAACTGGCTCACCCAGCCGGTAGAGGTGATAGGCGACGAAGAGGGCAAAGTTAAAGCCCTCAAGTGCGTTAAGATGAAGCTCATACCTCAGGAGGGCAGAAGGCCAAAAGTTGAACCCATTCCGGGCTCCGAGTTTGAGATACCGTGCGACGTTGTAATCTTCGCCGTAGGACAAGGCGATAACCCCACCGCCTACAAAGACCTCGAGGGACTCAAGATAGATAAGTGGAACAACCTCTCTACGGTAGATGAGGAGTTCAGAACCAACGTAGAGGGTGTTTGGGCCGGCGGCGACGTGGTAAACGGCGGAGACTTGGTTGTAACGGCCATAAAACACGCCAAAATTGCGGCCCAGTCTATCCACAAGTACCTGACAACCGGCAAGTGGGAGTACAAAGGGGAGTAGCCTTCGGGGGCTCTCCCCCTTACCTTCCCAGCAACCTGTCGAAGATTATCGAGGCGGCAGAGCGAACCGACAGGTGGTTGTAGTCGGTAGGCCCCTCTATCGGTTCAAGGATGTAGTCAGCCTGTTTTATAAACTCTTCGGTTAGTCCCCAACCGGTTCCAAAACAGATTATCAGGTCTTCGGTTTTCAGCCTGTCCCGCAGGAAGTCGTAAGAGACAGCCCCGGGGTAACGCTTGGCAGAGGTAACAACAACTTTGGGTTTTACGCCGTCGAGCTCTTCTATTCTCTTCAGGGCATCTTCAAAGTAGGGAACGGCCTCTACAAGCTTTAAGGCCTCCCACCGTTTGGGGTTGTACTCTCTGCCGTGGCCTCCCTGCCAGAAGGAGAGGAGCTTCCTGGCAAGCCACAGGTGGTTCTCTATCGGCTGAACGATAAAGTAGCGCTTTACCCCGTAAGTTCTCGCCGCTCTCGCTATGTCGTGGATATCGAGGGTGGTCAGGGAAGTTGCAACAACTTTCCCCGACTTGTTGTAGACCGGGTAGTGGAGAAGGGCAGCGTAAAGGGCCATTTTAAGCTCCTCTGCAAGTTTTGGACTCTATTATAGAGTTACTTTCTCGTAACGGGGACGGCCCTCTTGGCCATTTTGTAAGAGAGGAAAAGGGCCGGCAGGTAAACGGCAACCAGCTTCGGAGTAAAAACGAGAACCAGGGAGAAGCCCAAAAGGGCAAAACCCCAAAAAATCGAGAAGGTGGTCTGCTCGGGCTCCTTCTCCACCTCTTTTAAGAGGGAGGGTAGCTCCCTTACAAGCTCCCCGTAGGAGAAGAGCAGGTTCATCCCCTCCCGCTTCACCATAGAGACGGCAAAGCAGGGAGCCACCTTCATAAGGTAGGGCTTGAGAAGGGGAGGCAGCCTGAAGTCGGGATAGATTAGGCGGGCTATCGATTCGGTATGGGCGATGGTTTTCATAAGGACTACAAGCTCTTCCGGCAGAACTATTTTGAACCGCCTGGCGGTTGCAAGCTCCTCGTAGAAGAGCTTCTCGGCGTCTATCTGGGAGAGGGGCTTGTTGTAGTACTTATCCAGAAACACCAGAATTTCACGCTTCAAGAGCCGCTCGTTCACTTTGTCGGGAAGGGCCCCTATTCTCCTCAGGGCAGCAACTATGAGATCGGGGTCGCGGTTCATAACTCCCACGGAAAAGAGGAAGAACTGGTTCAAGGTGTCGGGGGAGAGCCTGCCGACTATGCCGAAGTCGACGAGGGCTATCCGGCCGTCGTCGAGGAGGAAGACGTTGCCCGGGTGGAGGTCTCCATGGAAAACCCCGAGCTCGAAAATCGTCCTGTGAACGATGTTAACAAAACGCCTTGCAAGCTCCTCCCTCTCTTTACCGGTGAGGCCCGCCCCGGTGAACTCTGTCAGCTTCTTCCCCTTAACAAACTCGGTAACGAGAATCCTCCTACCAGAGAGCTCCCAGATAACCCCGGGGACAAACAGGGAGGGTTCTTCGGCCGAGAATTTCCTGAAAAGCTCCATATAGGCGGCCTCTGCAGAGAGGTCGAGCTCCGAAAGGAGCATCCTCTCTATCTCGGAGACTATCTGCGGCAGCCTGAACTCCTTGAAGAACGGGACAAAGAGGGTAAGGAACGAGACGCTCCGCCTGAGAATTGCAACGTCTTGTTTTATCAGCTTCTCTGCCTGGGGCCGGATAATCTTAACCGCCACTTCCTTGCCGTTTTTAAGAACGGCCCTGTGAACCTGGGCAACCGAGCCCGAACCTATCGGCTCAGGGTCTATTCGGCGAAAAACCCCTTTAAGCTCGGGATAGGCAGAGAGGAGCTCCTCGAGGGGCTGGGGCGGAACTCTGTCCTGGAGCTTCTCAAGCTCCTTTATGAACTCGGGAGGCAGTATGTCTACCCTGGTGGACAGGAGTTGCCCCACCTTAACGAAGGCCCCACCTAAACGCTCAAAGGCGACCCTTACCCTTACGGGCTGAGGGAGGTTCAAAAGCTCCCTGTAAGGGTAGAAGAGCAGGAGGGCAACGGCCTTTGCGAGGGGCTCTCCCACCAGGGAGGAGACGTGCTCGAAGGCGCAAAGGTAGGTGAAAGCGATAACCTGCCAGAGGCGCTTGAAGCTCCCCATCAGTCGGTTCCCTTAGAGAGCTTCTCCTTCAGCTCTTTCAGCTCGCTCTCAAGCTTCTCAAGCCTGAGCTTCAGCTCCTCAAACTCCTCCCTCGTAACAACGTTCAGCTCCTTTAAAGCCTTGGCAACCTCTTTGGCAATTAACTCCTTCTGCTTTTCGAGGCTCTCCTTAAACTGCTCCAAGAGCTTCTTCCCCTCTTCCTCCGTAAGTTTTCCCTTCTCCTCAAGCTCCTCTATGAGCTTCTCGACCTTTTCCGAAACGAGGGCTATGGCTCCAATCTGGAGCAGTGCAACCTTCTTAACAAACTCGGAAGGCTTTAACATGGCCACCTCCTAATCGATTTAGTTTTCAGATTAAAATTAAGGTTATCAAAGCGAAAGGGGACCTGACTTGAGGATTGGGCTTCCTACCGTTACGCTCGTCCTTGCTCCTTCTGTGTGCCTTGCGGCGGCGTCTCAGCCGGTAGAAATCACGGCCCAGAAGGTTTGGGGAAACGCAAACACGCAGGTCAGGGCAACCGGGAAGGTAACGGTAAAGTTCAAAGACGTAACCATAACGGGCAACAACGCCCTATACGACAGGGAAAAAGGGATACTGAGGGTTTGGGGAAACGTAACCGTAACGGAACCTCCGGCAAGGCTGAAGTGCTCAAACATCGTCTATAACCTGAAAACCAAGAAGGCCGTTCTTGAGAAGGTTGAAGGGTGGCTCTCGAGCACCGATAGGATTAAAGCCCAGAGGGTAGAGAGGCTCAACGAGAAAGAGTGGATAGCCTACGACGGCGAGTACACCCCTTGCAGCCACTCCTGCCCCGACTGGTCGGTAACGGCCAAGGAGTTTAAGGTTCTGCTGGGGGAGTCGTTTCAGGGGAAGTGGGTTGCATTCAGGGTTAAAGAGGTTCCCATTCTCGTTTCTCCCTACCTGTCGGGACCGTTAAAGAGGAAACGGAGCTCGGGACTGCTCTTTCCCCGCTTCGGCTACGTAAACAAAGACGGGTTTATCTACAAGCAGCCCCTTTACATAGTTTTGGGAAGGAGCGCAGACCTCACGGTTACCCTCGAAAAGCGCACCAGAAACGGCAAAGGCTTAGAGGCCAACTTCCGCTACGTTCTCGGCAAGGAGAACAGAGGAGAGCTCGACTACTACCAGATAGTAAAGAAGGAGCGGAAGGACTGGAAGCTCAACTTCAGCCACTACTACTTCCCATCCGACTACCTCTACGGCAGCGCAAAGGCATCGGTGGTGAGCAGCAGGAACTACTACACGAGCAGCACCTCCTTCAACGTGGAAGAGGAGACCCAGCTCTACTCAAAGTCGGACGTTACGGGCTCGAAGCTCTGGGAGCACGCAATCTTAAACGTTAACGCCGTTTACCTGCGCTACCTGAACGGCGCGGCAGACACCATATACCAGAAGCTCCCAAACGTAAACTTTTACCTTATGGACACCCCTATACCCAAAACCCCCTTCACCTTCAACCTCGACTCAGAGGTAACCTACTTCTACAGAAAAGCCGGCGGCAGCAGCTACAGGCTGAACGCAACGCCGGCGGTCAGGTACTCAAGGAACTTCGGAGTTGTCAAAGAGTCGGCCCTCCTCTCATACCTATTTACAAGCTATCAGCACGGCGGAAGCAGACACCTGTGGAAGTTTACAAACAGCCTCCGGACAAACCGCTTCTACCCGCTGGGAAACTACGCCCTCTCGGTTAACCCGGAGCTTCTGTTCACCTACGTAGAGAGCAAAGACCAAAGCAACCTCCCCCTGTTTGACACAACAGACCGAATTCCGGGTGAAAAGAGCCTCTCCGTTTCCGTAACCAACTACCTGTACGGCCCCAAAGGGAGGGTAGCCAGAGGTTCACTGTCTACCACCTTCAACATGTACAGCCAGAGCTGGCAGAGCGTTAAGGGAGACCTTGAACTCTCTCCGCTGAAGTGGCTCAGCCTCCGGGAAACCGTTCAGTTCAGCCCCCAGGAGGGAAGAGTAGAGTTTAGCAACACCTACACCTCTGTAAGCCTTTTCGGAGTTAACCTGTGGAGCAACTACTACTATCAGTCGATTCCGGAGGGGCTCAGGTACTTAAGGTGGGGAACTTCCGTTCCGCTGGGCAGGTACCTAACGTTCAGCTACTCCCAGCGTTACGACCTTAAACTCTCCCAAGATAGAGAAAAGGAGTACGCCCTAACCGTGAACAGGGGTTGCTGGAGCGGCGTTCTCTCCTACAGGTGGCTGAAAACCTACGACAACACGATTAAGTACCAGATAATGCTGAGAATAAACCTGGTGAAGCTGGGAAGCTACGGATACAAACTCAGCGGCGAGAGGAATCCTTAACCGGGCGAAGGTTGCTGGTTGTCCACACCCTACACCCTTCACGGATTACGAAACGCCCCCCGTAAGGGTCCTTGGGGATAGAGGAGAGAATCCCCTTCCTTACCAGCTCCTCAAGGGAAGAGGGACAGGTCTTAAACCTGCTTACGTAGAAGTCGACCGCCCGCTGAAGCAGGAGCATACGCTCAAGGGCCCGGAGCCGGCGGCGGAGCTCCTTCCTTAACTTTTCGTCTTTTACCCTCTTCAGCTCCTCCTCGGTTGCGGCAACTGCAAGTTCCAAACGGCCCGACTTCGCGTATAGCCTGGGAACCAAAAGTTTCAGGTAGCTCGGTGCTCCCTTCATAGAGGCAGCCCTCTTCAGAACGGCCGCCCCCTTAGCCCTCTCCTTCTGGAAGTAGAAGTAGTTAAAGCCTATGAAAAAGGGGATACGCCAGTCGTCTATAAACTTCTCTCCCCTCAAAAGGGCTCCGTTTATCTCTTCAAGGGCTCCCTTGCACCCCTTTACTTTCCAGGGAAGGTAGGCACCGAGCATATAGTAGGGGTCGAAAAAGCGGGGGTCGAGGCGGGTTGCAACTTCAAGGTTTTTAACTACCCTCATCCACTCCTTACAGGAGAGGGAAAACTTCCCGACAGCCTCGGCCCCTAAAAGGTAACTGGTGTAGATGTAAACGGCATCGGCTGCGGCACCTTTAAAGGTTGGAAAGGATAAAAGGAGCTTCTCGTAGGAGAACAGGGGAACCGTAAGCTCTGCAGGAGGCACGGGCTTAAACCTTTCGGCCCTCTCCATCACAAAGTAAGAGAGCACAACCAACAGAACGGCTGCAACGAGCCTAAACACTACAGCTCTCTCCTTGAAAACAGGAAAGTAGAGGCAAGGAAAAGGGCTCCCGAGTAGAGCAGAGAATAAAGGGCCGTGAGAAGGAAGAAGGGAGAGTGAACCTCTACCCCGAGGTGAACAACCGCGCTTTTAAAGTCGAACAGGGAGAAGTTGGGGTAGAAGTAGTAAACCGCATTTACAACGGCCCTGTTAAAGGCAGAAACAAAGGGGGAGCCGTTAACAATCTCCTTTACGGCAGATAGCTCAAGCCCCGCAAAAAAGCCCAAAACGGCAACTGCAAGGGCGAGGGTTTGACTTGTAAAGAGAAGGGAGATGAAAACCGTAAACGATGCAAGCAGAACAGACATAAAAAAGAGCTCCAGGAAAAAAAGCAAGAGCCTTCCCAGGAGAACAGGGTGGGGCGTGTAGAGCGGTATCAGCCAGCTGTAAACAATAAAGGCAATACCGGTAAGGGCGTAGGAGATAACAAGGAAGAGAAGCAGGGTGAGAAAGATACCCAAGAGCTTCCCTCCCAGGTAGTCGCTCCTGCTAACGGGCCTTGAGAGAACGAGGTAGACAAACTTCTCGTTTAAATCTTTAAAGAGCGTTGCGGTGGTAAACGCAGCCGCAAAAAAAGCAACGAGCAGAGTAACAAACGAAAGGGCAAAGTCCATCGCAACCTTTACAGAGTCACCGGGGGCCAGCTGCGACAGATAGTAGCTCGCCGCAAGGAGCAGAAGCTCGGCAACGAGCATCCCTATAAAAAAGCGCTCCTTAACTCCCTGAAGGAGCGTCAGCTTCGCAACAGGCCAAACCCTCAAGAGTCCTCCTCCTTAATGTAGGAAACCAGTATATCCTCCAGAGAGCGCCTGTCGGGCTCTACGGCAACAATCTCCCAGCCCTCCTTCCAAAGCCGCTCAAGCAGCGACCAAAGCCGCTCCTTACTCACCCTCTCCGTGAGAAGTGAGTCGCCTCCGGGCTTCCTGTAGGTAACCGTGTACCCGGCTATAAAGGTGTGAACAAGGTTAGCGACCGAATCGACAAGCTTCACCTCTCCGCCTACGATAATCGCAACCCTGTCTGAAAGCCGCTCTACATCCTGGATTATGTGGGAGCTGAAGAAAACGGCCTTCCCCCTTGCAGAGAGCTCCCTTATAACCGAAGCGATTATACTCCTGCCAACCGGGTCTAAGCCACTCATAGGCTCGTCGAGAATGAGAAGCTCGGGGTCGTTTATAAGCGTAGCAGCAAAGAGCAGCCGCTGAACCATCCCTTTGGAGTAAGAGGAGATAGGCCTGTTCTCAACCCCTACAAGCCCAACAAGCTCAAGGAGCTTCAAGTAGAGCCGTCTCCTTTCAAAGGCGGGAATCCCAAAAAAGTCTGCGTTAAAGTCGAGGAACTCCTTCCCCGTAATAGAGCCGTAAACGTAGGGGCGCTCCGGAAGGAAACCGACCTTAAAGCGAACGGAAGGCTCTTCCGGCGGAGAGCCAAAAATCGAAATCCTACCGCCATCGGGCCTTATAAAGGCCATAATCGCTTTTATAGTTGTTGTTTTGCCTGCACCGTTGGGGCCTATAAAACCGAAAACCTCGCGCTCTACAGAAAAAGAGACCCCTTTGAGAGCTTCAACCTTAACCTGACGGAAAAAGCCCTTTCGGAAGCTCTTCCTAAGGTTCTCAACCTCGAGAACGGCCACTAATACACCCCTTTATCTACGTAAACTATCCTCTTAGGAGGCTCATCGGGGACAAAGAGCTTGCCGACTCGACCGTCTCCGTCGAGGTCACCCTCTGCCTTCACGAGAATATCTATTATCCCTCCCCTGGGCAACACCTTGCCGTTCTCCACAACGGAGTCGTTGTAACACTTAACAACATCCGCAAGGCACTCCTCGGTAGTGTAGTTGCCCAAGCTTCTTGCCACACCGTAACGGTAGCGAACCTTACCCTTAGGCTTAAAACCGAGGAGTGTAAAGTAAGAATCGCTATTCCAATCGTAAGTACCCGATGGAGGGGGGATATTAAGGGGAGACCACTGACACGAGAGATAGTAGTTGTTCTCCGCCCTGTAGGTCTCCTCCATCTGCCTTATATTTCCCAAGTTCTCAAGGGCCTCTACCCTCTTTGCATCGAGTAGAAATTTTTTAAAGATAGCTACCGAAACCGAGGATATTATTGTTATTAACGCAACTACAACTATAAGCTCGAGGAAGGTAAAACCCCTTCTTCGCAAACTCTTACCCTAAAAAGGTTAGGCTGGGGAACTGGTCCCCAGCCTGAATTTTAGCAGACAGGTTGGAACCCGCCAGGGGAAAGAGAGCTATTAGAACTTACCGGGGTTGGCATCAACAATCTTTGTATCTTCATCTGTTGTGTAGAATCCACCATCATTAGTGTTAGTAAGCGTTACACTAACAGTTGCAGTCGGACCTGTACCAGAGATTGTAACGGAAGAACCAGCTGCACTTCCAGCAGCTCCGTCTCCGTCAAGATCTCCTTCAGCAAGCATTACAATATTTATATTGTTATCTGCGGTAAACGCCTTACCATCTGTGTTGTCACCGGTTCCTGCGTTGTTTCCAAACACCGTGTAAGAGTAATAGACTTTTCCTGCAGGCTCAAAACCAATCTTGGAGAAACCAACAGAAGTAGCATTCCAAGAGGCAGGAGTCGGCCCAGGAATATCTGCCGGGTCATAGGTAGCAGCTAAATAAACATCGTTCTCGGCGGAGTAGGCCTCCTCTGCGGTTCTGATGGCTCCGAGGTTCTCCTTGGCCTCAGAGGTTTTTGCCCTCAGCTGGAACTTCTTGTACTGAGGGATTGCAATAGCCGCAAGGATTGCGATGATGGCAACAACAACCATCAACTCGATAAGGGTGAACGCTTTTCTCACCTTTTTCATGGTAACCTCCCGAATCGGTTTTTTCAGTCACGTTCACCAGTAGTAATTAGCAATATCCGTGCCAAATTTGGAAAGCCAAAAAAACCGGCCTTCCCGGCCGAGACGACCAGGAAAGTGACAAAATTTGTCACTTCAGTGTGACACCAATTGTCACTCTTTGAAGACAGTGCCTTATAATTAACAGAGCCTTCCGGAGGAGAAGATGAAGAACAAAATCTCGGCACTCTTCCTTGTAGTGGCCCTAATCGTTCCCCTCGGACTCGGCCTCTTCGTAAGGCTAAACGACGTGCCCGTTTGGGAGAAGCACAAAGCGCTCTTTTTCTTCCACAACAGGCCTCTATTCACAAGCTACGACGCCTACTACTTCGCCTACTACGCCAAAAGCTACAGCAGCGGCACGTACAAACCGGGAGGGAAAGACCCCTTAACATTTGTTCCCGACGGCTCCCGCTTTCCGAAACTGATACCGATGGAGAGCTGGTTAGGAGCCCAGCTAACGAAGTTAACGGGAGCAAGCCTTGAAGAGGTGGCTCTCTGGATGAGCCCGATATTCGGAGTCCTCTTTACGGTTCCCTTTGTCCTCTTCCTCTTCAGACAGAGGCTCTGGTTAACAGGCCTGGCAGGGGCAACTTTAGGCGTACTCTCCCTGCTCTACCTTGCAAGGACATCAATAGTCAGGTTCGACACAGACAGTCTAAACCTCTTCTTCCCGTTCCTTATAGCCCTCTTCAACCTGCTGGCAGTAGAGAGTAAGGGATTTAGAGAAACACTCCTCTGGATAGCGGCAGCAGGAGTAACGGCAAACCTATACTACTGGTGGTACCAGCACCCCGGCCTCGTTTTGGCGTCGCTGATTCCGTTACTTCTACTTCTGCCTTTTAAGAAGGAACTCTCCTTAAAGGAAAAGGCCGTTGCGGCAGTAGCGGCGGTAGCCGCTTTCAACCCCTTCGTTCTCGCCTCAAGCGTTTCAAGTATTATGACTAAGGTTTACTTCTACATTCTGAGCTACATCGGGGCGGAAACGGCCAAAAAAGAGGCATTTCCCAACGTCCTTAAAACCATCTCGGAAGCAAGGCACTTTCAGCTCTACGTAACTGCAAATATAACGGCCGGGAACTTGTGGCTCTTTATAGTGGGACTTGCCGGCACGGCCCTCCTTACAATCAGGGAGTTTAAGAGGTTCATTTTAGTTCTGCCGTTCCTGCTGGTCGGATGCCTGGTCTTCATAAGCGGAAACAGGTTTGCCATGTACTTGGCACCCTTTGTCGGGGCGGGTTTGGGGTACTTTTTTGACGCGGGGTTACAGCGCTTTAAGAACTGGAGGTTAATCTCCTTTGCAGTTGCCCCGGTTCTGGTAGCAGCCATAGCTTACGCAAACGCCGACTCTTTTAAGTACTTAGCAAGGCCCAAAATTCCACCGCAAGTGGTGGCAGAGCTCTACGCCCTTAGAAAAGATACTCCGCAGGGAAGCTGGATATGGACCTGGTGGGACCTCGGAACAGCCATTAAGTACTACGGGGAAAGGGGCGTTTACCACGACGGCCAGAGCCAGTTTTCCCCTAAAACTTACTTTATAGCGCTGTCGTTTGTTGAGCCGAGCCTCAAGGCTGCATACAACGTTACCCTCGGAATAAGCAAGCTCGGGGAGAAGGGAATTAAAAAACTCCTGAAAGAGGGAGTAAAGCCCGACAGGTTGAAGCGTGAGCTTGAGGAAGGTAAGTTCAACGGCCCGGTGGGTCACCCGGTTTACTGGCTTTTTACCCAGGACCTACTGGGTAAGTTCTACTGGATAAGCTACCTCGGGACCTGGGATTTTAAGAAGGAGAAAGGGATTAACCTTCCGCTGAAAGGGTATCTGTGTGTGGAGGTGAGGCCGGGACTCCTGGAGTGCCGAGGAAACGTGCTCTTAGACCTTAACAAGGGAATCGTGGCCGTGAAAGGCAGGAGGTTACAGCTGGGAAGCCTCGGCATAAGGAACGCTTACGGAGAGGTGGTGAAAAAGAGCTTCCCCACCCCGAGCAAGCTCTCTGCAGACGTTATCTACGACCCACTCAAACCTCAGGTTGCGGTTTGTTTCCTCATGCCCCAACGGGCTTTCGAGTCTGCGTTTAACAGGCTCTTTATTCTCCGAGAGCCGAACCCCTACTTTAAGCTCGTAAGGGACAGGTTCCCCTTCGGGGTTCTGTACAGGGTTAAAACTCCAGGGTAGAGTAAAGTTCGGGCATGTAAACAGGGAGCTGAAGCTTTCCCTTCACCTCAAGGGCAAAGGGTTCCATACTGCTCTCCTCTCCGTGAACAAGGACAACTTCCGTGTTCTCCTTAGAGGCCCGCCGGAGCCACTCAAAAAGCTGGGGACCGTCGGCATGGGAGGAGAAGCCGTTTATCGTGTAAACAGAGGCCTTAACGGCAACTATCTCGTTAAAGACCTTAACCTTCTTAGCACCTTCCACAATGGCCCTTCCCAGAGTTCCTTCGGCCTGATAGCCAACGAATACGATTGAGTTTCTCGGGTCCCAGATTCTGTGCTTGATGTGGTGGAGGATTCTGCCTCCCGTACACATGCCGTTTCCGGCGATTATGATGGCCCTCCCCCTGTAGTCGTTAATTCTCTTAGACTCCTCAACGGTCCTCGTAAACTCAAGGTAGGGAAAGGAGAAGATGTCCCCTCTCTCCTTTAGCTCCCTTAAAACCTTATCCTCCAGACACTCGGGGTGTTTCCTGAAGGTTTTTGTAACCGATATGGCAAGGGGAGAGTCGAGGAAAACTCTGCAGGGGGGAAGCTCCCCTTTCTCATACATATTTTTCAGGATGTAGAGGATATCCTGAGCCCTCTCGAGGGCAAAAGTGGGGATAAGGACCGAACCTCCCCTCTCGAAAGTAGAGAGGACCGCCTCTTTAAACTCCCTCACAGACTCTTCAAAACTCTTGTGGCGTCTGCTGGCGTAAGTGGTCTCTATAAGAACAACATCGGCCTTAGGGGGCGGTTCCGGGTCCCTTATAAGGGGCTTCCCCCTGTTGCCTACGTCTCCGCTGAACAGAAGGCGCTTTCCCTCCACCTCCAGCTCAATGAACTCCGAACAGAGTATGTGGCCGGCGTCGTGGAAGCGGAATTTAACCGGCCCTACAGAGTACCACCTGTTAAACTCGCACCTTGTAAAGTGGGAGAAGGTGTCGAAAACGTCGTCTACGGTGTAGAGGAGCTCCTTGGGCTTCTTCCCCTCCCTCAGGCGTTTCCTGTTGGCTGTTTTAACGTGTTCCTCTTGAACCTGGGCGGCGTCAAGGAGGATGAGGTGGGCGATATCAACGGTTCCGGAGGTTGCATAAATCTTCCCGTTAAACCCCTTCTTCACAAGGTAGGGTAAACGGCCGCAGTGGTCCAGGTGGCCGTGGGAGAGGATTACAAAGTCCACCTCGGAAGGGTCGAATGTGAACTTCGGGTTAAGGTCTTCAAGCTCTTCACTCCCCTGAAAGAGCCCGCAGTCGAGGAGGAATCTAACTCCCCCCGCTTCAACGAGGTGACAACTTCCCGTTACAACCCTTGCCGCTCCGTTAAAGGTTATTCTCACTTCAGCCTCTCCCTGAGGACTCCTTCTGTCACAGGACCAACCAGTCCATCTTCTATCCTACCATCTTTAACTATGAGGAGCGTCGGAGTGGCCAGTATCCCGAACTTCCTGGCAAGCTCGGGCTTTTCCGCAACGTTCACCTTCACAAAGTGAACCCTCTTCAACTCCTTACTCAGCTTTTTCACAACGGGGTCAACCATCATACAGGGCCTGCAGTTGGGGGCCGAGAAGTAGATTACCCCCTTACCCTTCTTGAGCTTCGCAAACTCCCCTTCAAGGGGTATCTCCTGCCCCTTCATCCTCGACGACTTCCACTTCCAGTAGACCCTTATACCGAAGACGAAAAGTAGGGAGAAAACGATGAGAACCAGGATAACGTCAAAGAATATGGCCGCAACCTTTAAAAGAGGCTCCGGAATAGACATAGCTCCTCCTCGGCGTTAAAATTTGTGGCAACTATTATTGCACAAGCGTTCGGGAGGTTCCGGAATGAAGTATAACCCTCAGGAGATAGAGATTAAATGGCAGAAGCGCTGGGAAGAGGAGGGAGTTTTCAGAAGCTCCGTTTCCGATAAGAAGAAGTTCTACTGCCTCGAGATGTTCCCCTATCCTTCGGGAAAAATCCACATGGGCCACGTGAGAAACTACTCAATTGGCGACGTTATAGCGCGTTTTAAGAGACTCGCCGGCTTCAACGTGCTACACCCGATGGGGTGGGACGCATTCGGACTCCCCGCCGAGAACGCTGCGATTAAAAGCGGCGTCCACCCGAGGGAGTGGACCCTCTCAAACATAGAGAACATGAAGGAGGAGCTGAAACGGCTGGGCTTCTCTTACGACTGGGAGAGGGAAGTTACAACCTGCTCCCCCGAATACTACAGGTGGAACCAGTGGATATTCCTGAAGATGCTCGAAAAAGGGATAGCCTACAGGGCTAAGGCCTCTGTTAACTGGTGCCCCTCGTGTCAAACGGTTCTTGCAAACGAACAGGTCGACGAAGAAGGCAGGTGTTGGAGATGCGGAACCACCGTTGAGCAGAGAGAAATAGATAGCTGGTTCCTGAAGATAACCGACTACGCCGAGGAGCTTCTCAGGGACCTGGAGCTCCTCAAAGGCCACTGGCCCGACCCGGTTATAACCATGCAGAGAAACTGGATAGGAAAGAGCGTAGGCGCCCGGGTAAAGTTTGAGGTTCCCGAAAAAGGGGAAACAATAGAGGTGTTCACCACCCGGCCGGATACGCTCTTTGGCGTAACCTACGTAGTTCTTGCCCCTGAGCACCCGCTGACTCTAAAGCTGGCAGAGGGAACTTCCCAGGAGGAGGCCGTTAAAGCCTTTGTAGAGAAGATGAAGAGAACCGAAAAGAGGAAGAGGAGCACCGGAGAGCTCGAGAAGGAAGGGGTGTTCCTCGGAGTCTATGCCGTTCACCCCCTTACAGGAGAGAGAGTCCCCGTTTACACGGCAAACTTCGTCCTCATGGACTACGGAACGGGAGCGGTAATGTCGGTTCCCGCCCACGACCAGAGGGATTTTGAGTTTGCCAAGAAGTACGGCCTGCCCGTTAAGCTCGTAATAACCCCTGAAGGAGAGGAGCTCAAACCGGAAGAGCTTCAAGAGGCTTACACCGAACCGGGAATACTCGTAAACAGCGGTAAGTTCTCCGGCCTTAAAAGCCAGAAGGCAAAATCGGAAATAACGAAGGAGCTCGAAAAGCTCGGGAAGGGCAAAAGAAGCGTTCAATACAGGCTCAGGGACTGGAACATCTCCCGTCAGCGCTACTGGGGAACGCCCATACCGGTTGTCCACTGCCCGAAGTGCGGAATAGTCCCCGTTCCCCAAGAGGAGCTTCCGGTGAAACTCCCGGAAGAAGCGCCCCTGCTGGGAGAGGGCCGCTCTCCCCTTGAGAGGGTGCCCGAGTTCATAAACACAACCTGTCCCAAGTGTAAAGGCCCTGCAAAAAGGGACCCCGATACAATGGACACCTTCTTCGACTCCTCCTGGTACTTCCTCAGGTACTGCTCCCCCAAGGAGGAAAACCTGCCGTTCAAGCCGGAAGAGGCCTCCTACTGGATGGCCGTAGACCAGTACATAGGAGGCATAGAGCACGCGGTTCTCCACCTCCTCTACTCCAGGTTCTTCACGAAAGTTCTGAGGGACCTCGGGCTCCTGAAAGGAGAAGGCGAAGGGGAGGACGCCGCCTTCCTAAGCAGGGGAGAACCCTTTAAAAGGCTCCTCACACAGGGTATGGTCAACAAAAGGTGGATAAGCGTTAAGAACCTGCTGAAGGCCCTGGGGCTCTCTGAAGAATCTACAGTTGGAGAGCTCGTTGAGAAGCTCACGGGCCAAAGGGCGGAGCTGACAGAAACCGTAGGCTCGCTAATGAAGCGCTACCACATAACCGTAGGAGACAACGCAGTGCTCCTTTTAAGCACCGAAGAGGTTTCGAAGTTCCTCGAAAGCACCCCCGAAGAGGTTCTCAAGCCCTACGAGGAGAAGTTCGGTGAAGTCTCAAAAATGAGCAAAAGCAAGCTCAACATAGTAAACCCCTCCGACATGATAGCCAAATACGGAGCAGACGCAACAAGGCTCTACGTTCTATTTGCTGCCCCGCCCGAATCGGAGTTTGAGTGGAAGAGCGAGGGAATAGAAGGGGCCTACAGGTTTCTCCGGAGGCTCTTCCAGTTCGTTGCCGAAAGGGCTCAGGAACTTAAGGCCGCTCAGGCCCTCAACCCCGAAAAGCTGAGCAAAGAGGGGAAAAACCTGAGGAAGAAGGCCCACCAAACACTGAAGAAAGTGACCGAAGAGCTATCCGGCCGGTTCAAGTTCAACACGGCTGTGGCGGCGGTTATGGAGCTCTTCAACCGGGTAACCTCCTTCAAACCCGAAACCGAAGCAGACAGGGCGGCCCTTAAAGAGGCCGTTGAGCTTACAGTTACAATGCTCTACCCGTTCACACCGCACCTGAGCGAAGAGCTGTGGGAGATGCTGGGCCACAAAGAGCTCCTTGCCCGCTCAACCTGGCCAAAGCCCGACCCTTCAGCACTCGTTGAGGAAGAGGTTGAGATACCCGTTCAGGTAAACGGCAAGGTGAGGGCCGTTATAAGCGTTCCGGTCAACGCCTCGGAGGAGGAGGTAAGAGAGGCGGTAATGAAAGAGCCGAAAGTGGTGAAGGCAATAGAGGGCAAACAACTGGTGAAGTTTATCTACAGGCCCGGCAGGATTATCAACCTTGTGGTGAGGTAACCTTGAGAGTAGCTCTCATTGCGGCACTTTTACCGGTGGTGGGGTGTGCATCCCTCCCCGCCGCCTCGGTTCAAAAACCTAAAAAGGTTGAGCACGTTTACATAGAGCCGGTAACCAACAGAACCTCCGAAGAGGGGCTTGACGTAATATTCACGCGGGCCGCCGATAACGCCTTCTACACAGACCCGAGGTTCAAGGTAGACTTAATTCCGGTTCCCGACAGAACCGTAGTAGTGAAGACCACCGTTGACTCAATCTCCACCTTCCCCGTAGGATTTGACTCAAGAGACGTTGCCAGGAAGTACAGAATGACGATAGGCGTTACGGTGAAGCTCATAAAGTACGGCTACAGACACCCCTTCCTCACCTTCCACATAGAGCGATACGACTTCTACGACGCCTACGGAACGGCTTCGGAAGTTGAGGCAAAGCGGAAGGAGTGTATGGAGAGAATAGCAAGGGAGATATTCAACGAGGTGGGGGAGAGGCTCTACGTTGAGAGTGCTAAGGAAATTCAGAAACGGTAGGTTCCTCCTGGTAGAGGCAGAGTGGAAAGGGGAGCGGTTCATATACCTGAAGGATAAAAAGCAGGGAAGCGTATCCCTGGGAAAGGCCAAAAGTGAGCTCAACCTTGAGAGAGAGTGGGAGAGCTACCTAAAGGGGGAGAACAGCTGTTTGCCCTGCACTCTACTTTTGAACCTGACGGACAAAGTTGTGGCGGCCGGAGAGCTCTCTTACGAAGACGGCCTGACCCTTAAAGAGCTGGAAACTTTTGAAACCCTGCTGAGTAGGGAGGTAGAGGATGGTTAAGGTTGACTGTAGAGGGCTCGCCTGCCCTATACCGGTTCTCAAGACCAAAGAGGCCCTTGAGAAGGGAGCCACAGAGCTCCTCGTAATAGTGGACAACAAGGCATCAAGGGAGAACGTTAAGCGGTTCGCCTTAAAGGAAGGCTGCTCGGTAGAGGTTGAGGAGAGGGACGGCCTCTTCTACCTGAAAATCACCAAACAGGGAGCTTCCGCCCCTTCTACCTCCGCCTCCGAAACCAAAAAGGGCCCCGACAGCCGAGGGAAAAAGTCGGTAACGGTCCTCATAGCCTCCACCTACGTGGGGGAAGAAGAGGAGCTGGGAAGAATACTTATGAAGGGGTTTTTAAACACATTCATCAACGCAGACCCTATGCCATCGAGAATCGTTTTGATAAACGCAGCCGTGAAAATGGCGTGTGAAGGGGCAGAGCCGGAAATTCTTCAGGCACTTAAAAAACTCGAGGAGGCCGGGGTAGAGGTAATCTGCTGCGCCACCTGCCTTGACTACTACAAGCTCCTTGAGAAAGTAGCAGTGGGAACCCCCTCAAACGCCTACGACGTGGTTCAAGCGCTTGTCACCTCCGACCTTGTTGTAAGGCTGTAGGCAGCCGCCGCAAAAGCCCCGAAGAGAACCGACGAAAAGTAAAAGAGCACCGCAGAGGCCGGTGAGAGGACAACGGAAACGGCAAATACAAGGGCCATAAAGGTGGTGACCGTAAGGATGACGGTTGCCACCGTTACCACCTTAAAGTAGCCGAAGGAGAGAGTCTTCAGGTAGTTTGAAGGCAGGTAGGAGGTCACAAAGGCGGCAAAGGAGCCTCCAAACCCTTCCCTGCTCAGCGCAGCACCAAAGGCCAAGAAGTAGCCGTAAAAGTAGAAAGACCACAGCAGCGAAACGGCCAAGAAGACGAAAAAGCCCCTGAGAACAAGCTCCTCCGGCTTCACACCATCCTCAACCATCGGGACGATTCCCGACGCCAAAACAACAGCTCCGGAAAGGGCAGAGAGAAGGACGGAAATAACGGTGGAGCCGAGGATGATACCCCAGGTTGTGGAAGCTCCTTCCGTAAACACCTTAAGGGAGTTACTCTCGCCTATAAACCGGTAAAGCTCCTCCGGTGGAGGACTTTGAACAAGGGGTCTGCCGAAGTAAACGGCAAGCTGAACCCCCAGGTAGGAAATCAGTAGCGATAGAACAGGAGAGAGTAGGTGGAGGAAACCGGAAAAAGCAGAAGCGGTAAAAACAGAAACGTAGACCACAAGGGGCTTCCAGCATTTGAAGGTGGCGTTGAACGAGTAATCGAGGAGCGAGGAGATGCGGGACACCTTCCCTCCGTTAAAAGTGGTGCTGGCGGGGGGACTTGAACCCCCGACCTGGGCATTACGAGTGCCCCGCTCTGCCAGCTGAGCTACGCCAGCACGCTACTTCTTCTCGTTACAGTAGCGCTCAAGCTGCGACGGCACGCCCATCTTATGGATAAGTATAGAAGATGGACAGATGCCTGTCACGGCGTAGAACATTAACATAAATCCTACAAAAGCGGTAAAGTAGAAGAAGTACTTGTTACCGGTAATCAGGCCGAGAAGAACGCTGAAGAAGACGAAAAAGCCTGCCAGGAAAGAGGTTATCCGCTCAACGTACCAGCTATCGGTTTTAGCCCTGTAAATCGCCATTGCCTGCTCCCTCCTTCGTGTAGATAAGCCTGCACCCTCTCGGAACGGCACTGTAAATTTTATCGGCACTTATAAAATTACCTCCGAAACAGACTCCGGCAAGCTCCCCCGCAAAGTCGAAGACGAAACCGTTCAACATGGGAGAGCACTCGCCCGTAAAGGGCTCGTAGGAAACGGCCCCGTAACTCTTAACGGCGGCAAGGGCTCCAAACTGTTCCACCTCTCCCCTTTGAACCTCTGCAGGGGGAATGCCGCCGATGTCGTACTCGGCAACGAGCAGCCCCCGGCACAGGTAAACCTTGTCGGGAGGGCCGAAGTTGTAGCCGTTTAGCCTGAGCGTAACAGAAGACCAGTTAACAGGGTAGATGGAGAGGAGGAAGACCGCACTCTTTCCTCCCCCCAGGGGCTTAACTTTGAGGACGAGGGCGGGGAAGCTCTTGCTCCTTCCCTTAAGGTTAACAAAGTAGGTCGGAATAACCTGTGAAAGCTGCTCTACCCTCTGCTCCACCTCCGGAGGGAGCCCGGTGCCGTTAGAGCTCTGAAGAGCCTCGGTAGAGTTAGCGGAAACCGGAGGGTTCAAGCTCTCCTTGGGGCGGATACTCGCCGCCTTTAAGCTCTTTCCGTTGGAAAACGGACCGTAAGACGGAGAGTAAAGAACGAACGCAACAAACAGAAAGAGGGCCGTTAAAGCCGCCAAAACGGCAGAGATAAGAGCCACAGGTCTACTCATTCATCTCCTCTAAGAGCCTTGTTGCATCGGCGGCAAGGGGAGTTGTGGGGTTCACGTTCACACACTTTCTGAGGAACTTTACCCCGTTATCCCTGTCGCCGACTTTCAGGTAGAGCTTCCCAAGGGCACAGTAAGGATACTGCAAGTTGGGATAGAGGTTTATAAGCCTAAAGTAAAGGTCTTGAGCCCTTCCGTAATCCCCCTCTTTCTCAAAAATCTTTGCAAACTCTACGTAGGCTGGAACGTAGTCGGGGTTGTTCCTGATTGCAAGGGCGAGGTTCCTCTTGGCCCCCTTCAGGTTACCCTCCTTCTCGTCAAGGAGGGCAAGGTGGTAGTAGGCAACCTCCGGGGTAAGGTACAAGGGGTTGGAAAGGGCCTTCTCGTAACAGCGCCTCGCCTCTTTTAGGTTTCCCTCCTCCTCGTAGAGCATTCCAAGGTTCAGCCAGGCTTCGGAGAAGTTGGGTTTAAGGCGTAAAGCCTTCTGAAGGTTCTCTCTTGCCCTCTTCAGGTCTCCCCTCTTTAAGAAGGCAAGGCCCAAGGCGTTGTATATCTTAGGGTCGTTAGGCTCGAGTTTCTTCGCTTTATAGAGGTAGTTAAGGGCAAGCGGAATCTCTCCGAGGTTAAGGTAGGCCACGGCTATCTGGTAGTACCCTTGAGCCTTCTCCTTCGGAGAGGGTTTGGGAGGAGCCTGAGCAACGGGTACCTGAACTTTCGGCTTTTCCTTTCCTCCAAAAGGCAAACAGCCGCCGAGAAGCGCTGCAGAGAGGAGAAGGGGTAAAAACCTTTTCATCTTACCTGCCCTTTATCAGAAAGAGAGCTTCCATCCTGGTAGGCTCATGCCTCATAACACCCTTCACGGCGCTGGTCACGGTAAACGAGCCGGGTTTCTTAACTCCCCTCATAATCATACACAGGTGCTGGGCCTCAACCACCACCATAACTCCCTTTGCCCCCAGCTTCTCCATAATTGCGTCCGCAATCTGCTGGGTCATCCTCTCCTGAAGTTGGAGCCTTTTGGCGTAAACGTCTACAATCCTTGCAAGTTTTGAGAGGCCGGTAACTTTATCGTTACCGGGAATGTAAGCCACGTGTGCCTTTCCGAAGAAGGGGAGCATGTGGTGCTCACACATGGAGTAGATGGGAATATCCCGAACTATTATCATCTCGTCGTAGCGCTCGGTGAACAGAACCATGTGGTTCTCGGGGGAGTCGCCGTAGCCCGAGAGCACCTCTTCGTACATTTTGGCAACGCGCTTCGGGGTATCCCTGAGACCCTCCCTGTCGGGGTCCTCACCGATGGCAAGGAGAATCTCCCTAACGGCACGCTCTATCCTCTCCCTGTCGAAAGCCAACTTACGCCTCCAGCTGCGGACTCAAGCCGAAATCGTCAACGTCCCCCTTCCTCTCCTTCTCCTCCTTCTTCCCCTCCGAGCCGCCTTTGTCGGGGCCGTTGCCGGAGCTCTTGGTGAGCTCCCCCTTTATCGCAAGGTCTATCTCCTCTCCGGTAAGGGTCTCCCTCTCTAAGAGGGCCCTCGCAAGGTTCTCCAGCTTGTCCATATTCTGGGAGAGGAGCTCCTTCGTCCTGTTGTAGGTCTCGGTGATTATCCTCTTAACCTCTTTATCGATGAGCCGCCTCATCTCCTCGCTGACTATCTCTACCGGCTCTCCCAGCTGCTCCCTAATCTTAACCGAAATGGGGCCGATTTTCTCGCTCATACCCCACTCTGCCACCATTCTGCGGGCAAGCTCGGTGGCCCTCTCTATATCGTTACCGGCACCGGTAGAGATTGTTCCCAGCGCCAACTCCTCGGCAACCCTTCCGCCGAATAAAACGGCGAGCCTATCGAGCAGGTACTCCTTGGTGTAGGTGTAGCGGTCTTCCTCGGGAAGCTGCTGAGTAACGCCGAGAGCCTTACCGCGGGGAATAATGGTAACCTTGTGAACCTTATCGGCGTTCGGCAGGAGCTTCGCCACAAGGGCGTGCCCGGCCTCGTGGTAGGCGGTGGTTATCTTCTCCTGCTCGGAAAGAACCATGCTCTTACGCTCTATACCCATAGTTACCTTGTCTTTGGCCTCTTCAAAGTCCTCCATGGTTATCTTGCCGTGGTTCTTCCTGGCGGCTATGAGGGCCGCCTCGTTCACTATGTTGGCAAGGTCAGCACCGGAAAAGCCCGGGGTAGAGCGGGCAATAACCTCAAGGTCTACGTCGTCTGCCAGGGGCTTGTTCCTGGTGTGGATTTTGAGTATCTCCAGCCTCCCCTTAACGTCGGGAAGGGGAACGAATATCTGCCTGTCGAAGCGGCCCGGCCTTAAAAGGGCGGGGTCGAGGATATCGGGCCTGTTGGTTGCGGCTATAACTATTATGCCGTCGCTACTTTCAAAACCGTCCATCTCTACAAGGAGCTGGTTGAGGGTCTGCTCCCTCTCGTCGTGGCCGCCGCTTATACCGGCCCCCCTTTTGCGGCCTACAGCGTCTATTTCGTCTATGAAGACTATACAGGGGGCGTGTTTCTTGGCCTGGTCGAATAGGTCCCTGACCCTTGAGGCACCAACGCCCACGAACATCTCGACGAACTCGGAACCGCTAACCGACAGGAAGGGAACGTTGGCCTCACCGGCTATCGCCTTGGCAAGGAGGGTTTTACCGGTTCCCGGGGGGCCTGCAAGGAGAACCCCTTTCGGAATCCTTCCGCCGAGCTGCTGGTACTTCTTGGGGTTCTTGAGGAAGTCAACGATTTCGGAGACCTCCTCTTTAACTTCGTCTATACCGGCAACGTCCTTGAAGGTAACTTTAGGCTTGTTGTCTATGAACACCTTTGCCCTGCTCTTTGCGAAGGAGAGGGCCTTACTGCTGCCGGCGCTCATCTGGCGCATCATGCTGAACCACAGGAGTATTAGGAATATCATCGGCAGCCAAGAGACCAAAACGGTGATGTACCAAGGGCTTCCCTCTTCGGGCTTCACCTCAATCTCAACGCCCTTCTTAGACATCTCCTTCACTATTTCGTTGTAGCCGGGGGGAAGGTAGGTTTCAAAGGGCTTACCGTCTTTGGTGAGACCTATAACCTTTTGTCCCTGAATAACGACCTTTTTCACCTCTCCCTTTTGAACTTGCTGAACAAAGGTGGAGAAGGGCTCTGTAGGCGTCTTGAAGTTATTGGAGTTAAAGAAGTTAAAGGCAAGGATAATCATAAGGGCTATGGCGAGCCACAGCGCCAAGCTCTTACCTATCGCTTTAAATTTGTCCATCTTCCTCTCCTTCTACCGTTGCTATGTAGGGGAGTTGTCTGTAGGTCTCGTTTAAATCTAAGCCGTAACCGACAACAAAGTAGTCGGGCACCTTAAAACCTACGAAGTCCGGCCGGAAGTCGGTATCCCTGCCGAGCTCCTTCTCGAGGAGAACGCAGGTGAGAACCTTAGAGGCTCCCATCTCCTTCAGCTTCTCTGCTACAGTTTCAAGGGTCTTTCCCGAATCGAAGATGTCGTCTACAAGGAGGACCGTTTTCCCCTCAACGGGAAGCTCCGGTCCGGCAACTACGGAGAGCTCTCCCCTCTCTGCTCCCCGATAGCTCTTGGCCCTTATGAAGTCCACCTGAAGGGGAAGGGACAGGTGCCTGACGAGGTCAGCGGTAAAGACAAAAGCCCCTTTAAGGAGGGCGATTACGAGAAGCTCTCCCTCTACTTGTGAGGCTATCTCCCGGGCGAGCTCTTTAACCCGATTCTCAATCTCCTGCTGGGGAATCAGAACTTTTACGCTCTTCAAATTCGACCCCTACAAAAGGTTGGGGAAGCTCCCTACGGGGCAGGCTCACAAAGGGCACGTAGAGAACCCGACCGCCGAACTCTACAACCGGCAGCCCGTCCCTCTCAAGAACCGGGACTTTCGCCTCGTTAAGGAGCTTCTTAAGCGGCCTCGTGTGCCGGCCGAGGTCTACCCTGTCTCCGGGTTTTCTGTTTCGGACAATTATACCTTGGCCCTTAAACTTTTTTAGGGGTATCAAGGGGTATCCCCGATTAAGGGAGAACCTTAAAACCCCCGAAGGAGTTTCAATTTCGGCCGGAAGGTCTGTAACTCTAAATTCAAAAGGTTTAAGGCCTTCCTGCTCGGGCAGGATACAGGCCCTCCCGGCGTCTACAACGAAGGTGAGCCCGTTTCCCAACGAGTAGCGGGCAAAGCTCCCCTTTTTTATAAGCTCCAAGCACTTCTCGACCTTCCTAAAGGAGAGCCCCTTCCCGGTAAGGCGCTTTACCGCCCCTATGAGAAGCTCTCCCTGCAGAACTTCGGGGAGCTTAAGGAGCTCCTCTAAGGGGGCGCAGAAGTGTCCTCCCGCCGTGAACCTCTCAAGGAGGGCCTCAACTTGAGAGTTCAGGAAAAACTCAATGCCCCTCAAGGTTGAAGTAAGCCTCAAAACGGACTCTTCAAACCTGGGGTTCAGCCGCCTCAGCCGGGGAACAACCTCGATTCTGATTAAGTTCCTCTCAAAGTCGGTAGAGAGGTTGCTGCTGTCTACTATATAGGGGAGCCCTTTTAGCTCTAAGTACTCCTCAACTTCCCGGCGGGTCACCTCAAAGAGGGGCCTAACGTAGCGGTCCCTTTTGGGGAGGAATCCCCTGAGCCCCCTGATGCCGGTTCCCTTGGCAAGGTTGAGGAGAACCGTTTCTGCAAGGTCGGAGGCGGTATGGCCAAGGGCAACGTAGTCGCCCTTCCAGAGCCTGAGGACTCTATCAAAAACCCTGTAGCGCTCCTGTCGGGCGGCGGCCTCTACCCCTTTCCCTTTGGGGTTTACCGTAACCCTTTCGGTAAAAAGGGGAACTCCCAGCTGCCCGCACAGCTCCTTTACAAACCGCTCATCCCTTTCGGACTCGGCTCCCCTGAGCTGGTGGTTCACGTGAACGGCGGCAAGGGAGCTGAGTTGAAGCTCTCCACGGAGTTCAAGGAGGACGTTTAGAAGGGCTACCGAGTCCGGGCCTCCGGAGAGGGCAACGAGGAGCTTGGAACCCGGAGGAATCAGGTTGAACTTTTGGCAGGTGGAGAGAACCTTCTCTTTAAACATTCAGGCCGGAAAAATAAAAAATTGGTGGCGACGGGTGGAGTCGAACCACCGACCTGGCGGGTATGAGCCGCCCGCTCTAACCACCTGAGCCACGTCGCCACTTGCAGTGCAAAATATAGCCCTTATCCCCTACCGTGTCAACAAGTTGTATAATCGCCACTCCTTGAGATTGAAGTAGAAATTGCCGTAAAATTCCAAGCCTGAAGGAAAAGGCAGGAGGAGAAAGTGGGTAAGAGAGTAGTTCTTGCTTACTCGGGAGGACTCGACACCTCGGTAATAGTCAGGTGGCTGGCAGACAGGGGATTCGAAGTGATTACCTACACCGCCGACGTAGGCCAAGGTGAAGAGCTCGACGAGATACCAGATAAGGCAAAGGCCTCCGGGGCGGTAGAGGCGATAGTAGACGATATAAAAGAGGAGTTTGCACGGGACTACTGTATGCCCCTGATGAGGGCGGGAGCCCTTTACGAGGGCAAGTACCCCCTCATATCGGCCCTCTCAAGGCCCCTCATAGCGAAGAAGCTCGTTGAGGTGGCCCACAGGGTAGGGGCAGACTACGTGGCCCACGGCTCAACCGGAAAGGGGAACGACCAGGTAAGGTTCGAGGCCTCGGTTTGGGCACTCGACCCCGATATAGAGGTTCTCGCCCCCGTGAGGGAGTGGGAGTTTAAGTCCCGGGAAGAGGAGATAGAGTACGCTAAAAAGCACGGAATTCCGGTTGTTGCCACCAAGGAGAAGCCCTACTCCTACGACAGGAACCTGTGGGGAGTTGCCATAGAGGCAGGCCCCCTTGAGGACCCTTACGTTGAACCTCCGGAGGACGCCTTCGTTATAACCGTAGCGCCGGAGAAGGCACCCGATACTCCCGAGTACGTTGAGATTGAGTTTGAGAGGGGAACACCGGTTGCCCTCAACGGTAAAAGGTACGATGAGCTGTGGAAGCTCATCTGGGACCTTAACGAACTGGCCGGAAGGCACGGATACGGCCGAATAGACATGGTTGAGAACAGGCTCGTAGGGATAAAGTCGAGGGAGGTTTACGAGTCTCCGGCCGGACTGCTTCTGATAAGGGCCTACGACGAGCTGGAGAGCATAGTGCTCGACAGGTTCACCTACCACTACAAGCAGAGCCACGTTAAACACCCGTACGCCGAGGCAGTATACGAGGCCCTCTGGTTTACACCGCTGAGGGAGTCTTTAGACGCCTTTAACAACCGCATAGCGGAGTTGGTAACCGGAACCGTAAGGTTCAAGCTCTTCAAGGGGAACGCTCAAGTGGTGGGAAGGAAGTCCCCCAACTCCCTCTACGTTGAAGACCTTGCCACTTACAGCCCCAAAGACGCCTTCGACCATAAAGACGGTGCAGCCTTTACAAGGGTGTGGAGCCTTCCGTTGAAAGTAATGGGAAGAGTTAGGAAAAAAGGAGGGAAGTGATGAAATACCAGCTGACCCAAGAGAGTCCGGTAATCTACAAACTCACTTTAGAGCTCGAACAGGATGAGGTTCAACCTGCAGTAAACGCAGCGGCGAAGGAAATCGGTAAGCAGGCCAAGATACCCGGCTTCAGGCCCGGGAAAGCCCCCGTTCACGTGGTTAAGAAGTTCTACGCTCAGGAAATAAAGAGCGCCCTCATCAACACGCTTCTGGCCCAGAAAATAGGCGAGGTGATTGAGAAGGAAGGGCTCGAGCTGATTGGAGAGCCCCGACTTGCCGAGTTCGACGTTGACCTGAAGAACAACACGGCTAAAGCCGTTGTGATTCTTGAGGTTAAACCTCAGATAGAGCTTAAACCCGAAGACTACAAAGGCATAGAAGTTAAGGTTCAGAAGAGGGCCGTAGGGGAGAAGGAGGTTGAGAGGGTTATTGAAGGCCTCAGGAACCAAGCGGCCCAGTGGAAAGAGGTAGAGAGGGAGGCAAAAGAGGGAGACCTTGTAGAGCTTGAGTACGAAACGGCCGTAGAGGGGATAGAGGAACCCCAAAAGGGTGAAGTTGCCGTTGTGCTCGGAGCAAACCAGCTGTGGCCCGAGGTTGAGGAGGCAGTAAAGGGTAAGAAAGCGGGAGAGGAAGGAGAAGTTGAGTTTGAAGCTCCCGAAGATGAGAAGTACGGTGATGTGGCCGGGAAGAAGGTAAAGGTTAAGTTCAAGGTAAAGGCGGTTAAGGAGAAGGAGCTTCCCGAAGTTAACGACGAGTTCGCAAAGCGTTTCGGCTTTGAGAGCTTAGAGGATATGAAAAAGCGAATCCTCGAGGACATAGAGATAGCCGAGGAGACCAGGGAGCAGGAGGAGATAGAGGACCAAATCGTTGACGCCCTCCTGAAGAAGGTAGACGTTCCCGTTCCGCCCTCTATGCTTGAGCTTGAGATTCAGGCCCAGGCCCAGAACCAGCTTACAAGGCTTGCACAGGCCGGGTTCAACGTTAACCAGCTGAACCCGCAAACTGTTGTAGAGATGGTAAGGCCAACGGCCGAGAAGACCGTTAAGGTGAAGCTCCTGCTCGAGAAAGTGGCAGAGCTTGAAGGGATAGAGGTAACTGAAGAGGACCTTGAAGAGGAGATTAAGAAACTGGCAGACGCCGCCTTTAACGGAGACTACGTTCTCGCCCGCAAGTCCCTGGAAGAGAGGGGACTGATTGAGATGATTAAAAAGGATATCCTCCGTCAGAAGGCTCTGGACAGGCTCGTTGAGCTGGCCAAGATAGAGGAAGTGGAGCCCGAAAAAGAGGAGAAAGAAGGCGATAAAGAGTAACCATCTCTCAGGGGGAGGCTACTCCTCCCCCTCCCTATCTACCAGTTTCCCAAACCTGTAGCGAAACTCCCTAAAGGTAAGGCCGAGAAGCTCGGCAGCCTTTTTCTTCTTGCCTCCCGCCTTCTCAAGGGCAGCAAGGAGGTAGCTTCTCTCAATCTCTTGAAGGAGCTTTTTAAGGTCAACCCCCTCATCGGGAATCTTAACGGAGGCCACAGACCCCAAAGAGCCGCTGGAGTGGCCGGCCCCAAGAACTCCTCCATCCATCAGGATAACTTCTCTCTCTACTATGTTGCGAAGCTCCCTAACGTTACCCTCAAGGGGAAGCGACATTAAATACTCTATAAAGCTGCTCGAGATTCTCTTTACCTGTTTACCGTACTTGGAGGCAAACTCCCTGGCAAAGTGCTCCACGAGAATCGGGATATCCTCCCGCCTCTCCCTCAAGGGGGGAAGCTCAACAACAATGGTGGCAAGCCTGTAGTAGAGGTCTTCCCGGAAGTTTCCCCTCTTTATTTCCTCTTTCAGGTCTTTGTTAGTTGCAGAGACGATTCTCACATCTACGCTCTTTTCCTCTGTAGAGCCGAGGGGGATGAACTTCTTGGTCTCAAGAAACCTTAAGAGCTTGGCCTGTAAGGGCAGCGGCATGTCGCCTATTTCGTCTAAAAAGAGCGTCCCTCCGTCTGCCTTCTCTATAAGCCCCTTCTTATCGGAAGTCGCTCCGGTAAAGGCCCCCTTTTTATAGCCGAACAGCTCGCTCTCGAGGAGCTCGGGGGGCAGGGCCGCACAGTTGATTGCAACGAAGGGCTTATCCTTACGGGGGCTGAGTTGGTGAATCGCCCTCGCAACAACCTCCTTACCCGTTCCGCTCTCTCCGAGAATTAAAACGTTCACGTCGTAAGGGGCGATTTTCTTTATGGTCTCCTTAAGTCTCTCTACGGCCGCAGAGCGGCCGAGAAGGCCGGGAACTTCCTCTTTGTTTTTTTTCAGCTTTATCTTGTCGGTGACGTTCCTTATGAGGATTCGAAGCTCGTCTATCTGGAAAGGCTTCTCAACGTAGTCGTAAACGCCGAGCTCAAAGGCCTCTTTAACAGTCTGGGTAGAGGCAAAGGCCGTTATTATTATCACTTCGGTGTCGGGGGTCTCCCCCTTTACCCTCCTTACAAGCTCCATACCCGAGCCGTCGGGAAGGCGTAGGTCAACGAGTATCAGGTCGAAGTAAGACTCCTCCACCTTCTTAACGGCCTCCGACAGCGTTCCGGCCTCTTCAACCTGGTAGCCGAACTCCTCCAGGACAATCTTCAGAATCTCCCTCAGAGAGACCTCATCCTCGAGAATCAGAACCTTCACCGCTTCTCCTTAAAGGGAGTTTGAGAGTAAACCGGGCCCCTCCCAAGGGGCTGTCTCCGACGGATACGTAACCGCCCGAGTCTATGGCAAATTTCTTAACTATAGAGAGCCCGAGTCCGGAGCCTTCGGAGCGGCGGGAGTAAAAGGGCTCAAAAACTCTGTTCCTTTCGGAAGGGGGAACGCCGGGGCCGTCGTCGTCAAAGTGGATAACGGCCCAACCGTCCTCTTTCAGAACCGTTATTTCAACCCTTCTCCTCGCCCACTGGAGGGCGTTCCTGAGCAGGTTATCGAGGGCCGAGGAGAGGAGCTTCGGGTCACTCTCAACAAAAACCTCCTCCCCCTTCACCGAAACCTCCTTCCCCATATGGCCCACACTGGAGATGAGCCCCTCCAGTGTAGACTTAAGGGAGAGCCGTGCCACTTCCCCCGTAGAGGGCCTGGCAAGGTTCAGGAAGTCTTTAATTATTGAGTCGAGCCGCTTTGTCTCCCTGTAGATAATATCCACAAGCTTCGGGCTGTTCTTCCCCTCCCTCAGGAGCTCAACGGCTCCCCGTATAGAGGCCAGGGGGTTTTTAAGCTCGTGGGCAAGGTCTGCACTGATTTCGTAGAGGCGCTTGTAGAGCTGGGCCTCCTCCCTTTCAACCTCAAGGGAGCGAATGTACAGCTCCTGAGCTTCAAACCTCACCCTGAGCTTTTGGGCGGCAAGAAGCATAAACAGTAGGGCAAGGGCGTTTAAAAACAGCTGTATAACCCCCTCGTAAGAGAGGCCGCCGTAGAGGACTATAAAGTAAAAGAACTGCAACGTAAAGGCGAAAAGGAGGGTAAGGTAGCTGTAGGGGGCCCCTAAGAATATAACCGAAAAGAAAACGGGAAAGAGCAGGAATATGGAGAAGAAAGCGTAGGAGAAAGCTCCCTTCACAACGAGCAGGAAGAGGAAGAGCTCGTCAAGGAGAAACTCGTAAAAGTGGGGCTTCTTAGAGAGCGCAAAGAGGAGCAGGCTCACAAGGGAGTAAACCGCCAAAACCGCCAGTGAGAAAGAATCGACTATGGAACTCCCGAGGGAGGAGAGGGAGAAGAGCAAAACCAGAAGGCCCGCCGAAAAGGCGAACCTCCCGACTTTATAAAGCAGGTAGAACCTTTCCGTAAAGCTGTAGTTAGTTACCCTCACCAGAGAGAGCCTTTTCCAACGCCGTTTCGTAGATTTCCTTCGCCTCTTTTACTGGTATCTCTACCAGCCTTTTCCCCTTGTGTTTAATTACTCCAACCCCCGAGTCTGTAACCCTGCCGATAACTTTAACAGGAACCGTCTTCTCTGTAAAGAAGGCAAGGGCCTCCTGGAGCTTCTCGGGAGAAACAGAAACCACAACTCTGCTCTGGTCTTCACCGAAGAGCAGGAAGTCGCTCCTTAGGTCGTCGTCTAAATCCACCTCGAAGCCGAGCTCCCTCTCGAAGGCAGACTCAAAAAGGTTAACGGCTATTCCGCCTTCACTAACGTCGTGGGCGTGCTTTAAAAGCCCGCGGCCTATAGCCTCAACGAGGGCATCCTGAAGGGTCTTCTCGAACCTTAAATCGATTGTCTGGCCCCGCCCTTTAAACTCTCCCTCTACAAGCTTCTGGTACTCGGAACCGGAAACGTTCCCCACGTTTTCACCCAGGAGAAGGATGTAGTCTCCGGGCTCCTTAAAGAAGGAGGTCATCCTCTTCTCAACGTTGTCAAGAACGCCTACGCACACAACCGTGGGGGTGGGGAAAACGGCCCTCTTTCCCTCCTCTGTTTTCGTCTCATTGTAGAAGCTGACGTTTCCGCTTACCACCGGAGTCTCAAGAACTTTACAGGCATCGGCCATACCGTCGGTGGCCTTTACGAACTGCCACATAATCTCCGGGTCTTCGGGGCTTGCAAAGTTGAGGCAGTCGGTTATCGCTCTTGGAACGGCACCGGTGCAGGCAACGTTCCTTGCGGCTTCGGCCACGGCGATTTTGCCCCCCTCGTAGGGGTTCAAGTAGCAGTAGCGGGAGTTACAGTCGGAGCTTATGGCTATACCCTTTTCGCTCTCTTTCACTCTGAGAACGGCGGCATCTCCGCCGGGGTAAACAACGGTGTTTATCTGAACCATGTGGTCATACTGCTCCCATATCCAGCGCTTGCTTGCTATAGTGGGGGAGGCAAGGAGCTTCCTCACAACCTCCGCGTAGTCGGAAGGCTCGGGGATGGAGTTCTGGTCGTAAGAGGCGTTTTCGAGTATGTAGTGGGGAACCTTGAAGGGCCTGTAGTAAACCGGAGCCTCGTCCGTAAGAGCTTTTATGGGCAGCTCAGCAACTTTCTCGCCGTGCCAGAAGAGCCTTAAAACGGGCTCCTCTATAACTTCACCTATGACAACGGCGTCGAGGTCCCACTTACGGAAAACCTCCATAATCTCCTCTTCTTTACCCCGCTCGCAGACCACAAGCATCCGCTCCTGAGACTCCGAAAGCATTATCTCGTAAGGGGTCATTCCCTCTTCCCTGGTGGGAACCCTATCGAGCCAGAGCTCTACTCCCACGCCTCCCCGGGAGGCCATCTCAACAGACGACGACGTCAGTCCGGCAGCTCCCATGTCTTGAATGGCAACGATTCCCTCCTTCTCCATCGCCTCCAGGCAGGCCTCTATGAGGAGCTTCTCCATAAAGGGGTCACCCACCTGCACGTTCACCTTCTTTTCAACCTCTTCCTCGGAGGAGAACTCCTCCGAGGCCATAGTGGCCCCGTGAATCCCGTCCCTTCCGGTCTTTGCACCCACGTAAATCACCGGGTTTCCGACGCCGGCGGCACGGGCGTAGAAAATCTTGTCCTTTCTCACTATCCCCAGGGCAAAGGCGTTCACAAGGGGGTTCGTCTGGTAGCAGGGGTCGAAGTAAACCTCTCCGCCTACGGTGGGCACTCCAACGCAGTTACCGTAGTGGCTGATACCGGAAACCACCCCCTTTGCCACGTAGCGCATCTTGGGGTCGGAGAGCTCTCCGAACCGCAGGGAGTCCATACAGGCAACCGGGCGCGCTCCCATGGTGAAAACGTCCCTGAGGATACCGCCCACTCCGGTTGCAGCGCCGTGGAAGGGCTCTATGTAGGAGGGGTGGTTGTGGGACTCAACTTTAAAGGCGGCACATATCTGCTTCTCCTCATCTACCATTATGATTCCGGCGTTCTCTCCCGGCCCCTGAACCACCCAGGGAGCCTCGGTGGGGAACTTCTTAAGGTGGGGACGGGAGGATTTATAAGAACAGTGTTCACTCCACATTGCCGAGAATATTCCAAGCTCCACAAGGTTGGGTTCCCTGCCCAGGAGCTTCTTTATCTTTTCGTACTCCTCCCAGGTAACGTGCTGCTCTATCAGCCTCCTGTCCATTTACGCTCTCCTTGAGGGTTTAGGGTTAAGGGAATTATAGCCGCCGTTGATACAATAAGGCAAAAGCCCTAAATTTCCTTAGTCAAATTCCCAAAAGGAGGGAGAAGATGGCAGTTGTAGGCTTTGCAAAGCTGGAGGCCCTCTTCAGGAAGGCTGCAAGCATCGACATCGACAAGAACAAGGCCAAGGAGATTACAGACATCGTAGAGAAGAAGCTCTACGACCTGCTCCTCATCGGCGAGAGGAACGCAAAGTACAACGGACGTGAGGTTATCTGGGAAAGCGACGTCCCCCTCACAAAGGGGTTCCTCGAGTCCATCCAGCAGTTTAAGAACCTTGAAGAGGAGCTTCCCCTCCAGGACATCCTCAACTTCCTGGCAACAAAACCTCCGCTCAAGTACCCCCTCGAGGCAGAGCTCGAGCAGAAGCTCCCCGAAATCGTAGGAGCGCTCCTTTACATCCTTGCCCGCATAATGAAGGAGGTAGACCCGGGCGTAAGGAAGCCCTCCTCCGAAGACATCGAAAGGGCCGGAAGGATTCTCGACCTCACAATGTAAGGCAAGGGGGCCGCAAGGCCCCTTAATCCAAAGGAGGAAGCTTGAAAGAGCCCAGCCTTCAGATGACCCTAAGGGAGTGTTTAAAGAGCTTCCCCCAACTGGAGGAGAAGCTCTACCAGCTCATAGAGGAGTGTATCTACTGCGAAGGGTTCCAAGACGAACCCCTCGAAGAGGTCTTTAGAGCCCACCGGCTTAACCCCCAAAAGGCCTTAGAGGAGCTGAAAAAGGCCCTCAAAGAGTCCGAGTAGTTAAGCGTTTCCCCTCTCCGTTCCGGTGATAGAATTTCCCTGCCAACACACTCAGGAGGAGGCGGTGTTCCCCTACTATAGCGCAGTTAAAACCGTTGCAGAGCTTATGTGCTGCAGTGCGATTACTGCCCCCAAGGGCAAGGGTGTAAACCTGCTATACACGAAAATCTTTGAGGGAACCGAAAAAGACCAAGTGGCAGACCTCATGGAGAAAATAGGCCGGGAAAAGGAGATACCCTTCTTCGTAAGGGACGCCGCAAACGTCAGAGACTCGCTCCTTGTGGTCTTCATAGGAACCGAGGTTAAACCCCGGGGCGTTCCGTTTTGCGGGTTCTGCGGGTTTGAGAACTGCGAAAAGTCCCAAGCGGCCGGCGCCTACTGTGCCTACGCAGTAGGAGACCTGGGAATAGCCATAGGCTCGGCAGTTAAAGTGGCCTCGGACAACAACGTAGACAACAGAATAATGTTCTCCTTCGGCAAAGCCGCCATAGAGGGAGGGTTCGTTCCGGAAAGCGTAAAGCTCGGCTACGGGATTCCGCTATCGGTAAGCGGCAAAAACATATTCTTCGACAGGAAGCGTTAATGGAGAACGTTGCCTGGATAGTAACGCCGTCGGGGGATACGGTTACAACCGTAACAACACCCCTCTCTACCCTCTTAGAGAACAGGCAACTGCTGAAGAAAAAACCCCTCTGGATTCACCTCAGAAGGCTGGACGAAAAGGCAGAGGAGCTTCTAACCGAAACCTTCGACATAAACGAGCTCTCGGTTGAAGACTGCAGAACCGAAGGGCGCTCCAAAGTGGAGAACTTCGACACCTACCTGTTCCTGCTTCTCATTTACTACGACGGCGGAATAAGCAGGCACAAGAGGCTGTGCGCTTTCTGGGGGAAAGACTTCCTCATAACGGTAGGGAGCCGCCGCCTCTTTGAAGAGACCAAGAAAGAGCTCCTCCTGGAGGAGAAGCCCTTCGGAGAGGGAATCGAGCACATAGTTTGGCTCTTCTCCAGCATAATAGTTGAGAAGCTCAAAAGGGTTACAGACATCCTGGAAGAGCAGGCAGACGAAATTGAGGCCAAAGTGTTCAAGGAGCAGAACCCGGAGCTCCTTGAAGATATCTCCGACCTTTCCTACGAAATACTCACCCTGCGGAGGACCCTAAAGCAGATAAGGGATACCTATAAACACCTGCTCTCCTACGCCCCCAAACTCATCCACACCGAGAACATCCACTACTTCAGAGACCTGCTGGACGAAATCAGCATACTCTACGATAGGGCCGAAACCCTCCACGAGTTTATCCAGAACGTCTTAGACGTTTTCTCATCGCTGGTCTCCTTTAAACTCAACGAGATAATGAAAACCCTCACAATCTTCGTCGCCGTTTTAGAGCCCCTGATGTTCATCTCCTCCTTCTACGGCATGAACGTAGAAGACCTCCCCTTTGCACAGTGGCGGTTCGGTATCGTTTTAATTTCTCTATTTATGGCTATCATAAGTATAGGTTTGATATATTATTTCAAGAGGAAGCGCTGGATTTAACCTCAATTAGAGAGAAAGGTTGTTCCTCACCGAACCGCAAGTTTACGAGCTCCTTGAGCGCTACGGCATAGAAACGCCCCGCCACAGAACCTTCAAAAGGGGGGAGGAGGTTGAGTGGCACCTGTTCCCGGCCGTTGTTAAAGTTGTATCGCCGAAAATCGTCCACAAGAGCTCGGTAGGGGGAGTGGTATTCGTTGAAGGTCCGAAAGAGCTTCAAAGGGCCGTAGAGGAGCTGTTTCGGAAGTTCCCCGACGCCCAGCAGGTTATAGTGGAGGAGAAGCTCTCGGGAATAGAGGCCTTCCTGGGGGTGAAAAGGGACCCCTCCTTCCTCCACCTGATAGCCGTAGGACTGGGAGGGGTGCTGGTTGAGCTCCTGAAAGACCCGGTTTTCATCCCCTTAAGTGCAAGCAGGAGCGAAACCGAAAAGAAGATAGCGGAAACGAAGCTCTACAGGCTCGTTAAAGGGTACAGGAACTTCAAAGGGAACCTCGACCTGCTCCTCGAGCTCATAGAGAAACTGAAGAAACTCCTCAAAGAGAACCCCGAAATCGCCGAAATGGACCTGAACCCCCTGTTCATCACCGAAAACCGCGTAGTGCCGGCAGACGGCAGGGCCGTTACCGAACCACCACCCGAAAGGCCGAAGTTCCGGCCGCTCCCGAAGGAGCTCTTCAGGCCAAGAACGGTTGCGGTAATAGGCGCCTCTACAAACCCAAAAAAAGTGGGCTACGCCTTAGTCAGGAACCTTGAACAGTTCCAAGGGAAGGTTTTCCCCGTTAACCCGAAACACGAAAAAGTCCTCGATTTTAAATGCTACCCTTCAATACTGGCAGTACCCGAACCGGTAGACTGCGCCCTCGTAGCGATACCGGCAAAGGGCGTGCCGGAAGTTATAAGGGAGTGCGGGAAGAAGGGGGTAAAACTCGCCGTTGTTATATCTGCGGGCTTTGGTGAAACCGGAGAGGAGGGCAGAAAACTACAGGAAGAGCTCAAAAGAGCGGCCGCCGAATCCGGGATAAGGGTGTTGGGGCCAAACACCCTCGGCTTTATAGTGCCGGGGTTGAAGCTCAACGCCTCCTTCTCAACCGTCACCCCGCCGCCGGGGGAAACCTCCTTCCTCTCCCAGAGCGGAGCCCTCATAACCGCAGTAATAGACAAGGCCGCAGAGGAGCGGTTCGGCTTTTCGGAAATCATAAGCCTCGGGAACCAGGCCGATATAGAGATAACAGAAACCTTAGAGCTTGCCACCCGCGACCCCTCAACGAAAGTTGTCCTCTCCTACGTTGAGGGGCTCAAACTGGGGGCAGAGCTCCTGAACTTCCTGAACCGAAAACCCTGCATATTCATAAAAGCGGGACGGAGCGAAAGCGGCAGGCGGGCGGCGGCCTCCCATACGGGCTCACTTGCGGGAAACTACAAGCTCTTCAAAGACGCCGTTGAGACCAAAGGGGGAATAGTCGTAGACTCCCTCGAAGAGGCCTTCGACACCGCAAACCTCCTGAGCACCTACGGCGGAATCCGGGGCAGGAGGCTACTCGTAATAACAAACGCAGGGGGGCCCGGAACCCTCGCAGCCGACTACGCAGAGGCAGAAGGGCTGAAGCTCGCAGACATCTCGGCAGCAGTTGAAGAGCTATCAAGGGGGCTGCCCCCGAACTGGAGCCGCATAAACCCGATAGACCTAATAGGCGATGCAACCTCAGACCGTTACAGATTCGCCTTTAAAACAGTTGAAAAACTGAACACCTGGGACGCAGCCCTCGTAATAGTAACGCCCCAGTCTATGACCGACGTCCCGGAAATAGCCTACGAGATAGTCAAGTTCAAAGAGCGGAGCAGGAGAGCGGTTGTGGCCTGCCTCATGGGGGGCCACTCGGTAAAAGGGGGCAGAGAGATACTGAAAAACAACCGAGTCCCGAACTACCCGGACCCCTACAGGGCCGTTAAGTCTATAAGGAGGGGAGTATGGAACGGTCTGTCATCATCGGAGGCCAGGCAGGAGAAGGCATAAAAGAGGCCGCCAACCTGCTGGCCAAAGTTCTGGTAAACCTCGGTTACTCGGCCTTCACCTACCACGACTACCCGTCGCTCATCAGGGGAGGGCACAACTTCTCCCAGGTCAGGTTCTCAAACGAACCGGTAGCCGCCCCCGTAGAGAAGGCGGACTACATAGTGGCCCTCGACGAAAGGAGCGTTAAAGAGCACCTAAAAAACGCCAAAGAGTCAACCGTATGGATTGTAGATGAAGCGGTCTCCTCGGTTGAGGGGATAAAACTGCCCCTGAGAAAACTGGCAAAGGGGGTTATGAGAAGCTCTGCAATCCTGGGAGCGCTGCTGAAGGCCTTCAGAATAGAGAGGAGCGCAGGCGAGGCGGTAATCGAGCAGCTCCCGCAACCGGAAGAGAACAAACAGGTCTTTAACAAAAGCTACGACCTTGCCCCGGAAGTTGAAGAGATAGTAGAAGTAGAGGGGATAAAGGGAACCTACATATCCGGCAGCGAAGCAACGGCTCTCGGGGCGGTAGACGGGGGTCTAAACGTTTACATAGCCTACCCTATGACACCCGCATCGCCGGTGCTCCACTACCTTGCCGCCCACAAAAGAGAGTTCGGAATAAAGGTGGTCCAACCGGAAAACGAGATAGGAGTGATAAACATGGTCCTCGGGGCCGCCTACGCCGGAGGCAGGGCGATGACGGGAACTTCGGGAGGCGGCTTCGCCCTCATGACAGAGACCTTGAGCCTTGCCGGCATGAGCGAAACGCCGGTTGTAATCTACGAAGCCCAAAGGGGAGCTCCCTCTACAGGCGTTCCCACCTACACGGAGCAGGCAGACCTGCTGTTTGCCCTGTTTGCCGGCCACGGAGACTTCCAGCGGATAGTGGTGGCCCCCTCATCTGCAAGAGAGTGCTACCTGTTAACCAGAGAGGCCCTCAACTTGGCCTGGAAATTTCAAGTACCCGTGATTATCCTGACGAGTAAAAACGTGGCAGAGAGCTTCTTCACAGAACCCATAGAGAGAGAACGGGTAGTTGAAGAGCCAAAACTTTGGAACGGAGAGGGAACCTACAAACGCTACACGATAACCGAAGACGGAATCTCCCCCTTGGCCTTCCCGGGAACAAAAGGGGCAGTGGTGAAATCAAACAGCTACGAGCACGACGAAGTCGGAATAACCACCGAGCGCCCCGAAGTGATAAGGGCCATGAAGGAGAAGAGGGAGAGAAAAAGGCAGACCATTTACAACTACTTCAAAGACAGGAGCGACACGGTCACAGTGGGCGGAGATACAAACTCCAACCGGGTCCTTGTAACCTGGGGCGAGAACTGGGGAGTGTGCTGTGAAGTGGGCGAAGAGCTGGGCTACAAAGCGGTAAAACCCAACTACCTCGAACCCTTCCCCGCCGAGAGGCTAAAGCAGGAGCTTCAAGGAGCCCGGGAAATCATCGCTGTTGAGCTATCGATTACAGGGCAGTTCGAAAAACTCCTGAAGCTAAACGGTATAGAGGCAACCCGCCGCTTCAGGAAGTACGACACCCGACCAATCTTCAAAGAAGAGCTAACCCGCTTTTTAAGGGGGGAGAGATGAGCATCCAGCTGAAAGACCTAAAGACCTACGCCGAGAACACCTGGTGTCCGGGATGCGGCAACTTCGCAATCCTCAAGGCCTTTGAAGAAGCCGTAGTTGAGCTCTCGGAAGAGATAGCTCCCGAGAACTTCGTAATATCCTCCGGCATAGGGTGCCACGGCAAAATCGTTGACTACATAAACCTTAACAGCTTCTACTCCATACACGGCAGGGCACTGAACAACCTTGAAGGAATGAAGCTGATAAACGACAACCTCAGGTGCGTGGCCTTCGTAGGAGACGGCGACATCTACGCCGAGGGCATCTCGCACCTCATATTTGCGGCCAAAAGGAACGCAGACATCACGGTAATCGTCCACGACAACAGGGCCTACAGCCTCACAACCGGACAGTTCACACCCACAAGTCCCTCAAGGTTCAAGGGAAAGTCAACACCGGAAGGGCCCCCCGAAGACCCGATGAACCCGATTCTCCTGATGCTCTCAGCAGGGGCGACCTTTGTTGCAAGGGGGTTTGCAGGCGACATTCCCCACCTGAAGGAACTCATAAAGGAGGCCGTAAAGCACAGAGGCTTTGCTTTCATAGACGTTTTACAGCCCTGCGTAACCTTCTTCAACACATTCCCCTTCTACAGAAAGCACTGCTACAAACTCGAAGAGGCCGGCCACGACCCGACAGACTTCAACGCCGCCATCGAGAGGGCAAGGGAGTGGGACTACAACAGCGACGACGAGAACACAAAAATACCGATAGGGGTGTTCTACAGGGTAAGGAAACCCACCTTCGAGGAGAGGGTATAGTTTAAAAGGGAGCAAAACTACAAGGAGGGAGAGATGAGCTACGAGGTAATGATTAACCCCAGAACAAAAGAGATTCACATCTTCCAGGTGGGAGCCGAGAAGTCCATCTGCAACCAGGTGAGCAGAGAGGGGCTTGAGGTTGTGCAGATAGTCCACATAGATGCCGACACCTTAAGCGGCATAGAGCTGTGTCAGGTAACAAGCCTCTTCGCAGCCCTAAAGTCGGTGGGCCTTAACACCTGCGGGAACTGTGCAAAAGTCCTCTACAAGTAGGATATAAAGTCCTCTATCGTTATAAGCTCCAGGTGGAGCTCTCCCTTCCCGCACTCTGAAGCGTAACGGAGGGAGAGCTCCCTACACCTGTCTATGTCTATATCCGGGGCAAAACTTGCAAGGTAGATGTGAACCTCGGAGAACCTGTTCTTAAGGGCCAGAGCAAGCTGGTTAAGGTACTGTACCTTCTCCCTGACCTTCCTTGCCTTCTCCCCCCTACCGAGGCCGAGTTCAAGGAAGAACTGAACATTCCCCTTACACTCGTACCCTTCAACGTATCCCCTACCCCAGAAAACCACATCGAGGTTCTTGCCGGAAAGCACCTTAGAGCGGCACCTTATTTGGAGCTTCTTCCTGTTAACCATCGGCTGGCAGTGCATCGACGTAAGCTCCACCTTCTCCCTGTTAACGGGCCCGAGGTGGTAAACCAACTCCTCAAAAAGCCTCCCCTTCCTCAGGGCTATAAGGTCGTCTTGGGGAATCTCCTTACCGGACGAGTTCTCTGAGTGTTTTAGAAAGAAGTTCTCCAGCAGATGCCACAGGATTCTCTTCTCAGCAGTAGAAACGGGAAGAGAGGAGAGGAACTCCTCCTTTCTCTCCCGGCGGAAGTTGTAAAACTGGGAAACGTGCTCAACCTCTTGAAAAAAACGGGCTATCTGGACAATAACCGGGAACCGCTCCCTGCGTCTCAAACAGACGAGGAAGTGAACAAGCTCCTTTACCGGCTCACCCAGAAAACGCTCTACATCTACGTAACAGCTGAACAGGGCCATAGGACAATTTTACACACAGCAGCAGAGGTTTAATATCAATTAATCAAACCCGTTCAACGGTTCTATAAACTTAAAAGTATCAAAATAGTTATCGGTGGGCTCAATGAAAGACAACGATATAGTATTGCCAAATTTCAGAGCTCCCAAGAAGGCAAAGAAAAAGCGAAAGGAACAAGACAGAAGTAGGGCTCTGAAGGTAAAACTGTCTCTCTATGGGAAAACTACACGGTACGCAACGCATAAACCCACTACAAGAGTAAGAAGAGGCGGCAGGAACAGGCCACAATCTGCCTCTACCCAAACCTTCGCAAGTAAACAGAATTTGACAGAAGCCTTTAATATATTTGACGAGCTTGGAGAGCTCCTAAAGGACTTATAGAGAACACCTCAAATCAAACGGTAGTGGGATGTATCTACTCGATACTGCCGCGTGTAAAACCATAATAAGAGCAAACGTTTTAGAGGATCCCCTTGAAAAAGCGATTGCAGTTGAAGCCAGAGAAAAACTCAAAAAGCTTGCAGAAAAAAGGCTAATAGCAGTCTCCTTTATCACAGAGGCCGAGCTTCTCTTCAGCGTTCTAAAAAAAATCAAAGAGGCAAAATCGGAACAAGCAATAATGGAGCTTTTCAAACTTAAATGGGGAGTAAAGCTGTTCCTCTCTGGGATAAACGTTTTAAGAAACACAGCCAAAGACAGTGAACACTACGCCGCCAAAATGGCAGAGATTTGGTCAAATAACGAAAAAATAGACCCCTGCAGCTGTTTCATTGCCGTGCAGGCCCTAACGAGAAACGCCTACCTGGTAACCGATAACACCGATGAGTTCTCAAAAGTCAGCGGACTAAAAACCCTGACTCTCGAGGAGTTTTCAAGAATCACTTCAAGAAGTTAAGCAGGGAAAGCTGCTTAAGGTCGGTATAGGTTGAAAGTAGGGCCTGATAAGCCGTTTTCGCCTTATCGTAGTCGGAGATAACAGAGGCAAAGTCGGCGTCCCCTATCTTTGAGCGCAGCTCCTTGGCGTGAAGGGCCACGGCCTCGTTCTGGGTTTTAAGGTCGTCTACAAGGGCTACCTGGGTACCCAAAATGGAGCGGTACTCCATTATCTTTGAAAGGCCCGCATCGAAAGCATCAAGGAGCTTCATAGTCTGGGGCCCGTCGCCCAAGTCTACCGTTACGGTTGCGCTGTCCAGCTGGGAGAGGTCTCCAGACTGAATTATCTGAACGATTCTATCCAGAACCTCAACAACCGTAATCTTACCGCTCACCCTGTTTACACCGAAGTAGTTCTCGCCGTTATAGTTGGTGCTAACTTCAACGCCGTTTGCCACCGGAACAGTGGTCTCCCTTGTCTCTCCCTGGTAGGTGCCGTCGCTGTCGAAAGGCGGAGACTGGGTTTTAACACCGCCGAAGAGGTATGCATCCCCCACCTTCTCGTTACCCATCTGGATGACGTAGTCTTTTACGCTCTCAAAGTAGTCTGCGAGGGTTTTCGCATCTTCGCCGTTAAGGGCACCGGTGTTTAGAATCTGGATAATCTTCACCCTTGCAGCTTCAAGCGTTTGAACGGTAGAGGCCAGAGCGCTCTCTGCAGTGTCCATGTTGGCCTTAACAAGGTCTATGTTGCGGTTGAACCTGTCCAGGTTCTCAACGAACCTGTCGAGCCTTAAGAGTCTTGCGTAGTCAACCGGGGAATCGGAAGGCCTTAAGATAGACTTCCCGGAGGAGAGCTCCTCCGCCTTACGCTTTATCTCGGCGCTCTTGAGCCTGTCGTAACGGATAAACAGGTCGAACAGCTCGCCCGTAGATATCCTCATAGCTTACCCCGCCATGTTCAGAATTGTTTGGAGAAGCTCATCTGTAACCGTTACAACCCTTGCCGCAGCCTGGTAGGCCCTCTGATAACGGGTAAGGTTTACAAGCTCCTCATCCGTATTCACGCCCGAAAGCTCTTCAACTTTCTGTTTTATGGCGTCGAGCTGAAAGTCGCTGTTTTTCAACAGGTTGTCGTTGGACTCAACTTCTTGGCCAATCCACGAAGTTATCTGGGTGCCGTAGTACTCGGCAAAGCTGAGGCCGTTAAGCTGAGTGTAGGTTTTATCCGCCAAAGCCATAAGGGCCTTAACGTTTCCGTTATCGGAGTCGAGGTAGTTGGGGTCTGAGGCCGCAGCAAACTTCTTCGGGTCGTTAAAGGCGAGAACAATATTTGAAGCGTCTATAGGCTGGCCGTTATCGGAGGCGAATAGGTCTATACCGGTCTCTCCGTAAAGGTTGTAACCCTGTTCGTGCTGGGCGTTAACTTCGTTTGCAATGGTAGAGGTGAGGGTGTTGAGCCTCTCCATCGCAGACTCAACAACGTTCAGGGCACTTACAAGCCCGCCTACGGAGCCTCCCGAGAGGTCGGAGGTGATATCCCTACCGTCGGCAAGGACTTTAACGCCGGAATCGGTGTTTTTAACAGTGACTTTAAAGGTTCTGTCTCCAAGGACAAGGGCAAAACCCTTTGCAGTGTAAAGGTTAACCGTGCCATCGCTGTTGAACTGAACCTTGGCATCTATGATGGAGCTTATCTCTTTTATGGTTCTGTCCCTTTCGTCCAGGTACTGGTTGAGCCTGTCGGGGGAGTCGGCAAAGAGGGGAATGTTCCTGTTGATGTCTGCAAGTTTCTCAAGGAGCTGGTTGAGGTTGGAAACGCTCTCTGCAACCTGTTTGGAGTAGGTGCTCTTTATCTCCTGAAGGGCAGAGTAGGAGTCTCTGATGCGGCCTACGAGAACCTGGGCTTTAGAGAGGAGCTCCTGACGTGCAGCAAGGTCTGCAGGGTTAACGGCAACGTCGTTCATAACGCTGAAGAAGTCGTTTATCGCCTGTGAGAGGCCGCTCCCCATTTGGTCGTTGAAGAGGGACTCAACTTGTGAGAGCACTTCGCTTTTCGCCTTCAGGTAGGCGTTATTCTGGTTCTCCGAGATGAACCTCTTGAAGAGCACCGAACTGAAAACCCTACGTAGAGTGGCAACTGTTACGCCTCCGCCGGGAATATCGGCGAAAACCGGCTCTTCCCGGGAGTAGCCGTCGGTGTTAACGTTGGAGAGGTTTCTGTTGGTAGTGTTAACCGCTATCTGCTGAGACAGAAGCGCCTGGCTCGCCAAAGAGAGGGCACCGAAAAGGGCCATTTCCATCCCCCGTAGTGGGTGTTAAGGCCCATTATCGGCAAGGGGAGCCCTCTCTTTAAGCCTTACCTCTGAAGAGGGTTGGAGCGGGTTTAGAGGAGTAGGTAGCACTCCGCTCAGGGAAGAGGGCCTCAAACACCTCTTCGTAAAGGGACAAGGCGTTTCTGATGAGGAGCTCAACTTCGGAGTTGAGCCTCTGAATCTCCTTAAGGAGCTCCTCCTCTCCCTTAAAGGAGGAGGGGTCAAGTTGGGAGAGCTTTTTTAAGATTTCGAGCTTCTCGTTTTCGAGCCTCTCCAGCTCCTCTACCTCTTTCAAACCCTTCAACAGCTCCTTCTCCTTTAAGAGGAGTTGTTTCAAGGTTTGAAGCTCTCTTCTCACTTCCAAGTTGCCTACTCCGCAATCATTCTAATTTTATCAAGTATCTCACGCTGACGGGCCATCACGTAACGGTTCAGCAGGGAGCGGGCGTTACGGGGAAGTTGCGTAAACTTCAGCCCGTACTTCATCTTGTCTCCGAAGGGTTCAACCGAAACCACTTCCGCCTCTCCCGAGAAAGAGCCGAAGGGCAGTTCAAGGGTGAACTTGAGCCTGTCGCCGAGCTTGAAGAGCTCTTTCGGGCCTATTACGCCGATTCCGCCTTCGGAGAGGTCTCTGACCTGAAGCTCCTGCTTTGGAGGGTCGGGCTCTTCAAAAGTTACTTTAACCGGCAAGGTCGGTGAAACGGTAACCCTTAAGGTCTCTCTCCTGAAGGAAGGGTCTTCGTAGGGCTTGGGAACTGTTGTCTCAACCATAGAGGAGCCGCGGTAGGTTACGTCGGCACCGAGAATGCGCTCCTGGCCGTAAGCAGGGTCGTTAAACTTTACGTAAAGGCGCCCGCAATCTTCCACGGCCAGGAGCAGTTTCGGATTGGACTCCCACTGAACGAACTCTCTATCGAGGTCGAGAACGCGAACTTTGCAGCGAACCGGAAGTTCGTTATAGAAGCTTATGACCTCTACCGGAGCTTCCTTCTCTTTTAGCTCCCTGAGCCAGTTCAACACTCTATCTAAAACCGACACGTTACCTCCTTTTTCGGCTTTGGAGTGGAAAATTTTAACCGACGTTTCACCGTTGCCAAGAAATCCCCTTTTTCCTATATTTTCGAAAGCAGGTCCGGGGCATAGCTCAGCTTGGTTAGAGCGCGTGCCTTGGGAGCACGAGGTCGCCCGTTCAAATCGGGCTGCCCCGACCACCACAAGCGGAGCTCCACTCGGGCCCGTAGCTCAGCTGGATAGAGCAACGGACTTCTAATCCGTAGGTCGGAGGTTCGAATCCTCCCGGGCCCGCCATAAGTTACGCAGCTCAAAGAAGGCAATCCCCACCCACTCCCTAAAGCCGAAGTAGGTGTCCACTCCGTAAATGGGCATGAACGAGAGCCAGTTGTAACCTGCCCTGTTTACCCTATAATCGGTTGGAACGGGGGTTACTTTAAAGCCGAAGCTCTTAAAGATTCTCACACTTCTGGGCATGTGGTAGGCCGAAGTTACCAAACATATAGATTGAGGGCCTATCAACCTGTAGGTAAACTCTGCATTTTCAAAGGTGGTCCTGCTCTTTCCCTCGACTTTTATCTGGGAGGCCGGAACGCCGAGCCCTTCGAGGAAGCGGGCCATAACGGCTGCCTCACTCTCTACGTTCGGGTATAGAACGCCTCCCGTGGCAACTATCGGCTTTTTTAAAACTCTCCAGAGCTTCCAGGCCTCAAGGAGCCTCTTTGCAACCTGGGGCCTAACCGTAGCCCTGCCGCCGGCGGCAGGCGAGTGGGGAACGATTCCCCCCCCGAGAACCACTATGTAGGTGCAGTTAAGGGAGGAGAGCTTCGGATAGGGGTAAGCATCCTCAAGGGGTTTCAGAGTTAAATCCTTGCCAAACTCGGTGGAGAAGAAGTAAAGGAAGGCAACACTTAGGGCCGCAAAGAAGAAGGCAAGTTTGCGGCGCTTGAACCACAGGAGAAGCGCCAGAACCCCGAAAGTTACAGAGAGCCCCGGGTAGATGACGAAAGAGCCCACAAGCTTTTTTATTAGAAAGAGCATCGCCTCCTCTTAGGGCTTGAGGTTGCTGCTTAAACCAAGGTCTTTTATCATCTGAGCGTCGTCTTTCAGCTGACGCCCCTTGGTCGTTAGGTAGTTACCCACCATAAGGGAGTCTGAAACCAGGAGGGAGAGGGGTTGAAGCTCCCTCAGGTTGAACTCCCTGCCTCCGCAGACCCTCAGGCTGGTTTCGGGCAGTAAAAACCTTAAGGCAACCAACACTTTCAGCGCCTTCAGAGGAGTCAAGAAGCGTGCTCCCTCAAGGGGAGTTCCCCTTATGGGGTGGAGGAAGTTTACGGGTACAGAGTCCACCTGAAGCTCGGCAAGGGATTCTGCAATAGAGCAGATATCTTCAGCAGACTCCCCCATGCCAAAAATTCCCCCCGAGCAGACGGAAAAGCCCACCTCCTTTGCAAGCGCAACCGTTTTGTAACGGTCGTGCCAGCTCTGACGGGTTGCTATAAGCGGGTAGAACTCCTTTGAAGTCTCAAGGTTGTGGTGGTAGCGGTCGAGCCCGCTCCTCTTTAAAAGGAGCAGCTGCTCCTTCCCGAGCTGGCCCAAAGAGGCGCAGAGCTTCACCTCCGGGTTCAAAGACTTAAGCTCCTCAACAACCGAGGCAACCGCAGAGAGCTCCCTATCGGACAGAGCAATGCCGCTTGTCACAAAGCTGAACCGGTCTATCCCCTTAGAAAAGGCGGCAAGCGCTCTCTCTTTAAGCTCCTCTTTGGTCATTAAGGGGTAAACCGTTACCCGTGTTTTAAAGTGAACCGACTGGGCACAGAACTTACAGTCGGAAGGACACCTACCGCTCTTTGCGTTAACTATTGCGCAGGTTTCAACCCTACCGGAGAAGGCTTTAAAGCGAAGGGAAGTGGCCTTCGGCAGGAAGGAGGTAAAGAAGACATCTGCAGGGGAATTAAAGAGCTCCTCGATAAACGCTCTCACTTTTTCAACTTCTGCAGAACTTGCCTTGTTATCTCTTTGAAGGTCTCAAGAACGCCTATACCTTTTGAGGCAACCGCCTCAAAGTCGGGCCTGTTCCACCTGTTCAGGTCCCTCCTCAGAACCTCTACGGGGAGTATGTTGGGAAGGTCCCGCTTATTATACTGGAAAACGAGGGGAAGGTCCTCTATATCGATTTCGTACTCCTTCAGGTTCTCTATCATGTCGTCTAAGGTGTCTAAGTTGGCGTCGTGGCGCTCCTCTTGGGAGTCTGCAACGAACACAACCCCGTCGACACCCTTGAGTATCAGCTTTCTGCTGGCCCTGTAGATTATCTGACCGGGAGTGGTGTAAAGGTGGAACCTTACCTTAAACCCCCTAACGTTGGAGACCTCTATGGGCACAAAGTCGAAAAAGAGGGTCCTCTCGGTCTCGGTGGCCAGGGTTATCATCTCGCCCTTGTTCTCGGGCTTAATGTGGTCGTATATCCACTTAATGTTGGTAGTCTTTCCCGAAAGCCCCGGACCGTAATAGACTATCTTGCAGTTAATCTCTTTAGTCGCAAAGTTTATAAAGGGCATTAACGCTCCTTATTCAAAAAGAGTATCCAAGTCTATATCGTCCAGGTTAATGTCTTCGGGAACAGCGCTCTCCCTCTTTATCCTCTCCTCTATCTCCCTGAGAATGGAGACAAGCTCACGGTAGTACTTCTTGATTTTTATCCTAACAATGCCGAGGTTGGTAACCTGCTTATCGAATATGGCAACGAGGATGTACTTGCCGTCTATGAGAATCATGTAGATGCCCTCTTTCTCGGTCTCGGTGAAAAGGTGGTTAAGGTCTTTGTCACCGAGGAGCTTGGAGAGGGCCTCCGATGCCGCCACGTTTCCGGCAGTAAGCGAGGCAAAAGTTACATCGTCAGAAGAAAAAGCCGGAGACTCGCTCCGGCTTATAAGCTGACCCGACTTATCTATCAGGAGAACTATTTTCGACTTGCTCTCCTCATTTAAGCTGGTTAGAAGCTCCCTTAACTTCTTATCCTCTTCCGGCTTAAGACTAAGCATCACCCTTCCCTGTTAGTTAATTCCTCCATCTTGTTGAGCCACTCCCAGCGCCTGTCGACCTCGGCCTGAAGCTCGGCCAGCTTATCCTCGTTTCCGGGCTTAAAGAGGTGCTTAAACCTCCCCTGCTTCTTGAGGAACTCAACAACCGGCTTCGGGTTCTTCGGCTTGTAGGTAATCCTCCACTTGCCGTTTTCAACCTCAAACAAGGGCCAGTAATTGGTCTCTACGGCAAGCTTCGTAATAAGTATACCTTCTTCCTCCTTTGAACGCCAGCCCCTGGGGCAAACGCAGAAGGCGTTTATGTAAGAAGGACCTTCGGTGAGAAGTGCCTTCTTAAACTTCTCCATGAAGTCCTTCCAGTGGGAGGGGGCCACTTGAGCAACGTAGGGGATACCGTGGGCGGCAGCCACCTCGGGCATCCACTTCTTGTGCTGGGGCTTACCTAAGCTCTCAGAGCCCACCGGCTGGGTTGTGGTGTTTGCGTACTTGGGAGTGGCGGAGGAGCGCTGAATACCGGTGTTCATGTAAGCTTCGTTGTCGTAGCAAACATAGATGAAGTCGTGTCCCCTCTCAAGGGCACCGGAGAGAGACTGGAAACCGATATCGTAAGTTCCGCCGTCTCCGCCGAGGGCAACAAACTTCACCTTCTTGCCGCTGGGAAGCTTCCCCTTTCTCTTGAGCGCCTTGTAGGCCGCCTCTACACCGGCTATTGTGGCGGCTGCGTTCTCAAAGGCGTTGTGAATCCAGGGGCTTCTCCAAGAGGTGTAAGGGTATATCGAGGTACAAACCTCAACGCAGCCCGTAGCGTTTGCAATTATCAGCTCGTAACCGAGGGCGTTGGCCGCCATGTACATCTGCCTCACAATAATGGAGGCACCACAGCCGGCACAGAGCCTGTGGCCGGGAGCAAGCTTCTCAGGGTAGTTTGTGAGCTTCTTAAGCGGAGGTATCTTAACCTCAGCAGCGTTAACCTGTGCCATAACTCTCCTCCAACAATTACTCGTTTAGATTAAGGTAGTTGATAAGGGGAACTTCCTTACCGGCCGCCTTCTGCATAACCTTATCTATGGCCTCCTCTATGTGGTGAACGTTGGTGTCCCTTCCGCCGAGGCCGTAGATAAAGCTGACCATCGGGTAAGTTTTGCCCCTTAAGTACATGGCAGTGGCTATATCACTGTAGAGGGGACCTCCAACGGCACCGAAAGTCTCGGCTCTGTCGAAAACACCGATAGCCTTACAGTTAGAGGCCTCTATTGCGTCCATAACGTCGTAGTAGGGGAAGGGCCTGTAGGTCCTAATTTTAATAAGTCCAACCTTTATACCCTTCTCCTTGCGAAGCTTGTCTATCACGAACTTGGCAGTTCCGGCGGTAGAGCCGATGATAATCAGAATGTAGTCGGCGTCGTCGGTCTTATAGGTCTCTATGTGCTCGTACTTCTTACCAAAGGCCTCCTCAAAGGCCTCCCCAACCTCCCTTATTACCTTGTAGGCGTTCATCATGGCTTCCCGCTGCTGACGCTTAAACTCCATGTAGGAGTCGGTCATGGCAACGGGACCGTGGGTTACTGGGTTGTCAACGTCGAGAAGGGGGTAAAAGGGCTTCAGCTCTCCGATAAACTCCTCAACGGCCTTGTCGGGCAGAAGTCTCACCCTCTCTATAGCGTGGGAGATGACAAAGCCGTCCATACCGACCATAACGGGCAGGCGGGTCCTTTCGTCCTCGGCGATTCTGAGGGCCTGAATGAGGTTGTCGTACTGCTCTTCGGCGTTCTCGGAAAAGAGCATTATCCAGCCCTGGTCCCGGGCTCCCATGGCGTCGGACTGGTCGCCGTGAATGTTGATGGGAGCAGAAAGGGCCCTGTTAACAACGGTCATAACTATCGGCAGCCTCATGCCCGAGGCTATACCGAGAACCTCCCACATGTAGGCAAGGCCGGGACCGGCAGTTGCGGTCATAGCCCTGGAGCCTGCAGCTGCGGCTCCCACACACGCAGACATGGCAGAGTGCTCACTCTCTACGGGAATGTACTCGGTGTCTACAAGGCCGTTTGCAACAAAGTCTGCAAAGAACTGCATAAGCTCGGTCTGGGGAGTAATCGGGTAGGCGGCAACAACGTCGGGGTTAATCTGCCTCATAGCCTCGGCAGCCGCCATGTTACCGGAGTAGGGAACGTAGGTAACCTCCTTTATAAGCTCGGGCCTCATAGTTAGTCCTCCTCACGGAACAGGTATTCGGGTTTCATCTCAAGGGCCTTCGTCGGGCACTCAAAGGCACAGATACCGCAGCCCTTGCAGTGGTCGTAGTCTATCCCGACCATCTTCTCCTCTTTCACCAGAATGCAGGAGTCGGGACAGAAAACCCAGCAGAGCATACAGTTAACGCACTTATCCTGCTCAAAAACGGGCCTCCAAGCCCTCCACTCACCGGTGTTGTACTTCTCACTGGAACCGGGCTCGGGTATAACCGCTCCAATCGGTAAATCTCTCCAGCTCTTCCCAATCATTCTCCCTTTACCTCCTCATAGGCTCTGTAAAGTGCCCTAACGTTTGCGGCAAGGGCATTTTCGGAAATTTTCTTCCCGAATGTCTTCTTGATGTCTTCCTCAACGGTCTTAATGTCTACAAGGCCGCCCAGAACCTTAACAAGGGCCCCGAGCATGGGAACGTTCATCAGGGGCCTTTTCAGCTCCTCCATGGCAATCTTCGTTGCATCTACGGTGTAGATTTTCCGCCCCTGTATGTTGTACTTCTCCCTTACCTCTTGGGGAGTTTTGTTCGTGTTGATAACGAGAACGGCGTCCTCGCTTGTCCCCTCAAGGAAGGGAACTGTTTTAAGGAGCGTAGGGTCAACTACAACAACGATGTCGGGGTTGAGAACCATACAGTGAAGGGTGATAGGCTCTTCAGAAACTCTGTTGTAAGCCCTCAGAGGAGCACCGGAGCGCTCTGCACCGTAGTCGGGGTTGCTCTGGGCGTACTTGCCCTCCCTGATAACGGCAGAGGCGAGAATCTTCGAGGCCGTTACGGCACCCTGTCCTCCTCGGGCGTGCCACCTGATTTCAATCATTACCGTCCTCCAGCTATTAGTTTCTTATCCTCAAAGGCCCTCTTCAGGGTCAGTTCGTCGGCGTTGTCTATGGTTCCGCCGTAGGGTATGCCGTAGCCGATTCTGAACACTTTAACACCGAGCTTCTGAAGCCTGTCAACGAGGAACTTGGCGGTTGCTTCCCCCTCAACGGTAGGGTTAAGGGCGATTATCACCTCTTTAACGCCGAGCCTCTTTATCCTCTCAAAGAGCGACTTCACGTTAAGGTCTTCTGGGCCTATCCCTTCAAGGGGCGAGATAACCCCGCCGAGAACGTGGTAAAGGCCCTTGTACTCGCCGAGCTTCTCAATCGATATGGCGTCCCTGGGCTGTTCAACAACGCAGATGGTAGTTCTGCTCCTCTCCGGGTCGCTACAGACCCTACACAGCTCTCCGGCGGCCGGAAGGCCGCACTCCTTACAGGGAGTTACCTGCTCGAGCTCCCTGAAGGCGTTTATAACCTGACGCCTGCGCTCTTCGGGCAGGCGGGAGAGAAGCAAAACGGCCCGCTCTGCGGCCCGCTCGCTGATGCCCGGAACCTCCGCAAGGTACTCTATGAGAAGCTCAAGGTTCTCGGGGTAAATCAAAAGAGACCTCCGAGGTCTATTCCGAGGCCCCCGGTGATTTTCTCCATCTCACGGGCGAGGGTGTTCCTCGCCTCCCTGAGGGCCTGGTTGGCCGCCGCAAGAACGAGGTCCTGAATCATCTCCCTGTCGCCGGAGTCTATGAGCTCCTGGGATATCTCAACGGAGACAAGGTCTCCGGTTCCCTTTGCAACAACCTTAACGGCACCGCCTCCGGCGGTTCCCACAAACTCCCTCTGCTCAACTTCTTCTTTCAGTTTTGCAGCCTGGGCCTGAAGCTGCTTAGCCATTTTCATCAGTTGGTTTATATTTCCCATACCGCCCTTGAACATTTAAGTAACCTCCGGTAGGTAGAATCACATCTAATTGTAAACGAATTGTAAACGGTAAACAATCGGAGGGTGAGGTGGAGCTGGAGAAAGAGAGAGTTGCCCTAATAGCGGTTAAAAGGCCTAAAGAAGAGGTGGACTTAGAGGAGTTAAAGGGGCTCGTAGAGGCCCTGGGCGGAGAGGTTGTTCAGGAGGTAGTTCAAAAGAGGAGGTCCTTCTCTCCCTCTACATACATAGGTAAAGGGAAGCTGAAGGAGGTAGACACCGAAAGAGCAACAATGATAGTGGCCTACCACCCGCTCACCTACTCCCAGAAGAGAAACATAGAGGAGTTAACCGGGCTGAAGGTGTCCGACAGAACGGAGGTAATCCTCGAGATATTTGCCCGGAGGGCACGGACAAAGGAGGCGAAGCTCCAGGTTGAGCTTGCCAAGAGCTACTACCAGCTCTCCCACATAAGGGGAATGGGAAAACAGCTCTCAAGGCTCGGAGGCGGCGTAGGAACGAGGGGGCCCGGAGAGACCAAAACGGAGGTTGAGGCAAGGGCAATCCGCCGAAGAATCCACAAGTTGAGGAAGGAGCTCGAGGAGGTTCTGAGCAGACAGGAGCTTCAACGCTACAACCGAAAGCGCAGAGGCCAGAAAACCGTTGCCGTTGTAGGCTACACCAACGTGGGCAAGTCTACGCTCGTCAGGGCACTCACCAGGAAAGAGGTCTTCGTAAAGGACATGCCCTTTGCAACCTTAGACGTGAGAACCGGCAGCCTCTACCTAAACGGGGAGACCGTTTTAATATCGGACACGGTCGGCTTCATAAAAAACCTGCCCCACGAGCTGGTGGCCTCGTTCAGGGCAACCCTCAGCGAGGTTAAGGAGGCAGACCTACTGCTGGTTGTGTTCGACGCCTCCTCAGAGACCGCCGAAGAAGAGCTCAACTCGGTAAAAGAGGTCCTGAAAAGGCTGAGAAGCTGGGATAAACCCAAAATATTCGTGGCAAACAAAACGGATAAGCTGGTAAGCTCACCTCAAGAGCTTGAAGAGCTAAAAGGAGAGCTCCTCTTAAAGATACCCGAGGAGAACCCAAAGCTGGTTCTGATTTCTGCCGTAAAAGGGTGGGGGCTCGAAGAGCTCAAAAGGGCCATAGAGGAGGCCCTTAAATCATCTCCTCAAGAGAGGTAATCTCCTTTATCTCCTCTATCCGCTCCTTTACCCTGGCGGCAACTTTCTGCTCGGTAGTTGTGGAGAGTATAGTGCTGTAAAGCTCGAGGGCCTCCTTGTAGCGCTTCTCCTCGAAGAAGGCGTCTGCCACAACTTCTGCAAGCTCGCAGAACTCCTCTTCGCTGAGCTCTTCGCTCTCAAGAATTTTCATACCCACCTCTATGAGGTCCGAAAGCCTGCCCTGGTCGACGAATATCAGGGCAAGCTCGGTGAAGGCATCAAGGAGCACCCAAACGTTCTCGGTTGTTTCAACTATCTCCCTGAGAATCTCTTCGGCCTGGTCGTAGCGCCCCTTCTCTATGAAGAACTCCGCAAGGAGCTTCTTAGACTCCTCGGCCACAAAACCTTCGGAGCAGGCAATCGCCTTACGGTAGTAGTGCTCGGCAAGCTCCTCGTTCCCGATAAGGTCGTAGAGGGCGGCGGCGTTCTGAAGGACATAAGGAGAGTCGGGGTAGAGGTTAAGGGTGTTCAGTATAACCTCCAGGGCCCTGTCGTAGTCTTCGCTGTTAACGAGCACCTCGGCGAGTTTGTGCCTGTACTCAAGGTTCTTGTAGTCGAGCATACAGGCCTGTTTAAGGGCCTCTACGGCCTCCTCCGTTTTGCCCCACTCGGCGAAAACCTTACCCAGCTGAAAGTAAACGGCGGCGTCTCCGGTTATCTCGGCTCCCTGTTTTAGAACGTCTACCGCCTTTGAGTAGCGCCGCCTCACGTAGTAGTAACGGCCCAACTCAAGGTAGGGGAAAGGAGAGTGGGGCTCCACGGTCATCAGGTTCTTCAGGGCCTCAACCATCTTCTTGTGGTTGCTGGTCTCCCTGTAGAGCCTGTAGAGCTCCTTGTAAACCTCGCCGTTAAAGGGGTTGAGTTTGGCAGACTCCAAAAGCTCCTTCTCGGCGGCCCTGTAGTTTTTCATAAGGGCAAGGGTGATGCCCTTCTCAAGCAGCTCCTTAGAGCGGAGCTCGGTATCGAGGAAGCGGGCCTCCTCGAAGTAGGACTCGGCCTTCTCGCTGTCGCCCAGGGCCTCGTAGGCTTCGGCAAGGAGCAAGTAGTAGTCTACGCTGTGGAATTTATGCCGCTCCAGCTCTTCAACTGCACGTTTAAAGTTCTTAGCCTTTATGTAGGAACGCGCCCTGTCGAGGACCGACTCTAAAGAGGGGCGGGATGTGTTAAAGCTCTTCTTCAAAGGGTCTGCTCCCGACATTTGATTAGTTGAGATACCTACCGAATTTAAGTATAAATCTGGGGGAACGATTTTCAACACTGGAGGATAGATGCTCTCCAAGATAAGGAAAAACCTCCGGGCCTTCAGTATTCCCCTCTGGATAGTGGCGGCCTCCTTTGTGGGGACCATTTTCCTGGTGTGGGGAAGGGGAAGCTTCTCCGGCCCCAGCGGCAGTCAGGTTGCAACGGTCAACGGCCAGCCAATAACACTCGCAGAGTTCAACAGGGAGTATAAAACCGTTGAGGACGAGCTCAGGAGAAAGCTGGGGGACAACTTCAATAAGCTCGTAAAGCCCAACGACATAAAGAGAATCGCCCTTCAAAGGCTCGTCCAGAGGGCCCTGCTGATTGAGCTCGCCAAGGAAGAGGGGTTAAAGGTAAGCGACTGGGCGGTTGCCAAGGCGATAGAGGAGATGCCGATATTCCAAGAGAACGGCAAGTTCTCGGTAAAGCTCTACAAAGCATTCCTCAGGGCCCAAGGGCTAACGCCCCAGGCTTTTGAAGAGACGGTAAGAAAAGACCTCCTCGTCCAAAAGGTCCTGACGGTTGTAAACCACGCCCCCTCGGTAACGCAGGCAGAGCTCACCGAGCTCTACAAGAAGAGCTTCGGCCAGAGGAAAATAGGCTACAAGGTGTTTACAGCCGACCAGTTCAACCCGAAGGTGTCGGAAGAGGAGGTAGAGCAGTTCTACAAGAAACACAAAGAGCAGTTCACAAAGGAGGCCGGCGAAGAGGTTTACCTGCTGAGCTTCGAAAACACCCCCCAGGGTAAGGAGAGGGCCAAAGAGGCCTACGAGCTCGCCAAAAAGGGGGAGCTCGAAAAGCTGAAAGCCTTTAACCCGAAGCCGGCACCCGAAAAGCTGGCCAAGGAGCTTCAGAAAAGGCCCTTCATATTCAGAAGCGAAAATGGCAGGCTGATACTCGCCTTCAAGCTCAAAAAGAGCGAAACCGTTCCCCTTGAAAAGGTTAAAGCCCAAATAGAGGAGCAGCTCAAGGAGGAGAAGGCCCTTGAGCTGGCCCTCAAAGCGGCAAAGAGCTTCAACGGCACGCTCCAGAGCGGCAACTTCACCCCCCAAACTTTCGTCCAGACCTTTAAACCCTTAGACGTTCAGCAGGTAGACAGACTGTTCGTATCAACGCCTGCAGGCAGAAGAGTAATTATGCCCCTCGAAAAGGGCTACGGGGTGTTTGAGCCTGAAGGTCCGCTCACGGCCGGCAAGATAGACGAGAACAAGCTCAACGCCGTTAAACTGCTCGTTCTGAACGCAAAGGCCCAGAGCGACCTTAACTACCTGCTCACACTCCTTGAACAGAAGGCCTCCGTTAAGGTAAACCCCCAGCTGTTTAAGTCGGGAGAGTAACCATGAAAAGTATGACCGGTTTCGGCAGGGCCGTTAAAGAGTCGGAGCTTGCCACAATCACCGTAGAGGTTAAGAGCGTAAACAGCAAGGCCCTTAAGGTGAGGGCCTCCCTTCCGCGCCTCTTCAACAGGTTCTCGGTAGAGGTTCAGAAGGCCGTTTCCGAGGTTGTAAAGAGGGGAGACGTTGACCTCTTCGTAAAGTTCACGCCCACCGAGAAGTTCACTCCCCCCATAACCGTAAACTACTCGATAGCGGAAAAGGTCATAGAGGCGGCAAAGAGGGCCGGAGCCGTTACCGGAACCGAGATAGGGGTAAGCCTGCGGGACCTCTTGGCCTTTCCGGAAGTGTTCCAGAAAGAGGAAGAAGACCCGGAACCCTTAAAACCCCAGCTCTTTGAAGCAGTCGGAGAGGCCCTGCAGGAGCTCGATGCAAGCAGAAGGGCCGAAGGGGAGAAGCTCAAGGAGTTCTTCCTTCGTAAGATAGAGACAATAGAGGAGCTTGTAGGCAGGGTAGAGGAGAAGGCCCAAGGCATAAATAAGCTCCTCTTTGAGAGGCTTAAGGAGAAGGTGAAGAAGCTCTTAGAGGGAGAAGAGCTTCCCGAAGAGTTCACAAAGAGGGTGGAGCTTGAGGTCGCCCTTATCGCAGAGAAGCAGGACGTTACAGAGGAAATCTCCCGGCTGAAGCTCCACTGCAGGAGGTTCAGGGAGCTTCTTGAGTTTGAAGAGCCCGTCGGTAAAACCTTAGACTTCCTGTGCCAGGAGATGCACAGGGAGGCCAACACGTTGGGGAGCAAACTCAAAGAGGTAGACGCCACCGACGAGGTTATAGCCATAAAGAGCGAAATAGCACGGATAAAGGAGCAGGTTCAAAATGTGGAGTAACAAGCTCAAAGGGCTCCTCATAGTTGTATCGGCTCCGTCCGGCACCGGCAAAACAACCTTGTGCCACATGCTCTTAAAGGAGATACCCACCCTTGAGTTCTCCGTTTCCTACACAACAAGGCCGCCCCGGGAAGGGGAGGTAGACGGCAGAGACTACCACTTCGTAACGAAAGAGCAGTTCGAGAGGATGATAGAGGAGGGCGACTTCCTGGAGTGGGCAAACGTTTACGGAAACCTCTACGGAACCTCCAAAAGCCAGGTTCTAAAAGCCCTCGAGGAGGGAAGGGACATACTGCTCGACATAGACACCCAGGGGGCCCTCCAGGTGAAGAAGAACTTCCCCGAAGCCGTTCTCATCTTTATCCTTCCCCCGTCGCTGGAAGAGCTCGAAAGGCGGCTGAGAAAGAGGGGAACCGACCCGGAAGAGGTGATAGAGCGCAGGCTCAAAACCGCACGGGAGGAGCTTAAAAAGGCCCTCTGCTACGACTACCTGGTTGTGAACGACGAGCTGGAGAAGGCCTTCGACCAGCTCAAAGGGATAATAACGGCAGAGAAGCTCAAGAGCGAAAGGCTCGAAGGCCAGCTGAACAGGCTGGTGAAAGACCCCAAGGTGGTTGAGCTGGTTGAAGAGGGTAAGGGGTGCAGAGAGGAGCTTCTCAAACCCGGAAAGTAACGGCTATATTTACCACCTGCAACCTTTAAAGGAGGAGAGAATGAGCAAGAGGCTACCCCTTGAACCGATAGTAAAGAAGGTGGGGAACTTCTACGAGACCGTCCACGTTGCGGCAAAGAGGGCAAGACACCTCTACACCGTAGACCCTTACACCTTCGGCAAGGACTCTGAAGGAAGGGAGCACAAAAAAACCGTAATCGCCCTTTTAGAAATCTTAGAAGGAAAAGTGTGTCCCAAAAGAGAAGGTTAAACATGGGCTACACCGTAGTTGAGAACAGACACGTTACCGGCAGAGACTACCTGCTCACAGTTGAGGCACCGGAGCAGGAGGCAGAGAGAGTAGAGCCCGGCCAGTTCGCAATGGTTCAGGTAAGAAGCAGGCTCCAGCTGGACCCGCTCCTCAGAAGGCCTTTGGGAATCTTCAACCTTGAGGGGAACAGGGTTTCGTTCCTCTACAGGGTTTACGGCAGGGGAACAAAGCTGTTAACGGAAGTTGAGGCCGGAAGCGAAATAGAGGTGCTGATGCCGCTGGGGAACAGCATTCCCCAGAGGGGAGAGAAGTTCCTCTTCATCGCCGGAGGCATAGGCATAGGAGGGCTGTTCCTTGCGGCAAGGCGGTTCAAAGAGGCCGGTAAAGAGGTTGTTGTCCTCTACGGTGAAAGGAGCAGGGAGAACCTGTCGGGCCTGCCGTTCCTTGAGGAGTTCGGCATAGAGCACGTTGTCTATACCGAAGACGGCTCGTTTGGCAAGAAGGGCTTTGTAACCCAGGACCTTCACTCCTACACCGGCTTTACCTGGGTGGCCTGCGGTCCAACGCCTATGATGAAGGCGGTTAAAGAGGAAGCGGCCAGGCTGAAAGTTGAGTGCTACCTGTCGCTGGACAGGAGAATGGCCTGCGGTGTAGGCGCGTGTTTGGGCTGCACAGTCGAGACCGTTAACGGCTACAAGCGGTGCTGCGTTGAAGGGCCGGTCTTCAGGGCAGAAGAGGTTATTCTATAGCAACTGCAAGAAAGTTGCAGTTTCTTCCCCTCCCCCCTATATTGAGTAGTCATCACCGAAAGAGCGGAAGAGATGGAACAGGAGAAGATATTAGGCATAAGCGACGAGCTGGTTGAAAGGTGCGTAAGGTGCGGCTCCTGCCGGCAGGTGTGTCCGGTGTTCAACGTTACCCACGAGGAGCCCTCCGTTGCCCGCGGCAAGATATTTCTCGCAGACATGATAAACAAGGGAAAGGCCGAGCTCGACAAGGAGGCGGCCCACTTTTTCAACCTCTGTACAACCTGCCTCCGGTGCGCGGAAATCTGCCCCGTTATGGTTGACTACGAGAAGATAATCATCTCTGCACGGGCAAAGGCGGTAGAGAAGTTCGGCCTCCCGCCGGAGAAGGCGGCGGCGGTGAAGCTCTTTTCGAACCCCAAACTGCTCAACCTGGCAGGGAAGGTGGCCGCTCCGCTAACAAAGCTCTTCACAAAAGCCTCTAAAAGCCCCCAGAACAGGCTTCTACCCTTTAACGTTCCCAAGCTCGGCAAGGTTCTGCTCCCGGAGCCGAAAGCAAAGCCCTTCAACAGCACAGACAGGTGGTTCAGGCCAAAAGGTAAAGAGAAGGGCAGAGCTCTGTTCTTTACAGGGTGTATGTTCAACAACTTCTACACCGAAACTGCCCAGAACGTGGTAAAGGTTTTAAACGCCCTCGGGTACTCGGTTTTCGTTCCGAAAGAGCAGAGCTGCTGCGGAGCTCCCGCCTTCTTTGCAGGAGACCTGAAGACCTTTAACCAGATGAAGCAGAAAAACCTGGGCTCGCTCAACAGGGAAGGGTTCGACTTTATCGTAACGGCGTGCGCCACCTGCGGCCACGTTTTAAAGGGGGAGTACAGCGAGCTTCGGCTCCCCGTGAAAGAGCTCATTGAGCTCCTGTTTGAGAACATAGAAACCGTTGGGAGCTGGAAGCTCCCGAGAAAGGTTAGAGTAACCTGGCACCACCCGTGCCACATAGTCAGGGGGCAGAAGATACCGCGCCACTACCCGGAAGACGTTCTGAAAGTCCTACAGAACCTCTCCTACACCCCGATGCCCGAGGCGGACAACTGCTGTGGAATGGGAGGCTCATTTAAGCTCTCCCACCCGGAAATCTCAAGGGAGATTCAGCTTAAAAAGGCAAAGAACGCAGACTCAACAGAGGCAGAGGTCGTTTTAACGGAGTGCCCGGGCTGCGTTATGAACATAGCCGAAGGCCTCGAGAGAATAGGCTCTAAGGCCTCAGCCCTCCACATAGCGGACCTCCTGGCTAAAGCCGTTAAGTAGTCTGCAAAGTTGCAAAAGGCCCGCCCTTACCTCCGTTTTACGGGAAATAAATTTAGAGACGACATGGCTAAGGGTAGAGTTGTTCTCGTTGTTTTGGCGCTACTTGCCCTTGTTACGGGGTGCTTCGGTGAACCAAGAGTCGGCGTTATAGGCGAAGAGCACACCCTTCTCCTCCCGTTTGAGGCGAGCAAGTTCCTCGGGTACTTCCAGAAGAACGGGCTCGAGGTAAGCCTCGACTGGGCAAACGGCACAGAGCTCATCAGCCTCCTCAACTTCTCTAAGTACAAGGCGGCCGTTGTAGACGGCACAACTGCAAGGAAGATAGAGGAGTTCTCTAAGGAGTGGGTGAAGCTCTGTAAGGTTGCGGTAAAAACGAAAGGGGGAAAGCCGATAAAGGGAAAACAGTTCTTCCTGCTCATCAGGAAGGAGCTCCTTCGGGAACCCGAAGAGACGGTAGTGCTCGTAAAGGGCTGGAACTCGGGGGTTGATGCCCTGAAAGACCCGGCTGTGGTTTACGCACTTACGGGGGAAGAGGCGGTTCGGGGCTACAGGTTCTACAGCTGCACGCCCTAAAACTGCAATTAAAAGGTAAAAGGTGAAGCTGGATAAGTACCACCTGCTTACAGGTATAGCCGTGCTCGTATCGCTGCTTGTTACGGCTGCGAGCTTCTTCACGGCCTACCGCTTCACAAAGGAGCTCCTTCTGCACGAGAGCGTAATAGACGCCATCAACTACATAGAGGTGACCGCCGCGGCCGCAGGCTCAAAGAAGAACTCAAAAGAGCTCTTCAACGTTTTAAGGCGCGCTCCCTACATCGAGTCGGTTAAAGAGGGCCCTCCGGCCGAAAAAGATGAGTTTACCCTGACGAAACGGCTCCTCTTTCCCGACGGCCCCCTTACGGTAACCGTGAAGCTCAACAGACGGGAGATAGAGTCTAAGGCCTCGAAAACTGCGGTAAAGGTCGGAGCGTTTATGGCGGTTGTTACCTCCGGCCTCCTTGCCCTCTTCCTCTTTGCAATCCACAGGCTCTACCTGGTTCCGCTGAACCGGATAAGGAAAGAGGTGGGCAAGATTCAGATGGGAGACCTCAAAAAGCTCCCCGAAGAGGGCGAAGACGAGTTCGGCCGCATAAGGGAGAGCATAAACAAGATGATAGACAGCATAAGGGAGAGGGACGAGCGGGCGGAGATAATCTCCAGCTTCATCCAGCTCCTAACGGTCGGTAAGGGATTCAACGGGGAGTTCGTTGAGCTTATGCAGAAAGTTTTGAAGCTCACAGAGGCCGACGGGATAGTAATCGGCGTTCAGAAGAGAAACAGCGACGCCATAGAGATACGGGTTATAACCCGATACGGCGAAAGGGTTTTTGAGAAAAACAGCTCCGAGCTGGACGGTATAGAGCCCTACATACTGGCCTTAGGGAGGGAGATAGAGACCACAAAGAGCAAGATACTCTCCAAAGGGGAGAAGGCCCTCGGGATGAAGTACATCTTCGGCATGCCCTTAAAAGCAATGTCCGACAACACCGCAGGCTACGTGATTGTTTATAAAACGAAAGAGGAGCCCATAAGCGAAGAGAACAGACGCTTCATAAAGAGCATCGCAAAGTCTATAGCGGCGGCGGTCACAATCAAGTGGCTGATAGAGGAGCTCGAGGAGAAGCTGCGAAAGGAGAAGGAGCTCAAAGAGAAAATCCTGAAGAGCTTCGTCAGGGGCATCGAGATAAGGGACTCCTACACCAGAGGACACTCAGAGAGGGTGGCCTTCTACTCCAGGGAGATAGCAAGGGCGATGGGGCTAAGAGAGGAGGCCGAATCGATATACATTGCCGGCCTCCTCCACGACATAGGAAAGATAGGAATACCCGACAGCATACTGCTGAAGCCCGAGAAGCTCACACCCGAAGAGTACGAGATAATCAAGCTCCACCCGATACTGAGCTACGAGCTGGTTAAGAACCTTGACTTCATAAAGGAGTCCCTCGACGGCATAAAGTACCACCACGAAAGGTGGGACGGCAGCGGCTACCCGGACAACCTCCAGAGAGAGCAGATACCCCTGTCGGCACGGATAATAGCGGTGGCAGACTCCTTCGACGCCATGACCAGCGCCAGAATATACAGAAAGGGAATGAACAAACGTGCCGCCGTAGAAGAGCTGATAAAGGGCAAAGGGAAGCTATACGACCCGGAAGTTGTAGACAACGCCGTCCACATACTCCTTCACAAAACTCCCCCGCCCCCGGACGACGACTACCTCAGCGACGACCTCATAAAGGAGATAGAGGAGCGCAGGCTCGACTACTACCTGAGAGACCACCTAACGGGAGTATTCAACCGCAACGCCTTAGAGCTTGCGTTCAACCAGGCTAAGGAGAGGTTCAAGAAGTTCTCGGCCTTCGTCTTAGACGTTGAAAAGCTGAGGGAGATAAACATAGAGAAGGGGTGGCGAGAGGGAGACAGAATACTCAAAGAGATTGTAAATCACATAAAGCGGAGCTTCCCCGAGGCCATAACCGTTCGCTACTCGGGAGACAACTTCGTCGTATTCCTGCCGGGCTCCTTCAGGGAGAAGCTCAAAAAACAGGTAGAGAAAATCGAGCGTGAGCTTAACGTGAAGCTGAAGCTGGAGGAACTCAACAACTTCAAAGACGTTGAAGAGCTGAAAGTTATCCTCACAGAGCTGGAGTTCTCCTCCCGCCCCGCAGCCCAGATGTAAAAATTTTGTAAAATGATTACCAACTCAACGGCGGGAGGATTAATATGAAGATACACGAGTATCAAGCCAAAGAAATCTTCAAAAAGTACGGCCTTCCCGTTCCGAGAGGCATTGTTGCCCACAACGCCCACGAAGCTGAACAGGCCGCAAAGGAACTGGGAACGCCGGTAGTAGTTGTAAAGGCCCAAGTCCACGCAGGGGGAAGGGGTAAAGCCGGCGGCGTTAAGCTCGCAAAGTCCCCCGAAGAGGCTGCAAAAATTGCAGCGGAAATGATAGGAAGCCGGCTGAAAACCTATCAAAACCCCGAGGGACTGTCAATCAACTGTGTCCTCATTGAGGAAGGGGTAAACATAGACAAGGAGTTCTACGTAGGCCTGACCCTCGACAGGGAGACCTCAAGGCCGGTTTTCATGGTGTCTGCAGCGGGGGGAATGGAGATTGAAGAGATTGCAAAAACGAACCCCGAGCTCATCATCAAGGAGCACGTAGACCCGGCGATAGGGCTGCTGCCCTACCAGGCCAGGAAAATCGCCTTTAAAATCGGTTTAACCGACAGGAAGCTCGTAAGTCAGTTCGTAAAAATCCTCATGACCCTCTCCAAAATGTACTTCGACCTCGACGCCTCCCTGATTGAAATCAACCCCCTTGTAAAGACCAAAGAGGACAACTTCATCTGCCTCGACGCAAAAATAGACTTCGACGACAACGCCCTCTACCGCCACCCCGATATTCAGGAGCTTGAAGACACCACCCAGATTGACCCGCTGGAGCTCGAGGCCAAAAAGTGGGACCTCAACTACGTAAGGCTCGACGGCAACATCGGTTGCATGGTTAACGGTGCCGGCCTTGCAATGGCAACCATGGACACAATCAAGTTCTTCGGCGGAGAGCCCGCAAACTTCCTTGACGTTGGCGGAACGGCCACAGTTGAAAGGGTTGCAGCCGCGTTCAAGCTCCTGCTCTCCGACCCCAAAGTGAAGGCAATCTTCGTAAACATCTTCGGCGGAATCGTCAGGTGCGACAGGATTGCAGGAGGAATCATAGAGGCCGCAAAGCAAGTAGAGCTCGACAGACCCCTAATTGTGAGGCTCGAGGGAACAAACGTTGAGCTTGGAAGGAAGATGCTCGAGGAGAGCGGCCTCAACATAATTCCCGCCAAAGACATGGCCGACGGCGCCCAGAAGGCGGTAAAAGCAGCAAAAGGTGAACTGTAAGGAGGGGAAAGATGAGCGTTCTCATAGATAAAAACACCAAAGTTGTAGTTCAGGGTCTTACCGGTAAGGAGGGCTCCTTCCACGCAAAGCAGTGCCTCGACTACGGAACTCAAATAGTTGCAGGAGTTACTCCCGGTAAAGGCGGAATGACCTGGACCGACGACGAAGGCAAGTACAAAGTTCCCGTTTTCAACACAGTTGAGGAGGCCGTTAAAGAAACGGGGGCAAACGCCTCCCTCATCTTCGTTCCGCCGGCCTTCGCAGCCGACGCCATAATGGAGGCGGCAGACGCAGGTATCAAGCTGATAGTCTGCATAACCGAGGGAATCCCTGTAAACGACATGGTCAAGGTTAAAAGGGCCCTTGAAGGAACAGGTGTCCGCTATGTAGGCCCCAACTGTCCGGGAGTGATTACCCCCGAAGAGTGTAAGATGGGCATCATGCCCGGCCACATCTTCAAGAAGGGAAGGGTGGGAATAGTCTCCCGCTCCGGAACCCTCACCTACGAAGCGGCCTACCAGCTCACAAGCCGCGGAATAGGCCAGTCTACCGTTATCGGAATAGGAGGCGACCCGGTTCCCGGAACAACCCACAGGGAAGCGGTTGAGATGTTCAACAACGACCCCGAAACAGACGCAATCGTTCTCATCGGTGAAATCGGCGGAACGATGGAAGAGGAGGCCGCCGAGTACATCAAGGAGCACGTTAAAAAGCCGGTAGTTGCGTACATTGCCGGCGTTACGGCACCTCCGGGAAGGAGGATGGGCCACGCGGGAGCGATTATCTCCGGCGGCAAGGGAGACGCAAAGAGCAAAATGGAGGCCCTCAGGGAAGCCGGCGCCTACGTGTGCAACACCCCCGCCGAAATCGGCGAGATGGTAGAGAAAGCGCTTAAAGAGAGAGGTTTACTCTAATAAGGAGGAAGGCATGGCCGCAAAAGGGATAGTTGTTGTTAAAGAGGAGTGGTGCAAGGGTTGCAACATCTGTGCCGCCGTTTGTCCCACCAAGGTTCTGGAGCTGGACAAAGTTAAGGCGGTTATGAAGGTGGTTGCGCCCGAGAAGTGTATCGGGTGTAAGCAGTGCGAAATGATATGCCCGGACTTCTGCATTTACGTTTTCACTCCTGAAGAGTACGAAGAAATCGCAAGCGCCTAAGGGAGGAAGGAATGGCAAGATTAGAGTTAAAGTACGGTAACCACGCATGTGCCGAAGCTGCAATCCTTGCAGGGTGTAGGTTCTACGCCGGTTACCCGATTACACCCTCTTCCGAGATTGCAGAGAAGATGGCCGAGCTCCTGCCCAAGGTAGGGGGAGCCTTCATCCAGATGGAGGATGAAATCGCAGCAATGGGTGCAACTGTCGGCGCCTCTATGGCAGGTGCCAAGGCGATGACGGCAACTTCAGGCCCCGGTTTCTCCCTTAAGCAGGAGAACCTGGGATACGCGTTTATGGTTGAAGCTCCGTGCGTTGTGGTAAACGTTCAGAGGGGTGGCCCGTCTACCGGTCTTCCCACTCAGCCGGGTCAGCAGGAGATTATGCAGTCCCTCTGGGGAACCCACGGAGACAAGCTCATTCCGGTCTTCTACCCTGGAAACGTTCAGGAGATAATGGAGGAGACCATAAGGGCGTTCAACTGGGCCGAAAGGCTCAGGACTCCCGTTGTCCTGCTCCTGGACGAAGTCCTTGGCCACATGAGGGAAACGGTAGATATGGAGCAGTTCACCCCCGACAAGGTTGAAATTTGGAACAGAAAGCAACCTACGGTTCCTCCGGAGGAGTACCTGCCCTACAAGCCCGGAGAGGACCTGGTTCCCGCAATAGCCGATTACGGAACACCCGGCTACAGGGGTCACGCCACCGGTCTCCACCACGACTACACCGGCTTCCCCACAACCGACCCGCAGATGTGTCAGGAGCTTATAGAGAGGCTGATTAACAAGGTTAAAAGGGTTCAGCCCGAGCTGGAGAAGAACGAGTTCTACAAGTTGGACGACGCGGAGTTCGCAATTGTTACCTTCGGAACAACCGCAAGGGCCGCAAAAACTGCTGTAGATATGGCCAGGGACAAGGGCATAAAGGTGGGCCTCTTAAGAGTTGTTACCATCTGGCCCTCTCCCGAGGAGACCCTCAACAAGCTGGCAAAGAGCGTTAAGGCTATACTCGTTCCCGAGCTCAACATGGGACAGTACGTCCTCGAGGTTGAGAGGTGCGCCAAGGGTGAGTGTCCCGTTTACAGGCTCAACAGAGCGAACGGAAAGATTATCTACCCGGGCGAAATCCTTGCAAAAATCGAGGAAATTGCCAAAGGAGGTAAGTAATGAGCACTCCTAACATACCTATGGAGAAAATCATAGAGAAGAAGCCCTACTTTAAGTACCTGCGCCTCGATAAGATGCCCACGATTTGGTGTCCGGGCTGCGGTATCGGGCAGGCCTTCAGGGCAACCTGTATGGCCCTTGACGAGCTCGGAATTCCCAACGATAAGGTCGCAATGGTTTCCGGTATCGGGTGCTCTTCCAGAACCCCCGGATACTTCGACGGTTTTACGCTCCACACCACCCACGGAAGAGCTCCGACTTTTGCAACGGGGTTGAAGCTCTTTAAACCCGAGCTTACGACCATCGTTTTCACAGGAGACGGAGACGCCCTTGCAATCGGCGGTAACCACTTTATCCACGCAGCCCGTAGGAACATAGACATAACCGTAATTCTCATAAACAACTGGATTTACGGTATGACCGGCGGTCAGGTTTCCCCCACAACACCTACCGGAGCTTACGCAACAACCACCCCCTACGGCAACTACGAGCCTCAATTTGACATCGCAAAGATGGCAATAGCCGCCGGAGCCACCTACGTGGCAAGGGGAACCGCTTACCACGCAATGGAGCTGAAGAAGCTCATAATGGACGGTATTAAACATAAAGGGTTCTCCCTCATTGAGGTTCTCTCTCCGTGTACCATCATCTACGGTAGGAAGAACAGGATGAGCTTTGAGGAGATGTACTTCTGGTTCAAGGAAAACACCCTCCCCATAAAGGCTTGGGAGAAGCTTCCCGAGGAGAAACGTGCAGGAAAGATACCCAGGGGAGTTCTCTACCACGACGACTCCCGTCCCGAGTACACAGAGGTCTACTGGAGCAAGGTTAAGCAGCTTTCCGGAGGTGAGAAATGAGGTACGAGGTTAGGGTAATAGGTTCCGCCGGTCAGGGCTCCATTCTGGCCGCAGTTGTCCTCGCCACGGCGGCAGCAGAGGAGGGGCTCTGGGCTACTCAAACAGCTACCTACGGTGCCGCAATGCGTAGCGGGGTTTCCCTCGGAGACGTTGTAATCTCCGACCAGCCGATAGACTTCCCGAAAACCACCGAGCTTGACGCAGTTGTAATCCAGTCCCAGGAAGCCTACGACGATATGATAAAGGGCAAGCCCATAAGGCTCGACCCCGAGTGCAGCGAGGCAGACGCAGATGTCCTCGTAGGGGTTAAGCCGGGGGCCCTTGTTATCGTGGATGAGGACCTCGTTCAGTGCGACCTGGACTGCAATATGTACAGGGTGGTTTCCGCTCCTATTGCAAGAACTGCAGCCGAAGTGCTCGGCAGAAGGCAGGTTATGAACATAGTGGCACTCGGCGTCTTCCAGGTGGCTACAACTTTGCAGTTTGACGGGAAACCCCTCATATCTGAGGAGTCTTTCCTGAAAGCCATAGAAAAGAGCGTTCCTTCAAGGTTCATAGAGCTTAACAAAAACGCCTTTATGGAGGGCGTGAAAATAGGTAAAGCCACCCTTCAAAAGGCTTAAGTTAAAGGGGGCGCGATACGCCCCCTTTAGTAAATAACGAACTCTGAGCTGTTTGGCGTATCGGTTACTTTCAGAAGGGAGTTTTCCCTGCCGAGGTCAACAAAGAGAACGTCTGCATTGCCGCTCTGGTACAGCTCCTCCCCGAGGAGGCAGTTCCCTATTCCGTAGAAGAAGACCCTAGCCGTTGAATCCACACTCCCCAGCTCTTTCAGCCTGCGACCGTTTAGGTCTGTTGAGTAAAGTTTTCCGTTTTCAACAAGCAGAAGGGCATTTACGTAGTCGTCTCCTTTTCCGGAAGGTTTAACAGAGTAGCCGGCCCAATAGGCGTCCTGAACACAGATGGGGGAAGCCTTTGGCTCAGCTGAGTTCCAGATACAGGCCTCCTCTGTGCCGTTGGTAAGCAGCTTTACGTAGTAGAGCTTGTACTGAAGGGGCAGAGGCATCGGTTCAACCTGGGAGGCGATTTGGTAAGTTGAGTTCGTTTGAGGGTCGTAGTAGTAAAGGGACGGGGTTACACCTCCGTAAAGCTGAATAACAACGTAATGGCCGAGGACTTCAATACCGGAGATGGTTGCACCCGAAACGGGCGATGGAACTTGAAACTGGGAACCGTTTCTGTAAACGAAAAGGGAGCTTCCGTCGGTTCCGTAAAGGGTATCCTCGGTGGCGGCCATTGTGAACCAGCCGGTGCAGTTTCCGTTGGGAAGCTCACCTAAAGTGGAGCCGTTCCAGCTGTAAAGTTTGGCTCCCGAGCCGAAATCTATACAGTAGTAGTGTTCAAACCCCTGCTTCGAATGTTTATAAACGGAAAGAGCCGAAAGAAGCGTCGGCCGAGACAGAGAAGAGACTATAGAAGTGCAGTTATCAACGCCCGGCAACGAACAGATTTCAGCAGAAGCAGCGGTAGCCCGGTAAAACAGGGCGTGCTCCACTCTAAAGCGGGAATCGGGTAAAAAGGCAATAAACTCTTTACCGTTTAGGTTAATTCCTTTTAAATCGGCCATGTCCAAAAGCCACTGTTCGTTATCCGACGCCGTTGAGCAGTTACCGTCTGAACCTGCAGTTTCGGCAACAACGTAACCTCTATCTGTATCTATATCTGCAGCAGTGGCAACGAAAGAACAGACTCCGGAAACTCCGCTAACCGGCTCGGGAGCCGGAAGTTTCCCTTTCTTCAGGAGAGAAAGTCTATAGACCTTACCGCTTTGTAGAAAGGCAAGGTAGTTGAAGTGTCGGTCGGTATAACTCTCGTCGGCCATGTTAACGGAGGCGTTCCTAACAAAGAGCTTCACCCCTTCTACCTCCCCCGAAACCACCTTAATGGGAGAACTGGGAACACTGCAGTCGACAAAATCGATACTCGAAAGGTAGGGAAGATAAGTGGCTGTTACGTTTCCGGTTGTTCTTCCCCCCGTTACAGAAGAGGAACCTCCTCCCCCGCAGCCGGAAATCAAAAAGAGAGCAAGAACGCCTAAAAGGGATTTACGAAACATCTCCCCCTCCCTCAAAACGGTTAACCTCAGTTTTGAATCTAATAGGCGTGAGCGACCGGTTTATTAAAATCTTTTCAATAAACAGGAGGTCCCTCCCCTCCGGGAACGAAGGTCAGAGAGTTTGGAGTCTGGGAATCGAGAAACACAACCCTCTTCCCGAACCTCCCTCCGCTAAAGGCGGTAACCGTTCCCAGCAGCCACCTACCCACACCGAAAACGTAGAAAGTGGAGTAGTCCGGAAGGGCCCCAAGGTCTACAATCTTTTCGCCACCTTGAGAAACGGTAAAGAGCTCTCCGCCTCCGCAGGTTTCCGGGTCTTCATTCTCAACCAGGAAAAGGTTGTAACCCTTTTCTGTAACGGAGTAGCCGGCCCAGTACGAGCTGCTGTAGCACTTAACTCCGGAACCCGGCTCAAACAGACACGCCGAGAGGTTACACTTTGCGTTATAGGCGTTGTAGAAAAGCTTACCACCCAAAGATTTGCAGAAAAGAACCACAGGCCGCCTATCGAAAACGGAAACCTCTCCACCGTGGAGAAACTTTAAAAAGAGAAACCCTTCTCTCTCAAAGGCTACAACAACTCCGCTCCTTAAAGGGAGAAGCTCCTTAACCTGCCCCCTCTCTTCTAAAGAGTACACCGGAACCAAACGGCTGCCTGATAGTTCAAATACCGTCCCACCGGAAGCAGCGTAAAGCCTTCCACCGGAAAAGGCAAGAGAAGAAATAGGCTCAGAGCTCCTAAAAAGCCTCCACTTGCCGTTACTTCGAGTAAGCAGAAAAGTTCCACCGTTTAGCTTAAGGGCGTAAGCCTGAGCACCTCCGGCTCCCCGGGCACGGGCAGTTAGTGAAGCAGAAAGCACGTTGGAGGCAATTCCGAAACACTCCAGTTTTTCCTTTAGGGAACAGAGCTTCAGCTCCCTCTGGGAAAGGGCCAAAAAGAGCAGCTCCCCTTCCTTTACCGGATAGAGGAAAGAGACAAAACGGAAAGAGGCGGGCAGAACAGCAAGCTGGCCTCTATCAACGTTAAGGAGGTAGCTTCCATTAAGGTCTGTTATGTAGGCTCCACTTGCCAGAGGGTCTACCAACTTATCGGCAATTGTGGCATTGAGGCAGTTGAACTTCATCCCCTCTGCCGTTCCCTTCAAAAGGTTTAAAACGTAAACGTCGCCCCTGTAAACAAAGACAAGCCGCGCCCAGTGAGGAGCCGAACCCTGCCCCGCCCTATAGGTGGCAAACGCCCCTTCTACACTCCCGCTGAAAAGCTTCAAGGGGGCAGACGGGTTAAGCGGGTCCAGTAAATCTACACTCCCCAAAAAGGGTAAGTAGGAAACGGGTTCCACCCTCTTTTTGGCAGGAGCGCAGGAGAAGAGTAAAAGGAAAAGAAGGAAGAAAAGTGTAAACCTAAACACGTCCCCCCTCTTTAGTCGGTTGCAGGCGGCTGGAATAAGTATATTTCTAAGTACGGTTAAAAATTTTTATTGTTCTTTAAGAAAACAAGAAGATTAACCTTCAAAAAGAGTTAAATGAGCTCCACATTTGTATATTGAAATAGGGAATCTTTAATATTAGGGCATTCTTTAAAAGTTGGTATAAAATATTAAGACCACTTAAGAAGACCAAAACCTAAACGGAGGGGAGGATGAGAAAACTAATACCACTACTCTCCCTTGCCCTAATAGCAGCAGGATGCGGAGGCGGGGGAGGAGGCTCTTCACAGCTCAGCACAAGCTCAAACGGGGTAACCCTCACCACCTACGTCACGTCAAGTATTGTTAAAGGTGCCCAAGTGTGCGTAAAGGGAACCGACATCTGCGCCCAAACAGACAGCACCGGAAAGGCCCAGCTCACGGTTGACTCCCTACCCGTAACCCTTGAGGTTGTAGCAGGTGGCGTTTCCTTAGGTGAAGTTAAAGTGGGTACCGACAGCGCAGTTTTAAGCCCCACAACAGTTGCAGAGGGTAACGCAACAATCGCTGCAGCCATAGCCGCAGCAATCCACGCAATGGCCGGCGACACAACCGGAACGGCCCAAACGATAGACCTATCAAACGTTACGGTGGAGAACCCGCCGGCCGACCCGATAGAGGAGCTCGTTAAGCAGGGTAAAACCGTATCCCTCAAGGTTAAGAAGGATGACCAAGAGCACTCCATAGAGATTAAGCCGGTAGAGTCCGACAACGGAACAACCGTTGAGGTTTACTGCGACGGCGAAAAAGTAGAGGTGGCCGACGAGCTGAAAGAGCTCTATTGGAAAATGGGGACCTTCCTGACTGCAGTCGACGGCCAGAGCGTAAGCTTGGCAACTAACAAAAGTAACGAAGTTGTTCAGTGCACACTCAACGTTAACCCCGACAACCCCTATCAGTTCAAACTTACCCAGTGTTCAAACTCTACGTACAACAGCCTCAACTGGAACACAGTTAAACTCTCCGAAGACGGCGTTCAGATTGAGGTTGCCGGCACATCGGACACCTACTGGGTAGAGGACGTAAACCTTAAGGAGTTCAGCGTATCCTACACAGACAGAAACGGCCTCTACGGCAAACTTTGGCTCACAGGAAGCGCAACCATTACACCTCCCAACGTAAACGACGAGGAGCTTGAAACGGCCCTTGCCCAAGGGGAGTTTGATACCGTCTATTCAGCACTCCACTCCCTCAGCAACCTAAACGATACAGAGAAGCTGCTCCTTGCCCTGGCGGTGATAGGTAAGTCTGCAAAGGACGGATTCCTCACACCGATGGGATACTCCATAGTAACACCTTCCTACTCCCCCTTCTTCAGGGTGGAGAAAACCGGTCCGGAGTTTGAGCTAAGCCCCAAAGAGTACAAAGACCACCTGAAAGACTTACTGGAGAAGCTCAACACCGCCATAGGCTACGTTGAGAGCATTCAAAACCCTGCAACAATTACCCTACCCGACTCTATCATCTCTTTCTACTCCCTAACGCCGGGAACTCACCTCGATAAAGAGACTTTAACAACCATCAAGGCCGCCCTCTACCTTGCAAGGGCTAACGTTGAGTACTCACTCGCCTACAACTGGGAGAACGTTGACTTCAACTCCTACTCGGTTCTGAAAGAGATGGAGAAGCTCCAAATCGAAAACACCGCACTTATCGACAGTGCAAAGAACGACCTTAAAGAGGCCCTTAAGCTTGCGGCTCAGGCCGGCCAAGATTTCGGAAGCGCCATCCACAGCGGTAACTACTCCTCCCAGGACCTCACCTTTAACATCCTGATACCCGACAGCGCAAACCAGACCGTAAACGTAAGAAACGACAACTGCACAGTTAGCTACGACAACATCGACACGTTAGTAGAGAGCCTCGGGGGTCTCCCCGACGCCGTAGACAAGCAGGTAGATGTCCTGTACTCCGGAAACCTCTGCAGCGACAACGCCACATTCAAGCAGGCTACCATCTACCTGGGAACACCGTTTACACAACCCATAACCGGCGACCAGATTACCCAAGACGTAGATAACGGCAACATGCTCGAGGTTAAAGTCTGCACCGATTACTACTACTACTACGACAACGGAACCGAAGTGGAACAGTGTCTCCGCTTCGAGAGAGACATCTGGTTTAACAAAGACTCCAACCTCTACAAGTTCTTAACCTCTATGGACCCGAACGCACAGTTCGCAATCGTTAACTACAACGGAACAGAGTTCTACTCATTAGACGGCATCTACTTCGACACCGACTACGGGACCTACTACATAGTATTCCCCACACAGAACCAGTAAGATGAGAACCTCGAAGAGGTTAAAGGGAGGGGCCTTTGGGCTCCTCCTTATCTTCCTCATTACCCTTCCGCTGGCACTCAAAGAGCGAAAAAGCCAAACAACGCCCCCCGCCGAGAACTTCCCTCCGAAAGAGAAAAGAGAGGTTATCGTACAGCAGACGGAAAAGGCCCTGATAAAGGTGGTCCTCTTCAACCCTAAGAGGGCCTTACCCTCAAGGTTAAGCGGTAGCCCTACCGAAGTTACCGTAAAGTGGGAAGGGGAAGGGGAAGAGCTGAGTTGCATAGGAAAACGGGGAGAGTTAGAGGGCAACAGGTTAAAGCTGAAAGCCGTTTCGGGTAGGGTGTGCGGCTTCAACTTAGAAGCAGAGGAGCTTCGGCTGAACCTTAAAGAGCCTACAAAACTTACACTCTACCGGTTTAACATACGGAAAAGTAAAAGGGGAATTAAAGGCATCTACAGGTCCACATTTGAACTGAGAGAGCTGTGTAGCCTCCTCAGAGAGGGGCCAAAGGGGAGTGGTAATATAGTTTCCCCAAGAAAAGCCCCGGAGGCTAAAGATGGAGAGCAGGCTCCTTAAAGAGTGGGATAAAACCTTCGTATGGCACCCATTCACCCAGATGGCAGAGTACGTAAAACACGAGCCGATAGTGATAGAGCGGGGAGAGGGGTGTTGGCTGATAGATACAGACGGCAAGCGCTACCTTGACGCCGTAGGCTCAATCTGGTGTAACGTCCACGGCCACAACGTTAAAGAGCTCAACGAGGCTTTAATCGAGCAGGTTAACAAAATTGCCCACTCAACCCTTTTGGGCCTTGCGAACGTCCCCTCCATTCTGCTTGCGAAGGCAGTTGTAGAGCTTGCCCCTGAGGGTCTAAATCACGTTTTCTACACCGACGACGGCTCAACGGCAATGGAGGCCGCCCTCAAGATGGCCTACCAGTACTGGCAGCTGAAGGGGGAGAAGAGGAGAACCAAGTTTATAAAGCTTGAAGAGGCCTACCACGGGGACACAATCGGCTCTGTAAGCATCGGCGGAATAGAGCTCTTCCACTCAATGTTCAAGGAGCTGATGTTTGAGACTTTCAAAATCCCGGCTCCCCACCCCTACCGGTTCAACGGAACGGCCGAAGAGTGCAGGGACTACTCCCTCTCAAAACTTGAAGAGATTCTAAAAGAAAGGGGAGAAGAGGTTGCCGCCGTAGTTATGGAGCCGCTGGTTCAGGCGGCAGCAGGGATAATAGCCCACCCCGAAGGCTTCCTAAAGGGCGTAAGGGAGCTGTGCGACAAGTACGGAACCCTTTTGATTCTTGACGAGGTTGCCACAGGCTTTGGCAAAACCGGAAAGTGGTTTGCCTGCCAGCACGAGGGGGTGGTTCCCGACATTATGGCAATCTCTAAGGGGTTAACGGCCGGATACATGCCCTTGGCTATAACCCTTGCAACGGACGAGGTTTACGGGGCTTTCTGGGGAGGAGACTACGGAAGCGGGAAGACCTTCTTCCACGGTCACACCTTCACCGGGAACCAGCTGGGCTGTGCGGTCGCTTTAAGGAACATAGAGCTTTTCAAGGAGAAGGGGTGGCCCGAAAGGTTAGGGCCGAAAATCGAGTACCTGTGGAGGCGGTTGAGGGAGGAGCTTGCCGATTTGAAACACGTGGGGGATATCAGGGGCAGAGGCTTTATGGTAGGCATAGAGCTTGTTAAGGATAAGAGGACGAAGGAGGGGTTCTCCTGGAGAGACGACGTGGGCAGGAGGGTTTCAAGGAGAATCATCGAGAAGGGGGTGTTTACAAGGCCCCTGGGACCGGTTCTCGTGGTGATGCCCCCGCTTGCCATCAGCGAGGAAGAGATAGACTTTATGGTTAAGGCCTACAAGGAGGCTATAGTAGAGGTTCTGGGAGGGTAGGGAGGAGCTTAGAGCTCCTCCTTGCCGTCTTCTTCCGGAGCTTTAACTATGAGAACGGGCTGCTGAACCTCTTTTATTATGTCGAGGAGTCTACCGACCCTGAAGAAGGAGAGGGATTCTGAGGTAATTCCCAGGGTTACCAAACTGATGTTGTGTTTTTTGGCGTATTCGGCTATTGTCTCGTCCAGCTCACCGGGAACGAGCACGACCCTTACGGAGATTCCCGCCTCTTCAAACTCCTTTGCCACCTCTTTCATACGCCTGTAGATTCTCACTACGGCGTCTCCGTAGCCTTCGTCGAGGGCACCTTTGAGGACCTCCAGTTTCTCTTCACAGTCGTACTCGTCCCTCGGAAGGAGGCCCCAGTCGGAGGGAATCAGAACGTAGAGCATGTGGACTTCTTTGCAGCCGGCCTCTTTCAGTTTCAATATGTAGGGCTTTACGCTGAGGCTGGATTTTCTCATATCGAACGGGTAGAGCACTTTTTGAAACAGCATCACTCCTCCCTCTGTTTTACGATTAGTACGGGGCACTTGGCAAGCCTTATAACGTCGGTAGAGACGCTACCGAGTATAAGCTCGGCAAGAAGCCCCTTTCCGTGAGCACCCATCACCACTATGTTTACATTCTCTTCATCGGCAACGGAGACGATCTGTTTAGCCACGTTACCGTAGCGGAGGACTTTTTTTACCTTCAGCCCGGCCTCTTGAAGCTCTTTTTCTACGGCTTCAAGTCTCTGTATAAGGTCGAGCAGGTACTCCTGGTCGTCTTCCGGGAGGAGTTTGTAGAGCTCTTTCTCCTTCAGGAGGTCGGTTCCCTCGGGGAGCTCGGCAGATAGGTCATCTACAACGTGGACTACAACGACCTCCTCTTCTCCAGCTTCCTTCAGTTTCTTTACGTAGTTCAGGGCAACTTCTGCAAGGGGTGAGAAGTCGGTTGAGTAAAGGGTCTTTTTAAAGAGCGGCATCTCTCCCTCCTTTAAGCTGTAACAGAGTAGGGTTGGGTGTTGTGTAGGGGCTCAACTTGCAGCTCTTTTATTAGTTTATCACCTTTGTAGAGGGCCACAGTCACAAGAGGTTGGTTCTTTGCATCGGAGTAGCGGGCAACTATAGCGGCGGCGGTTTGAAGTTCGGAGTCGGATGGAGTTGAGGGACACCTGAGAAGGGCCGTAGGGGAGGGAACGTTGGGAACGGTTAGCAGGTAGTCGGTTTCCTTCGCCCGGGAGGCAATGCGGGCGTTTTCTTCTCTGTTCCTCCCTACTATCAGTTTACAGGAGCCTACACGGAAGTGGCGGCCGAGCTTCAGAAGCTCTATGTTCTCCCAGCTGAGCTCTTTGTGAACCATAAGGTCTTTTACTTTTTTCGCAAAGGAGGGCTCCGTTAAAAGGCAGCCTCCTGCGGGGGTGGGAAGCTCTTCCTGTGGTATCCCTAAGTTTTTCAAAATATCGGGGTACCGCTTCCGGGAACGGCCTTTAAGGTCTAAGAGTTTCTCCCTCTCTACAAGGCCCTCTTCTTCGTAAACGGTGGGGGGTAGAAGCCTTCCCGAAAGGGGCCTGAGAACTCTCTTTTTAAGCCCCGAGAGCTTCTCAATCGCGTTAAAGGCCTGTAGATGCTGAGACATGGGCCTCTGCCCCAAAACTTCCCCGGTTGCAAGAACCGCCCCTTCGGGGGCAACCTCTTTGAGCTTCCTGAGCATATAGGCTTTACAGTCTATACAGGGGTTCAAATTCTTCCCGTAACCGTACCTGGGAGAGGAGAGTATCTGAAGGTAGTCGTCGCCGGCTTCTACCAGCTTCAGCTCTATGCCGAGAATGTCTGCAAGTTTTTGAAGCTCCTTCCGGTCTTTACCGAAAAGGGGCGAGTAGATGTGAACCCCGACTACTTTAAAGCCCATATCCTGAAGTAGTTTGGCAGCTATTACGCTGTCGAGCCCTCCGGAGAAGAGGAGGTAGGCTTCCTTTTTCTCCATAGACAGGCCTCCGCTTAAAGGTTTAATTTAAAGGTAAGAGATAAAAGAGAAGGAGGAAGGGATGGCACAGCTAAAGCTCAACCTCATCGGCGACGGCATCGACCTCACGGGGGCAATTAAGAACACCCTCGAGGAGAAGCTCTCCAAACTGGAAAAGTATCTGGGAGACGACGAAAGGAGGGAGGTGTTCGCAGACGTTATCGTAAGAAAGGAGAAGTACCGCTCCTCGGTAGAAGTGGTTATCTACAACGTTTTCGACCACACCTTGAGGATAAAAAAGGAGACCGACGACCTCTACACCGCCGTTGACTACGTTGTTGACGCAGCAGAAAAACAGCTGAGAAGGTTAAAGGACAAAGTAAAGTCGGCCTCCAAGAAAGAGGCCCAGAAACACAAGAAGCAGATAACCTTAGTAGAAGAAGAGGTTGTTGAAAAGCCGATTGAAATTATAGAGGTTGAGCCCGAGCTTTACAAGCCCATCTCTGTGGAAGATGCGGTGATGAAGCTCCTGGGCTCAAACAGGGAGTTTGTAGTCTTCTGTAACGTTGAAACCGGAAACGCCGCAGTGGTCTACAAGAGAAAAGACGGAAACATCGGCCTTATCCAGATGCCTTCCTGCAGGTAATTTCGGGGGCTTTCCGCCCCCTTTTAAGCCCTCCTCCACACCTTTGTGAGGTTAATTTTAAAGGGGCACTCGGTTTCAAACTCTACTTCCCCCTCTTCACCGTCAAAAACCTTCCGGTAGCGGCTACCTTCAAGCCTAAAAACCCTTGCCTTACCCAGCTCCGGGTAAACGAGGGCATAGTACTTAACCCCTTCCCTCTCGTAAAGCGAAAACTTCACTTTCTCATCCTTAAAGGCCGTGCTCTTTGAGACAATCTCAAAAACAACTTCCGGAGGCTCTTTAAGGTACTCGTCAACCCTCTTACAGATTACAAATAGGTCAGGTCTTACTACCGTGTGCTCGTCAACAATCCAGTCAACTTCCTGATAGACAAAACACTCCTTCGGGCACTTCTCTAACTGCTCCTCAATTTGCCCGAAAAGTAAGCCAGAAATTCTCTGGTGCTTTCCGTAAGGAGAGGGAGCCATTGCGTAGGGTATTCCCTCTATCAACTCCCAGTCTCCCTCCCACAGTTTATAGTCCTCAACTGTGTAGCGGGGGAGCTCCGCCCTTTCCACTCTAACCTCTTTAAAAGGTTCACTATTTAACTTAATCCACCTTCAGGACTGCCAAAAAGGCTTCCTGAGGGACCTCAACTTTACCGAGCATCTTCATCCTCTTCTTACCCTCTTTCTGCTTCTCTAATAACTTCTTCTTCCTCGTAACGTCACCGCCGTAGCACTTTGCAAGAACGTCCTTCCTCAGGGCCTTAACGGTAGAGCGGGCAATAATCTTGTTCCCGATTGCTGCCTGTATCGCAACCTCAAAGAGCTGCCTCGGGATAATTTCTTTAAGCTTATCTACAAGCTGCCTTCCCCGCTGGTAGGCTTTATCCCTGTGGACGATTACCGAGAGGGCATCAACGGGCTTTCCGTTAATGAGGATATCGAGTTTCACAAGGTCTGAAGGTTTGTAGCCTGCAAACTCGTAGTCAAATGAGGCGTAGCCCCTTGAGACAGACTTTAGCTTATCAAAGAAATCAAAGAGGATTTCCGATAGGGGCATGTCGTAGCGGAGCTCCACCCTCGACTGGTCAAGGTAGGTAAAGCCCGTCTGAATTCCCCGCCTATCCTGACACAGCTGCATAATCGGGCCAACGTACTCTGCCGGGGTAATTATCGAAGCGGAGATGTAGGGCTCCTCAATCCTGTCAATCTTCTCAGGCGGAGGCATCTCGGCAGGGTTCTGAACGTCAACTACAGTGCCGTCTTTGAGGTAAACCTTGTAGATAACGCTGGGAGCGGTAGCTATAAGGTTAAGGCCGAACTCCCTCTCTAACCTCTCTTTAATAACCTCCATGTGGAGAAGCCCGAGGAAGCCACACCTAAATCCAAAGCCGAGTGCCGCCGAAGTTTCGGGTTCAAAGAAGAGGGCGGCATCGTTTAGCTTTAGTTTCTCTAAAGCCTCTTTTAAATTCTCGTAATCGTCAGAGTCAACCGGGTATAAACCTGCAAACACCATAGGTTTAGCAGGCCTAAAGCCCGGACAGGGCTCTGGAGTCGGATTCTCAGCATCGGTGATGGTGTCACCTACCTGAGTATCCTCAATATTCTTGATGTTTGCCGCTATCCAGCCGACCTCCCCGGCAGATAGCTTATCAACCTTAACCATATTCGGAGACTGGGTTCCTACCTCTACTACCTCAAACTCCTTATCGTTAGACATCAGCTTAATTCTCATTCCTGGCTTTATCTCACCGTCGAAGACCCTTATGAAGGGGATAACTCCCTTGTAGTTGTCGTAGAAGGAGTCAAAGATAAGGGCCTTCAAGGGCTTATTCGGGTCGCCGCTTGGAGGGGGAACCCTCTTAACTATTGCCTCCAAAATCTCCTTAATTCCGATTCCCTCCTTTGCAGAGGCCAGAATAGCCTCTTCAGGGTCAAGGCCGAGAACCTCTGCAATCTGCTCCTTAACCCACTCGGGGTTTGCGCTTGGCAGGTCTATCTTGTTTATTACCGGGATAATCTCAAGGCCTGCGTCAAGGGCAAGGAAGAAGTTTGCAATGGTCTGGGCCTCAATCCCCTGAGTTGCGTCTATTACAAGTAGAGCTCCCTCACAGGCGGCCAAACTCCTTGAAACCTCGTAGGTAAAGTCAACGTGGCCGGGGGTGTCTATAAGGTGCATAGTGTAGGTCTTACCGTCTTCGGCCTTGTAGTTCATCCTAACAGCGTTGAGCTTAATCGTGATTCCCCTTTCTCTCTCAAGCTCTAAAGTGTCGAGCATCTGCTCCTTGAGCTCCCTCTTAGAGACCGTCCCGGTGTACTCAAGGAGCCTATCTGCCAGCGTGGATTTGCCGTGGTCTATGTGGGCAATTATGCAGAAGTTCCTGATTAACTCCTGGTTCATGGAGAGCTCTCCTCTATCAGAGATTCGTTTTCTGCCGATAGAATATATTTCAAACTCCTGTCTTTCTCCAAGTTGATAGTAACAATAAACTTTTCAAGGCTATTATATGGACGTCTATATCTAAAACGAGATAGAGTAGTATCTTCAGAGAGATGAAGAACTATTTCTTGCATCTAAGATGCTTCTTAATTCCTTTTCTGTAAAAACTCTGAAATTACAGTTAGAATCCTTTCACAGGTCGTCTCAAAACTCTCCTCAACCTTGTCGTTTATGTGCTTATGATGTGGATATGTTCTAATATTCTTATGGTGAGGAGCGTTATCCCACCTAATAATCAGTTTACCGTCTCTACTTCGCCAATGATAAGAGTAATTTCTTTCCTCTTCATCTACATATCCTTGTATATAAAGTCCTGAATTATCTCCCAAAATAACTTAACTTTTATATGGAATTCATTTTAAAAGTTCGAAAGTCTAAAACCTCAAAATTTTTACTATTGAGAACTGATTAAGACAGTTTAATATTTCCATCTTTTATCTCTTGAAGAAGTTCTTTTCTAAGAGTGCTCAGAGTTTTCATGCAAGCTTTCCATTCCATAACGTCCTGTAATAGTCATCCCAGGCTTCAAAATTTTCAGGAGATGATTTCAACTCTCTCTCAAATTCCTCAAAAGTTTTACTATACTTAACTAATGTATAGCGCAATTCATATAGGAACTCCGCTTTGTAGATATTCAGTGGCTTCTCTTTATTAAGCATAAAAAATAGCTGAACACCTTAACTACCATAATTCCAAGTTTTTCTATCTTGACTTATAGATGTATGAAATCCGGGAGGGATAGGCTTAAACTCAGAACTTTCGTTAAAATAAAGTTGAGAGTGGAATTCACGCAAAGATTTTACATCGATTGTATCTACTATGAAAAATGCGTTTTTGCCACCTTTTATTCTAATAATATCTCTTTTATAGTCTTTTCTGTAAGGAGCTCTTATTCTAGAATCTCCATACTTGCCAGAATTCACTAAAACTACAAAACAATGAAGGTCGCGCGCGGCAGACTCAATAATTGCATTAAAATAATCCAAATCCTTATTTAGAGCTACTATAAACAATGCATCTATCTTTCCTCTAAGCTTGCTTCTTAAGTTTATATCTGCAATGTCGTAGCAGATAAGATTAGAGAAAAAGAAGTCTTGGTGTTCATAGACGACTTTTGGAGTATCATCTGCCTCTTTGTGTATATATTTATGACCTTTAATAAGAAGAGATTCCCTCGGAGAATAGTGCACTTTTTCTTCTTCAATTAAAATATAAAAGTGCATATAGGGCGTTTCGGAGTATAATAAACTATAGACTGGATTTATTACTCTTTTATTCCTAAATCTATATTCACCCCCACTTATTAAAGATGTCTTTCTGGAAAAAAGAGGTTGTGAAACATAGATTACCCAATCCTTCGGTAGGGCAAATTCGGGAAATAAAATATAATCAATATTATGTCTGCAGTTGATCACACCATTTATTATACGTATCAGTTGTTTAAATTTTTCTTTTGTTCTTGTTTCTTTTCTCTTTAGCTTAAGCTCTACTTCTTTCTCTTCTACAATAAAATTTGTCATACCAACATTAATAGTATCTTTTGTATCTTCCTTGCGTATAGCTATTTTCAATAAAACATCTCCTTCTTCTTGGATATTGATAGGAGAACTATAAAGGAGCACACCTTTTCCTAGTAGTAAAATTAACTTTATTAAATCTTGCAAATTTTCTGAGGTTATGATTCTTGAGTTCTCGCTTTTGCCATTTTGATTATATAGGTTTTTGTAATCTACTATAGAAAACAGGTATATATAAGGTATCCGTATTGAAGGAAACAAAAGGAATCTAAAAAGTTTGTTTAAATCTTTTATCTTATCATTTTCTTTAGCTATGTCTTCCTCTAATACTTTAAGTTTATCAAGTAATTCTCTGAATACTATTTTAAATAGCTCGTTTTTAGGTTCCTGCTTGGGCATAGGTTGGGTAATATTGATATCACTAAAATATTCCTCTAAGAATTCCCATCTATGTTCAAAGTTAATTAGGAATTCAAAAATTTTCTCTCTTAACTCCAAGTTGTGCATTTTTAAATTTTCAATAAAATCCTTTTTTATCTTAAGATATCTATCCTTTGCTTGAATGAAGTCTAATAGTTTATCGCTTGGAATGGCAATAGATATATTATGTTCTACAATCCGCCTTAAGTGTGATTTAAGTTTGGTTTTTATAGGTTTTGCTTCTTCATCTTTAAAGCACATAAGTCCCTTTATCTCTACTTTGTTAACCGCGTTAATGAGTTGAAATATCTCATCTTTTAAACAAAGAATTTCTTCTTTATCACTATTCCATGCCATAAGTTGTATTAGCTGCAGAACATTTTTGATATTCTCAAAGAAATTTACGGGGTCTAATAGTAGTGTTTTAATTTCTTTGTATAGTTCTTGCCTTTCATTTCTCCACTCATTACTGGGCAAATACTTACTTTGCTCCCTTAATTTAGAGATTAGGATTGACATTCCTAGCCTACGAATTCTAACCTTGTCTACTTTTCTCAGATTATCGCCAAACTCGCCTTCAGAATATATTTGAAATACCTTTTCTAGAAGGACAGAACTTTCATCTATAAAATCTGGCATAAGTTTACGAAGACTGGAAATTTCATTGATTTCTCTTTGAATAGCATTGATTACAGAAGGAGTAACACCTTTGGATAGGAAAAAATTTTTCTGTTTTTTTGAGTTAATTTTTATCGTTATTTTTGGACTTTGCTCACTTTCATTTGGTTGAGCAAGAGGAAAAATATATTCATCTTCGTATTTCTTTAAGCTGCCTTTAAGTTTTCTGGAGAAAAGCGCTTGTAAAGGGTCTTTATTAAAATCAATTTTATCCCCTTTTAATATTATGATAATATCGTCTATGTATCTCCCGTAAAATAGAGCACTGCTTTCATCATTAATGAATTCATCAAATTCTCTAAGGTAAAGGTTAGCCAGTATCGGTGATGGTAAAAAGCCTATAGGGAGTCCTCGGGAATTTACTTTTTCATTCCATGTTTCTATTATTTTGAATAACCTTTCATTTAAATTTTTAAGATTCTCTTTATCTGCTCCACCTTTTTCTTCTATTATGTTCTCAACTAGCTTTTTACAATAGTTTAGGTTAATGCTTGGATAGAAATCGGATATATCCAGAGTTAAGACTAAAATGTCATAATCTTTGTGTAGCTTATTTATCATGTCAATAGCATCTTCTCTCCATTGGGAATACTTATAGTAGTAAGGAATAAATATCCCAGGATATGCTTCATCATAGCTTCCTGATTTTGTTTCTTGACAAGAATCCAGTATAAGATTTCTTTTTAATCTACCACCATAAATATAATCTGGAAAACTTTCGTCCAGGAGACTTCCTATTTTTTCTATCCATAAAGCACTAAATATGTGAATCTCTATAGGTGCATAAAAAATTTTCTTAAAATCAAAGTTCCTTTGCTAGCTTTCTGCATAAGATGTTGCTTACTATTTGTAATTAACACTATTGCCTGCTTATTAAAGTCATCGTCCAGCTTGAAAGAATGAGGGTATAAGAAGTAAGCATTTTCATCTATAAATTTAAGAAGTTCACCTTTTTCTATGCTACTTGCTACTTGTTTTATTTTAGAGAAAAAGGAAAGTTCAAAATTTAAAAGGTCTTCCCTATAGATATCTGGGTCCAAGCTACAAAGCTCATTTTTACTTTCCTGTATAGTCTCGCTATTCCATATTCAAACTCAGTAAACTCCATTTAAACACTCCTCGCTTTTTTGAGGCGGTTTTGGACAAGCTCGGCGACAGCGTAGTAGACTTCTTTGCGTTCTTCTTCGGTTAGGCCAAGGGCGTCAAAAACTATGTCGTCAAGAGCTTTGCGGTCGGGGAGTGGATTGGGTTCCTGTTCTCTTATTGGTCTGTTTGGGTCAAAGCCAAGTTCCTTGAAAATGGAAAAAATTTCCCGTTTAAACATCGCAGGTATTTCTTTTACACCTTGTACAAAAAACGTAAACTTATTCCTAACATCATCTACTGGAAGCTCTATTATTGTTATAGCTCCCGTCATTTCCCTTGCCATTGTCTCAATAAACAGTCTATCTAAAGTAGCATTTAAAGATACTACAAAATCTAAATCAGAAATATTTTTATCCTTCAGTTTAACATAATAGTTCCTTTGGTCGGTAGGATAGTTATTAATATTCCAGAAAAAAGCATAACGCTCTCCTATACTTTTCCACCAAAGAAATTTCATATCTTCTTTCACTGATATTTGATACCAAAAGTTCCTACCCCTACAGGTAGGTCTCCTATTAAAACCTTGCTCCTCTCCCCACTTTATGTAGTCAAGAGCAAAGGTTCTTTTCAATTCCTTTTTAGTTTTATTGCATAGGAAAATCCTGTATTTAGGGTCTTCTTCTCTAACTATAATTGTTTTAAGCTCTCTGGGGCTTTTTATAACTGGCCTGAGAAACTCCCTTTCAACGAGGAAAAGTTTGTAGTTTTTTGCGTTCTTTCCCCACTTGCTCGGTTTTATGATTCTGAGTCCTGCTTTTCTTATCTCTTCAACTGAAGTGAAATCCCTCAGGTTTTCAACTCTTTCAAGTTCGCCATCCTCAACTTTATCAGTTAAATCCTCAACGTAGAAAAATTCGTTTGCTCCTGTTTTTATTCCAAATTTTACTTCTGCGATGTCTCCAAGCCTTACAAATTTCCCTTTTCCTTTTCTAAGTATTGTAAAGAAGATGTCGGGAGCTCTCAGGAATTTCCCTCCCCACTTGTTCCCTTCATATTTTCCGTCTCTCGTTCCGTCCTTCAGGAGGTCTTTATGCTTAATGGGGAATAGTCTGAAAGCCTCGGTCTTTATAACGTTCTCTGAAAGCTCCGGGAGCTCCGCCTCCTCTACCCTGGGCTGGGCTTTCTCTATGAAATTCAGATATTCCTTAAACTTCGGGCTTTTTACTACCTCCTCAAAGGGAATTTTCCACATTACGAACTTGACTACATTCTCAAGATTTTCCTTCTCTCTCCTCTTATCAGTTGGAGCAGAAATGAAGGTTATCACCGTGTTAACATCAGCCTCTTTAAAGCTCCTTTTACTTTGATTATCGTTAATAGAGTAGATTTTCGTTCTTTTCAGAAGGAATTCCTGAAGGGTTTTACCAAATCCAACGTCAAGCCAGGAGTTTGAGGTTATGAAACCAAGAGTTCCTCTCTCATTAAGAAGACTGAAACCTTTAAAGTAGAAGTAAACATATAAATCAGCCTTGCCATCTGGTTTGAATTCTCTGCCGTATAAGGTTTCAACCATGTTCCTCAATTTCTCTTTATACTCTCTTTTAAGTTTCTTCCATTCACTCTGAGAGTAACCCTCCTCACTTTCGCTTGGTGGGGCTATGAGTTCCTGTCTTACATAGGGTGGGTTGCCTACTACCAGGTCAAAACCTTTTTTTTCGCCTTGAAATACTTCAACAAAATCTATATCCCAGATGAATGGACGCTTACCTTTTTCAAGAGTACTTTTGACTTTTTCCCAGAATTCTTTTTCTTTTTCAAATCGTTTAAGTTTTTTCTTAAACAGTTCTTCCATCTTTCTTTCTTTACCAAAAAGGTCTTTTTCATACGACGGGGAAGATTTTAAATTTGCCATTTGTTGTTCTATATGGTAAAGTTTATCCTCTATTATTTCCATAAAGAGTTGAAGTTCTTCATGCTCTATCTCTTCCTTCTTGGGTGCTCCAGGTTTGTTTTCAATATATAGAAGTTTTTTCCTCTTAAGCTCTGTTATTTTCCTCTTTATTGAGGGAGAAAGAGGTAGAGCTGACTTAAACTCAGGTCTTTGACTCCTTAGAATTGAGAAGTCTAAGTTTCCAAATTCCTCAATAAGGCTGTCTCCTACTCTGATTTTAAAAGAAAGGTTTGGAAGAAGGGGATTGAGCCAGAGTTTTTCTCTGCTAAGGTCGGCCTCAACCATAAGGAAAAGCCATAGGCGGAGCTCCGCAATCCTGGCGGCCCACTCCATTACATCAACGCCGTAGACGTTATTCTCTATTATCTTTTTCCTTATGGCGTAGCCGCTTTCTACAACATTTGGGTCAAACCTGTGAAGCTTTGAGTAGAGGTGATAGAGGGTATCAACAAGTCCGACAAGAAATGCACCACTACCGCAGGCAGGATCAACAACTTTAAGCTCGTCAAGAGCTCTCTTTAGTTCTTCAAAGGTCTGACGGTTTTCAGGAAGGAAATCATCATCGAATATGAAGTCATAAATGGTCTCTTCAGATAAAGAGGTGTTTTTACGCAGATAGTAGATTAAGCTCTGAGTTATTATAAACTTGATTTCTGGCTCTTTAGTATAGACAATTCCCTTTGTAACTCCCTCTATATCAATTTTGGCCTCAGGGTTTTTCAAAACCTCTTTAGAATCAAGGTGAACGAGCTTTTCATAGATTGTCCCGATAAATTCGGGGTTAACCGCCAGGTCCCTATCATCTTCAAGGTCTTCAACCATCGTGAAGTTGTAGCCGTTGAGAAACGGGATTATTCCTTCCTCTTCTTTACCAAGTTGGTCACTCTTTAAGAAGAATTCATCAGGAATTTGAAAGTCAACTCTGTCATAGTCGTTCTCTGAAAAGAGACCGCCATTTAAGTAAGGAGCCCTAATGAAGAGCTCTTTTACCTTTTCAGGCAAATAGGAGTATTTAGCAGGAATTTCTGCTCTTTTCTTTCCCATGTCCTGACTGAAGGCTGAGAGGCAGAGAGGCTTTAACCACTCTGAGTAAAAGGTTCCCCCTTTTTCAGCTACAAACTTTTTGTACTCTGAAACGAGAAAATCTATTAGCTTTTGGCCATTAAGCTCCTCAAACCACCCTTCCTTTTCCTGAATGAAGTAGATGAAAATTAACCTGTTTAAAAGCTGATGAGCAGCTTCTTTTGAAAAACGCTCTGGAGTTTTTGCACTCTCAGGGAGCTCTTTCCCTTTTACCTGATTATAGATTATTCGCCAGAGGTTCACAAATCTTTTTATATATTCCCTAAAAAACCTCTTATTTAGAGAATCTACACTAAAAACCTTAAGGAGCTGACCTGTGGTAGGATTTTTAAGGTTGAATAGCTCTGACAGTTGAAGATAAGTCGTTTTCGAGACTTTCCCTTTTCCTACTATAAATGAGAAACGCCTGAAGTTGGTCAGTTTTTTATCAATCCTGCCGTCCTTTTCGCTCCTTTCATAATCCATCTGAACGTAGGAAAGGCGCCAGATAGGGAAGTCGTCAGAGTAGAAGGCTACCAGAGCTCCATCTTTGCCCTCTCTTTCAAGATGATGAACGACAAAGTCTCTGTGGTATTTCCGAAGTTTATCTGGAGAAGGAACTTTCACTATTAGGAAATCTATATTGTAACCCTCCGAGTCTTCATACTGGCCAAGGTGCTCCGCCTCAAGTATTTTTCCTGAAAACTTCTCTTCTATCGGAAGGAGCTCACCTTCGAACCTAATATCTGCATCCGGAAACACTGTATAGAGGAATTGAACAAAATTCTCTCTATTAAACGCGTTTTCTATCAACTTTCTTAAAGTTTTACTAACCTTCACTTTCAAACCATCCTCCTTTACTTTCTGAGGAATCTTTATTTAGCCTTCTATCAAATGATAACAATTCATAGCTCCAAGTTCCTCTCCTTTAGAAACAGCTGAGAGAGAATCACTTCCAGTTCTTGGTTATCAAAAAATCCAGACTCTTCAGTAGGGCTTGAATATCTCTCAACAAACTCCTTGAGAATCTTTACCTTTTTAGGAATATCACTCTTAGACGTAACAACCTTGTAAATTTCTCTAGCCACAGATTTCGGAAGTCCGCTCTTATTTATAATATCCAGAGCTTCCCTAATTACTTGTTTGCCCTCTTTAGAAACCCTCCCCCTTAAGGCCTTGAGTTCCCTAATAAGGCTTTTCTCGTAACTTTTTGCACCAGTGGCTGATTCATGTTTAAGCTGATTAAGCTCAGATTCAAAGGCTCTGACGTTTTCAGATAGAAGTTTATGGAAAAGCTCACGATTTAAAGGTGCTCTTCTTTCGTCTTCGTCTGCCTCAAGAAGTTCCACCGCCTCAAGGAAGTCAATCTCTCTGGCCGGCTTATCCTCGTAGCAGAGGAATATTTTCTTTACATTACCCTTCTTTAGAAGGGTTATAAGGAAGTTCTTATTCCAAAAGCGGCAGGAGCGGGCCTTTTTGGGGAATTCCTTTATTTGCTTGTATAGTTCCGGATTCTCTTCTTTAACTTTTTGAAGTTTCTTTAAGTAATAAAGGAGAGAGTTATCGTCTTCTTCCTCAACGGAAGCGTTTATCTTCTCAAACAGACCGCGGGGAGAAGTTTCCTCTTCTTCGGTTAAGTATTTAGCATCCTCCCCAAGGGCTTCGTGAAAAGCCTGTAGTTTAGCTACAGCTGCAGCCTCAAGGCCTATCTCGCTTTCTGTTTTCTCAACTGGGAAGAAATTAAATATATGGATTTCGCTAAAGGTTGTTCCTACCCTGTTAATTCTTCCAACCCTTTGTAGAACCCTCGTCGGGTTCCAAGGAATGTCGTAGTTTATTATAACATTAGCACGGTGAAGGTTTATTCCCTCGGCCAGAACATCTGTAGTTATCAAAATTCTTATATCGTCCTTCTGTTTCTCTTTAGGAAGATTTGGGTCAAAGTTTTCAAGGATTTTATCCCTTTCGCTCCTTCCAGAAGTAGAGGTATAGGAGATTACACTGTTTCCAAACTCCTCTGCTAACTTTTTCTTGAGATACTCGGCAGTTTCTGCAAATTCAGTGAAAATTAAGATTTTCCGCGCCTTAGTGAGCCTTTCATCTTTCTCCAGAAGTCTAAGGAGCTCCTCTACTTTAGGGTCAGACTTAACTTTACTCCACTTACTATAGAGCACCTCTATCGCTTTAACGTCTCTTTCCAAATTTTCATAGAACTCTCCCGTGAGCTGGTTTTTATCGTAAACCGTAACCTCTCCATCTTTTAAAATTTTTTCCAGGTCAAAACTGTCTGACTCTTCCACTTCAGCAAGGAGCTCCTCTATCCGCTCGTAGACGTTTATCTTCTTGCTCATGTAGACTTTACCGCTCCTCTCAAACTCCTCAAGAACCTGCTTATGGGACTTTAGGAACCTCTCAAGGGAACTGACGAAAGAGTGAAAACTACTCTCAAGGCGCTTTAGGAGAAGAACCTTCATAAGGCCTGCAAGGTTTCTCTGGGAAAGGCGTTCTATGTTTTCAGTTGACCTCTTTCTCAGGTAAAGAGCAGGAGTGTACCTTGCATAGGTCAAGCTTTTAATAGTGGCTATAGTCTCGTTAAAAAGGCTATCAAGTTCCTCATCAAGCTGATAGTAAACCTTTACCGGTTTATTAACTTTAGGGAAGGTTACTCCTTGCTTCTCAAGGTCTTCCCTATAAAACTCCATTACCTCTTTTCTCGTCCTCCTTACCATTACATAGGTAAATACCTTTTTCCTGATTTCTTCTCCAACTTCCTTTAAGACTTTTCTATAGAACTCCGGGTTCTTCTTTCTATCTACTTTCTTTATTTTATCCTCAAGTCTTTTAAAGAAAGCGTCTATGCTGTAAATCCCTGGAATTGTAGGCCTTTTTTTATCCTGAAAGAGAAGAAGCTGAGCCCTTACATCTGAAGGCCTATTGTTATAAGGAGTCGCCGTAACCAAAATTACATTCTTCTTTCGACAGATTTCGTGAAGAACCTTATAACTCTTTGTATCTTCATTCCTAAACCGGTGAGCTTCATCAACTATTACAAGTTTATAGTCATCAAAATCCTTAGGGTCAAGGGAGGGAAGCTTTCCAGCTGACTCTACCAGAAAACCGGGAACAAGGAATTTCCTTAAAGTCTCCTCCCAATAATCTTTTAAGTGTGGAGGTGCAAAGACAAGAGTTCTTTTTCTAAGCTTTGAGGCAAGCATTGCTGCAATGAAGGTTTTCCCGAGGCCAACAACATCTGAAAGGAAAACTCCACCGTGAGTTCTCAGCTTTTTCTCTGCATCTATAACAGCTTCAACCTGATATTGGAGCTTCTTAAAGCCCTCTGGAAATGGTATATCCTCTTCATTCTCGACATCAATCTGCTCTCCAAAAAACTCATAGAGAAACTTCAGGTAAAGTTCATAAGGGGTAATTTCATCGTTAAGCCAGGTTTTCCCTTTTATGGTGGCAACGATATCTGCTGAAATATCTATACACTTTTCCCAGAGTTCTTCAAACCGCTCAATTGCAAATTGAACGTCAGTTGCATTTTTCAGTTCAACGTTAAACTCAAGGTTATCCTTTAAACCTGAAATGGTAAAGTTTGAGGAGCCCGTGATAACCCTACCAAAATCTATCCCGCTCCTGCTCTTAAAGATGTAGAGTTTCGCATGAAGGGGAGAGTACGGGTAATACTTTATCTGAAGCTTACCTTCCTCTATCCAGTTGATAAAGTCTCTAATTGCCTCTTCTTTCTTAAAACTCTCTTCAAAAGAGGCCGAAGAAAGCTCTTCAACAACCATATTAAGATACTCTTCTTTCTGCTTCTTTATATTCTTAGCTAACTGAACCAGATTCCATACATTCTTTCCAACTTGGATTCCTACTATTATTCTTATTCTATCAACCTTTTTAAGCTCTTCATGAAGTTGATAGAGGCCAGAAAGATAAAAATAACCTACTATCACGTCAAGCTCTTTTGTATCTTTAAAAAGAGTTTTAAATCTATCTATGAGTTTCCTTCCTGGTTCATTCGTAAAAAAGGTCAAATCATTAAGCTGGTTCATTATTCTACCTTATGAAATTGGTTTCAAAAGCAAAGGGGAGCTCCCGCTCCCCAAAATTCTACTTACAGTTCTCAATTGCCCTCTTAATCATCTCCTTGGCTTCGGCGCTACCCTTGTATTCTTTAACCTTCACCCACTTGCCGGGCTCAAGGTCCTTGTAGTGTTCAAAGAAGTGTTTGATTTCGTTGAGGGTGGCCTCGGGAAGGTCGGTAATCTCCTTAACGTTCTTGAACGTAAGGTCGAGTTTGTCAACGGGAACGGCAAGGATTTTCTCGTCCTGACCGCTCTCATCTTCCATAACTAAAACCCCGATAGGCCTGCACCTTATTACGCTTCCGGGAACTACGGGTTGGCGGGAGATTACCAGAACGTCTATGGGGTCGCCGTCGTCTGCAAGGGTGTTTGGAACGAAGCCGTAGTTTGCAGGGTAGAACATGGGGGTAAAGAGGAAGCGGTCAACGAAAATCGCTCCGCTCTCTTTGTCAACTTCGTACTTAACGTTTGAGCCCTGAGGAATTTCTATAACAGCGTAGATGTCCTCTGGCGGGTTCTTGCCCGGGGGTATTTTCTTTACGTCCATAGAGCCCTCCTTCCGGTTGTTTTATAGGTTGTCAGATTATATAAACTGGACCGCCGTTGACACTATTTAACAAAGTTAATACTATCTAACTTAGGAGGAGCTAAGTATGAAGTTACTTGAAGCAAGGGAAGGAAGCACGGTTGAGATTCTAAATATAGAAGGCGGACTCGGGGTAAGGAACAGGCTCGCAGCAATAGGGATATACCCGGGAGCACGGGTAAGGGTGATTAAATCCCCTCCCGGCCCGTTTATAGTAGAGGTTGCCGGAAGTAGGGTGGCAATAGGAAAGGGAATGGCAGCCAAGGTAGAGGTTAGGGAGGTTGAATGAAAAGGGTAAAGGTGGCTCTTGTAGGTAACCCAAACGTAGGTAAAACGGCCATTATGAACGCCCTTGCCGGCACAAGTGAGAAGGTTGGAAACTGGCCGGGGGTAACTGTTCAGAAGAAGGTAGGGAAATACCACTTTAAAGGCTTTGAGATTGAACTTATAGACCTCCCCGGTATATACAGCCTTACATCTTTTACCCTCGAGGAGCGGGTAACGAGGAACTTCCTCTTAAGCGGCGACTACAACGTAGTTGCAAACGTTATAGACGCAACGCTCCTGGGAAGAAACCTCTACCTTACCTTAGAGCTTTTAGAGATGGGCATCAGGCCCGTGGTAGCACTCAACAAGGTAGATGAGCTGAAAGAGTTCGGCTTTTCGGTGAACTCAAAAGAGCTTGCCAAGCTTTTACGCCTTCCGGTTGTAGAGGTTTCCGCCCTTAAAAGGAAAGGGCTGGAGGAGTTATCAGAAACGTTTCTAATGGTGGCAACCGGGGACCTTAAACCTGAAGGATTCACGCCCACATACTCGGAAAAAGTGGAAAACGCTATTGAGCTTTTAAAGCTAAAGCTGAAAGGCGAGCTTCCCCCCAACTTCCCCTTCAACTTAAGGTGGTTTGCGGTGAAGCTCCTGGAAAAGGACGAGGAAGTCACCCAGTACCTAAAGAACCACTTTAAGAACTCAGACGAAATCCTGAAAGAGATTGAGAGAATCGAGAAAGAGCTTCACCCCCTCTACAACTGCGACCTCCCCTCCCTCATCGCCAGGGAGCGGTTCCTGCTAGCCTCAAAAATAGCGAGAAAAGTTGTAAAAAGCGGGGAGAAAGAGCCCGAAGTAGAAAGATTAAGCGATAAAGTGGACAAAATCGTAACAAACCCCCTAACCGGGATTCCCATATTCTTTGCAGTAATGTGGGCAGTTTTCAAGCTCACCTTTACCCTTTCGCAGCCGCTGAGCGAGGCGATAGACTGGCTCTTCAGCGGCCTACTGCCTGAGGTTGTGGGAAAGGTGATTCAAAACCCAACACTACTCTCCCTGGTAAACGACGGTATTCTTGCAGGCATCGGCGCCGTTATGGTCTTCCTTCCGGTTCTTGCCATCCTCTACCTGTTGATGGCCGTACTTGAAGACACCGGATACATGGCAAGGGCAGCGGCCCTTTGGGACAACTTCATGAGGAAATTCGGCCTCAGCGGAGCCTCGGTGATTCCCATGATACTGGGGTTCGGGTGCAACGTTCCGGCCGTTTACGCAACCAGGGCAATGAGGTCGCACTACCAGAAGCTCATAACAATGGCAATAATCCCCTGGATGTCCTGCAGCGCACGGCTTACAGTGTACACAGTATTCGTAGCGGCCTTCTTCCGAGAGCACCAGGCATCGGTTATGCTCGGCCTATACGGTTTTGGCGTTCTCCTTGCGCTCGGGCTGGCCACCGTTATGTCCAAGTTCTTAAAGAGCGAAGAAGACGACTTCTTCATAGAGCTTCCCCCCTACAAACTGCCGGCCTGGAGCGTTGTAGTGAACCAGACCCTAATTGAGGTAAGAGAGTTTATAACCAAAGCGGGAACCGTTATATTCGCAGCCTCCCTCGTTATATGGGCCCTTGCCTCCCTTCCACCGGGAAGCGGGTACGCAGGAGAGAACAGCCTCGTAGGCAGAGTGGGGAAGGCCCTGCTGCCGGTATTTGAGCCTATAGGCATCCAAGACTGGAAGCCGATAGTGGCGCTGATATTCGGGGCACTGGCGAAGGAAGTTGTGGTAGGAACAATGGGAACCCTTTACGGAACCGGAGAAAGCGGCCTGATAAAGGTAATCCAGAGCACCTTCACCCCCGAAAGCGCATTCGCCTTCTTAGTGTTCACCCTCCTTTACATCCCCTGCGTTGCAACAATTGCCGCAATAAAGCAGGAGAGCGGAAGCTGGAAGTTCCCAGCAGGGGTTGTAGCAGTTGAGCTTGCCGTTGCTTGGAGCGCCGCCTTCCTCACATACAACGCCGCACGGGCTATCTTTTAAGCGAGAACCCCTTTCGGAGGCGGGTTGGCCAAAAAGAGAACCGTTTTTGTCTGTCAGGAGTGCGGCTACAGGACTCCCAAGTGGGCCGGCAGGTGCCCCGAGTGCGGCAGCTGGGGCAGCTTCGTAGAGGAAGTAGAGAGCCCCAAGCCAAAGAGACAAAGGCGTTGGGTAGAGAGCGAAATCTCCGAGCCCGTTCCCATAGGAGAAGTAACGGGGAAACCGCAGGAGAGGCTCAGAACCGGCATAGAGGAGCTCGATAGGGTTCTCGGAGGGGGAATCGTAAAGGGCTCGGTCTCACTTTTCTCCGGAGAGCCGGGCGTAGGGAAATCCACCCTGCTACTCCAGGTGGCGGGGCTACTGGCCGAAAAGGGCAGGGTTCTATACGTAACAGCTGAGGAATCTCCGGAGCAGGTGGCGCTGAGAGCAAGAAGACTCGGCGTAGAGAGCAAGAACCTCTACCTACTCGCCGAGAACAACCTGGAGGCAATTGCACAGGCCGTAGAGAAGCTGAACCCCCTGTTCGCGGTTTTCGACTCCATCCAGACCCTCTACCTTCCCGAAATAGAGTCTGCAGCCGGTTCTGTATCTCAGGTTAGGGAGTCGGCGGCCTTCATAACAAACCTCTCAAAGAGAAGGAGGCTCACCTCCTTCATAGTAGGCCACGTGACAAAGGAAGGGAGCATTGCAGGCCCCAAGGTTTTGGAACACATAGTAGATGCCGTTTTCCAGTTTGAAGGGGACAGGGGCTACAACTTCAGGATTCTAAAGAGCTTAAAAAACAGGTTCGGAAGCTCGGGGGAGCTCGCCGTTTTCGAGATGACAGAGTCGGGCCTAAAAGAGGTTCCCAATCCTTCACAGTTCTTCCTGGCAGAAAGGCCTAAAGGGAAGGCGGGCTCTGTCATCTTTGCGGGAATAGAGGGGAGTAGGCCGATACTCTTAGAGGTCCAAGCCCTTGTAACGAGGGCAATATTCACAACCCCCCAGAGGAAGGCCAAGGGGATAAGCCCCAACAGGCTCTCGATAATCGTTGCAGTCCTGGAGAAGGAGCTGGGAATTCCGCTCAGGAACTTCGACGTTTTCGTAAACGTTGTGGGAGGGGTAAAGGTGGACGAGCCGGCCGTAGACCTCCCGGTTGCGGCGGCAATAGTCTCAAGTTACTTTGAGAGGCCGGTTAGGGAAGACGTTGCACTGTTTGGTGAGATTGGACTTACAGGGGAGGTAAGAAGGGTAAAGCTGGAAGAGGTGCGCGAAAAGGAAGCCAAGAAAAATAACCTCAAAACCTTTAAAAGCATCAAGACATTAAAAGATTTAACAAAACTTATTTAACATAACCCTGTAAATATTTTATCTTGACCAATGAAATTCATTATAAACACAGCAGCAAAAGAAAAAACCAGGAGGGAGAAAGATGAAAAAAAGTCTAACTCTACTAACATTGTTAGTCGCTTTAAGCAGCTGCGGAGGCGGAGGTGGAGGAAGCACTAATCTATCTAGTGAAAATACTACTGCAACCTCCGTTACATACTTAGGCGCCGCATCTCAAGGTGATCTAGCTAAATTTTCACTCAACGGGAACAGCTTAACCTATGAAGTCCAAGGTCCCGTATTTGGAGATGTCAAAGGGAACATGACTATTCAAGTAAACCAACAAAAACCCTTCTACAAGGGTGAAGTTAATGGAACGCAAGTATATATGATGTTATCCGGAAACATAGGTTTCGCAGACGTCATAATAAACGGAACAGACACTCTTCTCGTAGGACTTAGCAATATAGGTAACTTGACAGATTCTGAAATAGCAGGGAAAGATTTTGTTTATGTAGAAGTTTTAAATACTGGTGAGGTAGGCGGATACACTATCAGACTAAACTCCGACCACACTTGGACAATGTACGATTTCTCTGGAAATCTTGAGGACTCCGGTTCTTGGCAGATGACAAGTGAAAATTATGTTAACGCCACCGACAGCTACGGAAATACCTACCATGTAATAATTAAACCAGGCATTAGTAGAGCAGGTTTTATAGTTGACCTACCAAATGGCTTTGGTATCGGTTTAGAGCAAAAAGCACTTACTCAAAACGAGATAACCGGAACATACAGTTATTACTCCTACGACGTTCAATACGATGAAGACTGCTTTGGAACTGTCAAAGTTTGGTATGACAATTCAACTAATACATATAAATACTTAGCAAAAACCATTTGGTGCGACGACCCAGCAGATATAGGATACGAAGAAAATGGCACTTTAACTCCTAATTCCCCTGTTAATGGAACTTTAACTCTAACAGATCCTCAGGGCAACAAAGGATATATATTCCTTGACCCCGAGGACGGATACTTTACAGGAGTTGGGGTAGATTCAAATGGTTACATAACTGACTACATGATAGGTTCAAATAAATACTAAGCTACAAACGGCTTAATTATTATCTCAAGGGGAGAGGTAATTCCTCTCCCCTTAGTTTTTTATCTCAACTAAAGCAAAATATGGCGGAGGCGGATGGGAATCGAACCCACCACCCCGCTCCAAGCGGGGCCACCGGATTTGAAGTCCGGGGGGGACACCAGCCCCCGTCCGCCTCCAGGAGAAAATTTCTACCCTAAGCTACGGCCAGTCAAGCGTTTAACGAGCGTTTCACTGTTTACAAAGCAGGCGTCCACTTCGCTAACCGTAAGCCCGGCCCCCACTCCTACGGTAACGGCAAAGGCCCTTGTTATGAGGTCCGAGGGGGAATGGGCGTCGGTGTTTATAACCAGCTTTGCCCCCGCTTCCCTCGCAAGCCTCACAACGTGGCCGTTGGTGATGTTGTGGCCCCGCCTGGCGGTTATCTCAAGGTAAACGCCCTTTTCTGCGGCAAATTCGGCCTCCCTCTCGGTTAAGAGGCCGGGGTGGGCAAGGATGTCGGCACCCCCCTCTATGGCGGCAAGGTTGGTTCCCGGCGCAACGGGTTCAACAACGGTCTCCCCGTGAACAACCACTATAAGGGCCCCGGCGTTCCTGCACCTGTGTATGAGCTCGGGAATTGCGGCAGGCGGAACGTGGGTTATCTCTACGCCGGGAATAACAACCAGGGATGTTTCTCTGTTCAAGAGCTCGCAGGCCCTTGAAACCCTCTCTATCACGAAGTCGTAGTTTGAGTGGTCTACATGGTCGGTCAGAGCTATGGCCCTGTAGCCTTTGGCCTCTGCCCTTCTCACAAGCTCGCTGGGGATAAGCTCTCCGTCGCTGAAGATTGTGTGAGTGTGAAGGTCTATCATGGGCTGCTCTCCGGGTTTAAATTTTCGGTATGGCAGGTTTAAGTATAGCCCAACTGCTTCAAGTTCTCCTTGAGCACTTCGGCCCCCAGAACTGGTGGCCGGCAGAGACGCCGTTTGAGGTGTGCGTAGGGGCAGTGCTCACTCAAAATACAACTTGGGAGAACGCCTCAAGGGCCGTAGGAAACCTTAAGAAGGCGAACCTGTTAACCCCCGAGGCCCTGAGTTCAACCGATGAAGGAGAGCTTCAAAACCTCATAAAGCCGGCGGGCTTTTTCAGGCAGAAGGCCCGGTATCTAAAGGAGCTCTCCCGGTTTGTGGTAAGGGAAGGGGGAATAGAGGGGTTAAAGGCACAACCCCTTAAAGTTTTAAGGCCGAAGCTCTTAAACGTAAAAGGGATAGGGCCGGAAACGGCCGATTCCATACTGCTTTACGCCCTCGATAAGCCCTCCTTCGTTGTAGATAAGTACACAAAGAGGCTCCTTTACAGGCTTGGGGTTCTGGAGGGCGAGTCGGTTAGCTACAACCGGGTGAAGACCCTCGTTGAGGGGGAGATTCCGCCTACAGAGGAGCACCTAAAGGAGTATAAAGAGCTTCACGCCCTAATAGTGGAGCTCTGCAAGAGATACTGTAAAACGCGGCCGAACTGCCGAGAATGTCCATTAAGGGAGCTATGCTACAATCAACACAACCCATAATGAGGACGAGGGAGTGAGAGACCTCAGCTTTCTCCGGTTTCCTGCGGCGAAAATAGAGACGATTCTGATATTCATCCTGCTGCTTGTCAGCATAATCCTCTTTTTCATACTGGCGGGGCTTATAAGGGAGTACCTGCGAACCAAAAGGCTCAGGGAGTCGTTCTTCAAGGAGGCCCTTGAGAGGGGCCTAACGGAGAGGGAGGCGGAAATCCTCTGGACCTACTCTCAGAAGCTCGGGAGAGACCCATTCCTCACCCTCGAGTTTAAGGCTCCCTTCGAGAAAGTTGTAGACCTCTACTTAAAAACCGACCCCAATCCCGACGAGAAGCTCATCCAAGACATGCGCTCAAAGCTGGGGTTCGACTACGTTCCCTACTTCGTTCCCCTTGTGAGCACGAAAGACATAGAGCTCTTCCAGCCGGCAAAGCTCTACCTGCCCGACAACACCCGGATAGACATAGCCCTCTTCGACAAAGACGAGCGCTACATGTACTGGGCCGTTATAGAGGGAAGGCCCCACCTTGAGCCGGGCCAGAAAGTTACCGTCTCCTTCATACGGAAGGGAGACGGCATCTACAAGTTTGAAAACACCGTAGAGCGGGTGTTCACAGAGAACGGGAAGCTGGTTATCCAGATGCCCCACACCTTCGAAATGACCCGCTACCAGCGCAGGGAGTACGCAAGGGTTGAAGTTGAGCTCCCAGCCCAGGTAGGCCTCTACGACAAGGAGAAGGAGCAGGTTCGCTGGATTCCAGCAGAAATCGTTGACATCTCTGCCGGAGGCGCCAAGGTGTGCATCTCCTTAGAGGACTTACAGGAGGAGCTCCTGCCCACAACGGAGCTGATTCTGAAGTTCTCCCTCAACGGCAGGAACTACACCCTGAAGAGCTCGGTTGTAAACGTTTACCCGCGCCGCCATACAACCTGCTACGGCGTGAAGTTCGAGAAGATAAAGCCGGATGAGCAAAAGAGCATTCACGACTTTGTGAAAAAGGAGCAGCAGAAGCTCGCCCAGCTGGCCCTTAAGAACAGAGGATGAAAAAGGTAAAGCTTGTAGAGAAGCTCAAGGAAAGGGAGTTAACAGAGCTCAAGCGGAAACTCCAGCAGCTTCTTAAGGAGCTTAGCGAAACCAGGAGGGCCATCTCCGAAAGGGAGAGCAGGCTCGAAGGCCTGTTCAAGGCCGGCACCTCCCCCGCTGTGGAACTATGGCTCACCGCTCAGTTCGGCCATGAAACCCTTAAAGAGATAGAGGCGCTCAGGGCAAAAGAGGCAAAGCTCGAGAGCGAGATAGAGGCCCTAAAGGAGCAGATGGGCCTGCTGAACGCCCAGGTGAAACTACTGAAGAGCTTCAGAAAGAAAAGAGAGCTTCAGGAAACCAAGAAGGAGGAGATACTCCTTGAGAGGCTCGTTTACCAAGCTCTTAGCGGCAGCGGTGGCGGTTAACCTGGCAACCTCTACCGCCGCACTCGCCCAGAAGGCCCAGAAAGTAGAGATAGAGAAAGAGCTGAAGCGGCTCGAACAGATGAGAAAGCAGGTAAAGGTGCTCATTCAGGAGAACCGGAAGCTCCTGCAGAAAATAGAGGCAGAGCGCAAAGCCCTGGAGGAGGCCCGCAGAGAGCTCGAAAAAGAGCTCAAACAGGCCCAGAGCGAGAGGTACAAAAAGCTGGCCCAGATGTTTTCCAAAATGGACCCGGAGCTTGCCGGCCAGAAGATATCGGCCCTTCAAGACCCCAAAGAGGCCGCCCTGATTCTCTACAACATGAAGGCCAGAAAGGCGGGGGCCATACTCGACTACGTAGACCCGAAAGTGGTGAGCCAGATTGTAAAGTACCTCACAACCTTTAAAAGCGCCGCCGCCGTCTGTAAATCTTTGCAAGAATCCGGGCAACAGCTCGGTAAAACTCCTCAGGAATGAAGTCCCCCACCTCGCAGCTCTCGTAGAGGGCCCTTGCAAGGGGAGGGTTCTCCTCTACGGGAACGCCGTGTTCAAGGGCAATCTCCTTAATCTTCAGGGCAACCGAATCGACCCCCTTTGCCACAACCTTGGGGGCGTACATCTTACCCCTCTCGTACTTAAGGGCAACGGCGTAGTGCTCCGGGTTCGTTATAACAACGTCCGCTTTAGGGACTTCGGCCATCATACGGCGCATGGCAAGCTGCCGCTGTCTCTTCCTGATTTCAGACTTTATAAGCGGGTGGCCCTCGTACTGCTTCCGCTCCTCCTTTACCTCCTGCTTGCTCATCTTAAGGTTCTCCTCGTACTCCCAGCGGCGGTAGAGGAAGTCGAGGCCGGCTACGGGAACGGCTAAAAGGGCAAAGGCCACAACGAGAACAACCAGACTCTTGGCAAGGTAGTAGAGCTGAACCTCCAGTGGGAAGGAGGCGTAAGAGGTGAAGTATCGGGTAAGGTACTTTACCGCAAAGTAGCCCACGGCCGAGGCAAAACCCAGCTTCACCAGGCTTTTAACAAGCTCAAACAGGGTCTTCAGCGAAAAAAGCCGCTGGAACCCCTTAACGGGGTTTATGGGGTCGAGCTTCGGAACGAGGGGCTTAAGGGTAAAGAGAAAGCCGAACTGGACAACGTTACTCAAAACCCCCCCGACGAGTAGAACCAAGAAAACGGGGAAGGTTAAAAGGGCCAAAATCTCAAGCGAGACAAAAACGAACTGGTTCAGCTCAAGGAAGGGTAGCTCTTCAAAAGTGTAGTTAAAGAGCTTCAAAAGCTCCCTAAAGGCAAAGGGCAGGTAGAAAAAGAGGGTGACCGCAACAAGAACCAGCGAAAAGGCGATAGAGAGGTCCTGGCTCCTTAAGACCTGTCCCTCTTCACGGGCCTTCTGACGCCGCCGCGGCGTCGCCTTTTCGGTTTTTGAAGGGTCCTTAGCCACCGCCGGTTAACCTCAAAAGGGTTATAAGGTCTTCCACAAGGCGCTGAATGAGGTTCTCGCCAAATAGGACAACAACCGAAAAGCCCACAGAGAGGGCAACGAGCCCAACGAAAAGCTGCAGGGGCAGTCCCACAATAAAAACGTTAATCTGGGGAATGAGCCTGTTAACGAGGGCAAGGGCAAGGTTGGTTATGAAGAGAACCAGCAGAAAAGGGAAGGCCATCTGGAAGCCGAAGGAGAAGATTAGGCCAGCCTCCTGAAAGAGGAACTTGAAAAGGGGGCCTTTAAAACTTGCGCCTCCCGGGGGAATGAGCTTGAAGCTCTCAACCAAGGCTCCTATAAAGAGCCTGTAGGCTCCCGTGGCGAAGAAGAGGGCGTAGAAAACGTAAACGAAAAACCTACCCAGAACCGAAACCATCCCGAAGGTGGGGTCGAACATGTTAACAACGGTCAGGCCCATCAGGTAACTAATCTGGTCGGCGGCAAACAGAAAAACGGCGTAGAAGATGTAAACAACGAGAGCAAGGGAAAGGCCCAAAAGCAACTCTTTTAAAACCGCAAGGGCAAACTCAAAGAGCGTCAGGCTCCCGGGCTCAACCGTAACGAATGAAGAGACGAAAAACGAGAAGGCAAGAACCAGGACAACCCTAACCGTAAGGGGGACGTTAAGGCCCGAAATAAAGGGGAAGGCGATGAAAAGGGAGGAGAGCCGCAGGAAAACAAACAGAAAGCTCCAAAAGTGGGAGGAGAAGTAGGTGAGAAGCTCACTCATCTTACCATCTGAAGCAGAAGCTGGAAGTTCTCCTTGGTGTACTCAACCAGTTTCATAAACATCCAACCGCCGAAGATAAAAATAGCAACAAAGGCGGCGAGAATTTTGGGAATAAAGGTTAACGTCATCTCGTGAATCTGGGTGGCGGCCTGCAGAACGCTTATGGCTATACCTACAAAAAAAGTTATCAGGAGAACGGGTGCCCCAACCAACAACGCCACCTCGAGCATCTGCCTGCCGAGAAAAATTATCTGCTCAACCGTCATCGGTAGCTCACTATAATCGACTTTATTAGAAGCTCCCAGCCGCCGGAAACCACAAACAGAATGAGCTTAAAGGGCAACGAGAGCATCATAGGCGGAATCATCATCATACCCATAGACATCAGAATGCTGGCAACAAGCAGGTCTATAACCATAAAGGGCAGGAATATGACGAACACAAACTCAAAGGCCGTTTTTATCTCGCTCACCATAAAGGCGGGAACCAGCGTTACAAAGGAGACCTCCTCGGGGCCTTTGGGCCTTTCGTTCCGTATATCAAGGAAGAGCTTCAAATCCTCCTTCCTCGTGTTGTGAAGCATAAACTCCTTTAAGGGGCGAGAGGCCCTTTCCACCGCCTCAACGGCAGTTATCTGGCCGTTCAGGTAAGGCTTTAAGGCCTCTTTGTCTATCTTCTCGAAGGTGGGGGCCATCGTAAAGAAGGTGAGAAAGAGCGAAAGGGCTATAACTACTTGGTTTGGAGGAGTCTGCGGCGTTCCAAGGGCGTGCCTTAAAAGCGACAGAATGATAACGATGCGGGTGAAGCTGGTCAGCGCAATAAGGAGCGAAGGAACAACTGCAAGAAGCGTAACGAGGAAAACGAGCTTTAAAGTTATATCTAAGTTACCCAGCTTCGCCGTCAGCTCGTTGAGGGTTGCTCCCTGCGCCTGAAGGGGAAAGAGAGTCGCAGTAAGGAACACCACCTTCCTCATCGCCCCACTCTTTAAGTAGAGTCGCCCCGGAAGGGCCGTAGTGCAAAAGTAAAAGCCGTCCCCTGCACCTCAAAAGGAGGATTCCCGAGTCCTTCGTTAAAGGAACCCTCTCCACAACCGTTACGTACCGCCTGCCGGAAAAGGGAAGAGCTCCCCTGCCGAACCGCTGAACCAGCAGATAAACGGCAAAAAGCAGGGCAATAAAAGCCCCGCTTGTTATAAGGAAACGAAGCTCCTCACTATACAAGGTCAACCAACCTCAAACTGACCTTATCGTTAATCACTATAAGCTCGCCTATCCCAAACTCCTGGTCGTTCAGAGTCACCTCAAGGTAGTCGTCGAGCTTCTTATCAAGGGTGATAATGTCACCCTCCTTCAACTTCAAAACCTTAGAAAAGGGCATAACCTTCCTGCCAACAACGAGCGATATCTTCAGCTCTATATCGCTAAAACGCTCCAGCTTCTCGGTTAACTCCTTCTCAACCTCCATCACCTACCCTGTCTGGATGATAAACTCGGTGAAGTAAACGTTCTTAACGCCGCCCAGAGGCAATATGGCGTTCACCCTCTTTGCAATCTCCTCCTTCAAGAACTCTATACCCTCGGGAGTCCTTATCTCCGAAGACTTCTTAGTCAGGAGGAGAGTAGTTATGGCGTCTTTAATCTCCGGCAAACGCTTTTGAGCCTCCTGCTGAACCTTCTGGTCCTTAAGCTCAAGAACGATAGAGACCTTCAGGTAACGCTCAATATCGGGGTCTGCAAGGTTAACAACGAAAGTCCCCAGGTCAAACATCACCCCAACGTTCTCGGTGGCCTTAATCTCCTCTATTATCTTCTGGGCCTGCTTCTCCTTACTCTGGGCCTTCTTATCTAAAACGAGAAACTTATAGGCGGCACCGCCGCCACCGGCCAAAAGGAGGAGAAGAACAAGGAGAATGATGAGCTTCTTCTTACCTCCTCCCTTCTTCTCCTCCTGACCCTGCTTCTCCTTTTCCTCTTCAGCCATCTACAACCCCGTTACCTCTTGATATTCATGGTCTCTTGAAGAATCTGGTCGTCGGTGGTAATCACCCTTGCGTTCGCCTGGTAAGAGCGCTGCGCCGTTATGAGGTTTATAAACTCGTTGGCTATATCAACGTTGGACATCTCCAGCATACCGCTTCTCACCTTAGAGATAACACCTCCCGGCATTATCACCGGCGTAAAGGTCTGAACGTTGGGAACGTAAAGCCAGCTACCCTTACGAACGAGCATCTCCTTGTCCTTAAACGTAGCTATGGCAAGGCGGGCGATATCCTTTACCTTCCCGTTAGAGTAGGTAGCCTTAATAACGCCGTCCTCACTTACGGCAACAGCCATAAGGTCTCCCTTGCTGTTTCCATCCTGCTGAGCGTAGAAGATAAAGTCGGAAGCCAGCTGCCTAAGCTTCTCGTAATTAACGGCAAAAGTGAAAGGAGTTTGAGCCCCGGTATTGGGGTCGTAACCGGTTATGGTGATATCCTTGTAGTCGAGGGTAGCCGTGGCCGCAGTCGGGTTGTAAAGGTAGTCAACGGTTATAGAAGAGGAGTTGGCGTAATCCCCCTCAAGCTGAATCTCGCCGGTTGCGTAGTTAATGGTTCCCACAACGTTACCGTTCTCATCAACAAGGTTCCCTATGCCGTCGCCGTCGCCGTCTCCCTCGTCGTGGATGTTAACGGTAACGCCGTCTATCGCCTTTATGTGAACGCTGCCTATAACCGGCGGGTTGGCAAGGGTAAAGGCGCCGTTGGTTCCCGTATCCTGCTCGTTCTGGGCAAGGGAGACCTGAGTGTCGGAACCGGCAGAAACAACATTACCGTTGCTGTCAAACTTCAGAGTTACGTACTCGTAGTAGTTACCGTTACCGTCGGTTACCGGAGTAAGCGTGCCGTCTATAAGGGTGTAAACCCTCCAGGTTCCGGTATCTATCTTCTGGAAGTAGTAGGTGAGAGTATGGGGATTTCCGAGGGAGTCGTAAACAGTCTGAGAGTTCACGTAGTTGTAGGTTGTGGAGTTCGCCGGGTCGAACTGGGCGGTGATAACATCGGCCCTCGAATCAAGGTTCGAAGGCTCCTCAAAAGAGATATTCTTCGTAACTTTCGGGTCCATACTCATGGGAACCGTAATGTTACTTATGGCTCCCGCCATGTTGCCGTTATCATCGAGCATCCAGCCCTGAACCTTCATCCCTAGCATGTTTATAAGGTCGCCGTTGGCGTCGAGCCTGAACTCACCGTTCCTGGTGTAGTAGGTCAGCCCTTGGTTGTCCCTCACCATGAAGAAACCTTCGCCGTCGAGGGCAAGGTCGAGGGGATTGTTGGTGTTCATAAAGGTTCCCTGGCTGAAGTCCTTAACGGTGGCGCTTACGAAAACTCCTCCCCCGATTTCGGTGTTCACAGGCGCACCGTTCTTAAAAGTGGTGAGGCTCCTTGCAAGCAGGTCCTCGAAAACGGCCCTTTCGGCCTTGAAGCCCACGGTGTTAACGTTGGCAATGTTGTCGGATATAATGGAGAGCCAACGCTTATCTGCCGTTAACCCTGTAAAAGCCGTGTAGAAAGACTGTAACATGGCTACCCTCCTATCCCGATGATTTCATCAAGAGGTATTTCGGAAACGGCGGTTTTTATGTAAACCTTGCCGTCGTCTCCCTTAACAACGGACTGAACTAAAGCTCGTGATTCAACAGTCATATCTATAGAGTTTCCGTTTGCGTCCTTCGCCGTAACGTAAACCGTGTAGTAGCCGTCGGGTAGGTCGGGGTTGTCTATCTCAAAGGGATAAGTTCCGGCAGAGAGGTTCGTTAGCTCCTTCTCTTCAACAACGTTGCCGTTTTGGTCAAGAACCTCAACGGTAACAGAAGCGGCATCGGAAGGAAGGGTAAACGAAACATACCCCTTCCCGTTCTCTACGTAAGTCTGGTTCCCCTTGTAGAGAATCAGCTTACCTATAAAGCCGGAGGCGTAAAAGAGCGACAGGGAGTTTAAAGTGGAAACCATCTTATCGACAGAGTTTTCAAAGTCGTTGAGGGCCTCCATCTCCCTCAGCTTTACGCTGTCGTCTATGAACTGGCTTATATCCTCTGCCTGGAGGGGGTCCTGCCACTGGAGGTTGGCAAGGAGGATCTTCAAAAAGTCCTCTTTACTCATTTTTGAGTTGTCGTAGTCGGGCCCCACAACTTTAACGTTTGAATCAGTATTCAAACTGGCCGTTATTCCATCTAACGCCATGGCGACTTCCCTCCTCAAGAATTGAGTTTACCAAACTGAGTAGCTGCTCAAAACTCTCCTTTAGGTTAACCCGTTGGTTTATACCCTGCCTTATGTAACCTTCAAGCCTTGAGTGGGCCCAGATGGCAAGGTCAATCAGGGGAGAGGTGCCCTTTTTATAGAGGCCGAGCTGAATGAGGTCGCTATTTTCCCTGTAAATAGATTCAAGTTCAAAAATAACCGACTGTGCAGTAAGTATCTCTTCGGGAACTATCTGGGGGGTAAGCCTGCTGATGCTCTTTAAAACATCTACCGCAGGGAAGAGGCGCCTGTTTGCCATCTCCCTCGACAGAACTATATGACCGTCTAAAAGACCGACGGCGGCATCTGCAACGGGGTCGAGGGAGATGTCGTCTCCCTCCACCAAAACCGTAAATATCCCGGTAATACTGCCGCCCGAGCCGAAGTTCCCGGCCCTCTCAACGAGCCTTGCCATGGCAGAGAAAACCGAAGGGGTGTAGCCCTTTGAAGTGGGCGGCTCCCCAACAGAAAGCCCGATTTCCCTCTGGGCCATTGCAAAGCGGGTAAGGGAGTCGAGCAAAAGCAGAACTTTCTTACCCCGGGCGGAGAAGTACTCGGCAACTGCAAAAGCGGCATAAGCGGCCCTCACCTTTGCAAGGGGAGGCATATCGGAAGTCGCAACAACCACAACCGAGCGGTTTATGCCGTCACCGAGGGCATCCTCCAAGAACTCCCTTACCTCCCTTCCCCGCTCACCGATGAGGGCAACTACGGTAACGTCTGCCTCGGTGTAGCGGGCAACCATTCCCAGCAGGGTACTCTTGCCAACCCCGGCACCCGCAAACACCCCGAGTCTTTGCCCCCTGCCTACGGTGAGCAGGCCGTTTATCACTCTGATGCCCAAATCAAGGGGCTCCCTTATCCTCTCCCGCTCCATAGGGTTAACCGGGTCGGGTTTCAGGGGAACGAAGTCGGTCGGGGTGAATTCTTTCCCGTTTAAAACCTTACCGAAGGGGTCTATAACCGCACCAAGCAGCTCGTCCGACACCCCCAGTTTCAGCCCCGAGAGCTTCACCTCAACGGGGTTACCCGTGGTTATACCGTCTGTATCGCTGTAGGCCATAAGCAGGGCCTTACCCTCTTTAAACCCAACAACTTCCGCAGGAAGCTTTCCGTCAACCGTGCAGAAGTCCCCTATACAGACGCCGGGGAGCTTCGCCTCTATAACCTCCCCCTTAACGCCGGTAACCTGCCCCACAACCTTATACCTGGGCAGCCTTCTTAGCCTCTCTTTTAAGCTCATCTCTCACCAAGTTAATCTTTTCCCGGAGGGAGGACTCAACGGTGAACTCTTTAAACTTCACTCTAAAGTCGTTATCGCCGAGCTCGGGGTTCACTTTAACGAACTCGCCGGTAACGTGCTCGGCAAGCCCCTTACCTACTTCAACGGTAAGGAGGGGCTCATCTTTAAATTCCTCAAGTAGCTCCTGAAGTTTCTCTTTAACGAAGGGAGCGTTTGAAGGGTCGATGTAGAGGAAACTTAAAAGCTCAACAAGGGCCTCCGAAACGGCCTCGAGGAAGTTATTCTGAACCTGAGAGAGGGAGCCGTTGAGCTCCTCAACTAACGAATCAATATTCACAGAGAGGGAAGAGAGCCTCTCCTCGTAAGAGCGTTTTACCTGGTTAAGCTCCTTTGAAAACCGCTTCTCAAGCTCTGCAGAGGCCTTCTTCACCCCCTCTTCAAACCCCTTGCGGTAAGCCTCCCGACGCACCCTCTCCAGCTCCTTCTGGAACTGCTCCCTTAGGGCAAGAAGCTGCTTCTGGTAAAAGGCCTCCTTATCCTCCTCCTCTTTAGAGGCCTGAATGCACTCAACGAGGGGTGTAAAGTCCTCAAGGTCTATCATCTCAGCCCCTCTTCTCTCATCCACTTGGTTATAACGTTACTGATTAAGTCGGGGTAGTCCTTGGCCACTTCAACTATTTTTAAATATATGGGGTCGCTCTCAAGGTTAATCTCCTCAATCTCCTCCTTCCGTGCGGCAAGCCCCTCTTCAAGCGACTGGGCAAGGGTCTCTCCGGGCTGAAGGCCGGCGGGAGGAGCCTCGGCCTTGGGCTTCTTCAACAGCTTCATAAGAAGCAATCCCAGTAGAACGGCAACCAGCGCCCCTACGCCGGCAGCATACTGCCACGGAAAGCCCTTCTCCTCTTTGGGCTTGTTTCCGGCAAGGAGCTGGGTCTCAAAAGGCACGCTCGCAACGGTAACCCTATCGCCCCTCTTGGGGTCGTAGCCGATTACGCTCTTAACAATCTCCTCGTAGGTTTTAATCTCCTGAGGGGAGCGGGGAACGAACTTGTACTCAACGGTCCCTTTGGGGCCTTTAACTTTCTCGTACCTGCCGTCTACTAAAACTCCTACCGTAATCCTCTTTATCCTGAAAACGGGCGTAACGGAGCGCTCAATCGTTTTAGAAACGTCGTAGTTGGTGGTAACGTCTTTCTTCTCTTTCTGAACCACCTTGGCGTTCGGGCCGAAGTTAACAACGGGCGGAACGTTTGTGGTGGTACCGGGAGCCCCTTGGGGCTGCTTCTGGGTGGCAACCTCCTTCTCCTGCACTTTTCTCTGGCTAACAACGGCGGTCATGTCGGGGTCGTATATCTCTTTCTGGGTCTCAACTTTGCCGGTCTCTACCTCAACAGAGGCCCTAACCACAACTTTTCCGCCCCCGAGCACCTGAGAGAGCATACTCTCCACTTTCCGCTCTATGTCCCGCTCAAGCTGACGCTTAATCTTCAGCTCCTTGGAGCTTACGGCATAGGTTGAGTTGTCGCTCTCCACAAGGTCCGAAAGGACCCTGCCCCGGGTATCAACAACCGTAACGTTTTCGGGCTTTAAACCCGGAACTGCGTGGGAAACGAGGAAGATTATCGCCTTAACCTGTTCGGGGGTAAGGTCTCTACCGGGCCAGAGGTCAACGAGAACGGAGGCCTTAGGCTCCTGCTCGGGCCTTACGAATATGGAGTCTTTGGGGAGGGCTATATTTACCTTTGCGCTCCTCACCGCGTCGAGCTGCTCTATGGTCCGCTCCAGCTCCCCTTCAAGGGCCCTCAGGTACTCAACGTTCTGCTGAAACTGGGTGATTCCCAGTTTGGGCTTGTCGAAAATCTCAAAGCCCACAACTTTTCCGTGGGGAAGCCCCTTGGCTGCAAGCTGAAGCCTGACCTCGTAAACTTTATCCTTCGGAACGAGGATTATGGAGCCGTCCCCTTCTACTTTGTAGGGAATCTTCTCCTGCTGTAAAACGGTGAGGATTTCGCCTGCGTCGTCGGGGCTCAAGTGGGTGTAGAGAACGGCGTACTCCTGGTTGGAGTAGCTCCTTACGAGAACCAAGGAGAGGAAAACGACAAGGGTGAGGGCCCCGAGAACGAGGACAATGTTCCGGGGGTTTGCCTTCTCCCTTAAAAAGGCCGTCAGTTTATCCGAAAGCTCCCTAAGCTCCAATTAACTACCCCTTTAGACCTGCATTCTCATTATTTCTTGGTAGCTCTCAAGGGCCTTGTTCCTGAGCTCCACAAGGAGCCTTAAGGATAGGTCGGCTTTCTCTATTGTCAGGACCGCCTCTTCAAGGTTTTTCACCTCGCCCCGGGAGAGGGCCTTCTCCACCTCCCTGGCCTTCAGTTGGTCGGCGTTTACAGAGGCTATGAAGTTGGTGAGAAGCTCTTCAAAACCGGAGCTTTCTTGTTTTTTCTCCCTTGAAAGGGGAAGGAGGTTAAAGGAGCTGTTGAACTCTACCTTCATGACACCCCCTTTTAGGCTTTAAGGATATCTATGGTGTTCACTATCATGTTCTTCCTTGTGTTAAAGGCCGTAAGGTTGGCCTCGTAGCTTCTCATGGCCGATATCATATCCACCATCTCCCTCAGAGGGTCCACGTTGGGCAGGGTAACGTAGCCGTCGGGGCCTGCAAGGGGGTTCGAGGGGTCGTAGATTTTTCTAAAGGGCGAAGGGTCCTCCACTATCTTCTTCACCTTTACCCGGTAAGTTTTCACGCCGTTGACTTCATCTAAAACGGCCTCGAATATCGGAACCCTCCTCCGGTAGGGTTGGCCGTTGTCGTCTACCGAGTTGGCGTTTGCAAGGTTGCTTGCGGCAACGTCCATACGAACCCGCTGGGCAAGCATTCCGGTGACCGAAACCTCAAGCCCCTTGAATATCACGGCTACCTCCCTGTAATGGCGAGCTTCAGCTTACCTATCTCTTTCTTTATGGCTTCGTCTAAGAGCTTCGTCATAAGGGCCGTTTCGGCAAGCTTGGCAAGCTCCTTGGTAACGTTAACCTTGTTGCCGTCGTAGCCGGTAACGTCGTTGAGAACCACCTCTTTGAAGGGCCGAGAGGGCTCGGTAGGGTCCATGTGCTTGGGAGAGGTTCTCTTTAAGTGGAGCTGGTTTTGAAGCTCCTGTTCAAAAACCAAGTCCCGCGGCCTGTAAAACGGCGTATCGGCATTGGCTATGTTGCCCTGAATAACAACGGCCCGCTGGTAGAAGTAGTTCGCTCCCTCCTCAAGGCTTTTTAACGCCTGAGAGAACAGCTCCATCTCTCAACTCCTCCTCAAGCAGAGAGTCGTCATAAACCGCCTTTGCAAGGGTAGAGAGGGAATCTACACACCCCTTTATGGCCTTCACCTCTTTAGAAGCCTCGTTAAGCAGACCGAGCCTTACGGCTGCAATTGTGTAGTAGCTCCCGACAACGCAGTCGTTCACCCCCGCCTTTAAAAGGGCGGAAGCCACCTTATAGAGGACGGCGTAATCTTCCCTTTCAAGGGCACTTTCCATAAGTCTATCGACAGCCGCCCTCACAACCAGCTCCTTCTTGTATTTTCTTACGAGCTCTTTCTGAGCTTCCCGGAACTTCTGAAACGCTGATTCAATATTACCACTTTTAGAGAGGTAGTAAATGGCAAGTGAAGTAGATTCTAAACCCTTTATGGGACACTCCTGCACGAACTTACTGGGCTCTATACCCTTCACCGGAATAAACAGGGCCAGCTTTAAAAGGAGGCGCCTGTAGTCGCAGGAGTTTTTATTTTTAACTTTCTTTAAAACTTTCAGGGCACCCCGGAAGTCCCTATCCTCAAAGAGGGCCTCGGCCATCATAAGGAGGCTTGCGTCGTCGTGCCAGCGGGAAACCATGTACTTAAAAAGCTCCACCCTCAACCGGCGCATGTTACAGGCTTTAAGGTCGCTGGCAAACTTTAAAAGCACCCTTTTACCGAAGAGCTCCTGGAAAAACCGCGGGTTGGAGCGGTAGAGCTGACACCCCTTCTTGTAGGGGAGCTTCAGCAGGTAAGGGGTCCAGAGATACCTTAGGAACTCCCTCTGTTCGTACTTCACCTCCTCGGGGAAAACGAGCGACACCTCCCAGGTTAGCCGCTTAAAAACGGTTTCCGGTGAGCCGAGGTTAAAAACGAGGTAACCCAGGTCTGCAAGTGCGTAAATCCCCACGTAAGTTGTCCTGTAGTTAACGAGAACTTGGGCAACGTACTTAACAGGGTCTTTAAAGGCGGGGTCCTTGGAGAGCATGGCCCTGTACTTAACAACCGGATTCTTCAAAAGCGGAATTATCTTCAGCCTTGCAACTATCGCCTCCTGAGAGTTAGGGTAGTCGCTTATAACGGTGTAGTAGTAAACAAAGGCGAGCTTCAGATTTTTGCGGCGAAGCTCTATATCGCCGAGCCTCAGGTAGGCCTTCCTTATGACTTCCGGGTCCCGGGTTAGGCTAACTATCCGCTGAAAGAGCTGCTCTGCAAGGTTCAAGTTGCCGAGCCTGTAGATATCCTCGGCAACAAGGAAGTAGTATTCCGGGTTGTCTATCAGATAGGACTCGTAGAGCTTGTAGAGCCTGAAGAAGTAGGGAAGCGCCTCTCTGTACTTACCCTGGGAGAAGAGAACAAGCCCCCTAACGAACTCAACTTCCCGCTCCTGCTGGGGGGTGAGCTTGGCGGTGCTTATGAGTATGTAGTACTCATCTACGATATCGGGCCTCCGAACCCAAACGGCGGTTCTCACTATGCCTATAGTGGTCTCTATCCTCTGCTGCTCGGTTTTCGCCGCAAGGAAGGCCACCCTATAGAGGGCAAGGGCCTGCTCGTAAAAGGAGAGGGACTCGTAGATTTGGGCCCGAAGGTAGTAGTAGTCCCAGGGGAGCTTGTGGTTACCAACGGCTATAAAGTAGAGCTCAAGGTAGTTAAGGGCCTGCCAAAGGTACTGCTTGTTCCCGAGTTTCTTCCCTATGGCGTAGTAGGTTTTCGCAAGCATAAAGAGGGCCTTCTTGTAGTACTTGCTCCCGGGCTTTAAAGCCCTTATAAAGTACTCAAGGGCCGTAGAGTAAGAGCCTATCTTAAACTGCTGAAGGCCCTTCTGAAACAGCTTAGCCTCAACGTCAACTTTTACGGTGGCATACGAGTTTACTGCTAAAAAGAGAACAACCAGCAAAGCGGCAAAGAGCTTCCTCAAACCTTTAACTCCACCGTCTCCCTTTGGGTTTTCTTAGGCGATGTTCCGTAAACCTTCCCCTTACCCCTCAGAACTATTCTCCCCGGAACGAAACCGGAGCTCTCTATAACCTCCCGAACCTCGTCAAGTATTGCGGGCGTAACTGTGAAGTGGTCTCCGAGCTGCAGGTTAAGGTTGAAAACCTTCCTAACAACCGAAACCGCCATTTTAAGGCCCGTATCGGCAAAGCTGAAAGAGAGCTGAAAGGGCGCACCGTGGGCCTGAGGCTCTCCGAACCGCTGCTCCCCCTGGTGCGACGGGGAGCCAAAAGCCTGAGAGCCGGAGTCACCTCCGGAAAAGGTAGCGGCGGTTAAAAGGGTTCCCGAGTAAAGGGGCGCACTGAAAAAGGCCCCCGAAGGGCCTAAGTGGTTTTCGTGTAGCGGTTTAACCGGCAGCTGAACCGTTTGGTCGGCAACATCGGCTTGAGCCAAGTTAACCTGGCCAAGGGGCTGAACCTCGGTAGGCCGGTGGAAAAAGGTGGAGAAGGGGGGCCGTCCGGACTTCTTAGAAACCACCGCCGGGAGCGACTTCCTCCCTTCTCCGAAGGAGGTAGGCCGTAAAGGCCCGCTAAACCGAAAGGCCTGAGGGGGCGAATGGTCGGTCAAGTTGGCTCTATCAGCATGAGGAAAAGGGGCAGAAAACTTCTGCCGGTGAAAGGCCCAAACGGGCCGCTCCGTTTGCGGCTCTAAGGGCTGCTCCGGTGCAGCGTAACCGGCGTTGTAGTGCTCAAGCTTTAAACTCTCCTGCCCGGCCTTTAAGGCCGGAAGAGAGGGGGAATCTACTCGGCCGGAAGGAGGCCGGAGGTGTTCCCGCTTCAAAACTCCGATTCTATATAAACTCTCTAAGTTTTCCCATCTCTGAGAGGGAAAAGGGTTCTGCCGGTCAGAGGGTTTCAGCTTCTCCTCTTTTAAAGAGGCCTCTGCCACAGAAGGATAACGGCCAGAGAGCTCACGGGTAGTTTGGGGCTTCCTCGGCCTAACCTCCGCTCTTACTACTGAATCATTATTCTTGACGGGGACAGGGCGAGGATGGGAAGCTCTCACCTCTTCTGGCTTTCTCACCTGAAGCTGGGGAGGCTCTATCGGAAGCTCCCGGCCAGAATCTCGTTCTTTAAGGCTTTCCCCCGAATTACGCTTAAGAGCCACCTGGCCCTCGCCTCCCCCTTGCAGAAAGGGGGCAGCTCCGTGGCCGGGAGCCTTTGCAGGCCCGTAAGAGTTGTGGGGAAGGAAGTTCCCGCGGGGGGCGGGAAGCTCTCCTTCTCCGTGGGGGGCGCAAGCGTTTCCTTTTAGAAGCTCCTTAACGTTAACTCCGGCCGCCAAAACCTCCGGGGCAAAAGCAGCAGCCGGAGCGGGAAGAAGGCTTTTATTTACAAAACGGTTAGAAACGGCCTTCTTACCGAGCTCTGTTTCTTTAGCGTTTTTAACTCCATCCTCTACAACACCTCGGCGGGCAAGCTCACCGGTTTTGCTTCCCGACTTAGCGGCAATAAAGGGCTGTTCGGCAGAGTTACCTCTAATAACCCCAGAAGCGGAAGGTAAACCTGAGTTGCCGTAAAGGGGCCTCTCAACAGGCCCTTTGCTTGGTTTTAAGGCTTCAGGTTCAGTCGCCTTAAAGGAGGATAGAAACGCAGTTTTTAAAAGCCCCTCCTCTCTAACAAAAGCGCCTAAAGGGATAGCAGGCTGCCTTAGGCCAGGCGCCTTTTTAACGGGAACTTTGGCAACATCGGGCCTTCTCTCAAGTTCCGGTTTAGAGGAAATTAAAGGGGTGGGAAGCTCTCCATCGAACAACCCGGCAGGCTCTCCTTTAAGGAAAAGGGGAAAGGGAGCACTCTCAAACTCCTTAAGGAGCAGTTCAAACTCCACCTTAGAGCTGCCGAGTGGGGCAGATTCCGAGCCGCCGCTCGGCCGCAAGCTACGCTGAACGCCTTTTACCCCTATCCCAAAGAGGAGGGCCAACAGGTCCATCCCTTCTCCACGATTGATTCACTATTCAATTATTATAGTGAATCCTCAAGGAATTTCCTCAACTTCTTAAGGGCACTGCTCTTTATCTGGGAGACCCGGGAGACAGAAATTCCCAGTATCTCGCCTATAGACTTAAGGTCGAGCTCCTCTACGAAGATAAGCTGCAGAACGAGCTGCTCCTTTTCGCTCAGCTTCTTTATGGCCTCTGTAAGTTTTTCCTTGGCATCCTCAAGGAGCATACGCTCCTCGGGACCATCATCGGGGGAGGCAAGGGTGTCTTTAACGGTGAACCTGTCGGAGTCGGCAAAGAGCTTTTCCTCTATAGAGATAAATGAAGCCACTCCCTCCTTAAGGTCGTCGAGGTCGCCGTTTTTTACCTTTTCCCTAACGCTACGGGGCAGAAAGTCGAGCTTCCGCAGGTAGTCCAGTATCTCTCCCCTTATCTTTATGTAGGCGTAGGTTGAGAACTTGGCCCTGTTCTCGTCGTAACGCTCTATCGCCTTTATCAGGCCTATAACGCCGGTATTTACAAGCTCTTCAAACTCAACCGCTCCCTCCGGAATGCGCCTGTAGATACGGTTCGCAACCTTCTTAACGAGGGGAAGGTGCTCAAGAACGAGCTCTTTCCGCGTCTTTGTGTACATCTACACCCCTTCAAATATGAAGTTAAGGAGCCTGCGCAGCAGTCCCTCTCTCCTTTCAGTGGGGATTAACTCCCCCACCTCAAGCTGGGCAACTTTCCGGAGCTCCTGAGAGAACGGGTCCGAAGGGAACTCCTCAACCAAGAGCTTCCCCCTGGCAAGGCTCCTTGAAAACCGCTCAGAGTAGGGAACCACACCTGCAAACTTCAAAGGTATGCCCAAAAACTTAACGGCCGAAGCGTTGAGCCTCTCAAAGGTATCAAAGCCTTCCCTCTTACTCCTAACCATGTTCACAACAACCTTAAAGCTGGCGTAGCCGTAGAGCTTATAAACGCTCTTTATGAAAGCGTAGGCATCGGTAAGGGCCGTGGGCTCCGGAGTTGTCACAACGTAGGTTGCAGAAGCCCACCTGGAGAAACCTACCGTATACCTGTTTATCCCGGCAGAGTTGTCTATAAGAACGTAATCGTAACGGCCAAGCAGCCTCTCAAGCTGTATCAGAAGGTTCGACGCCTCGTAGGAGTCGAGTTCCTCAACAGAGTCTATCCCCGAAAAACCCAAAACCACATCGAAACCCTTAGCCTTCTGAATCACCTGCTCTATCGGTGCCCCCTTAAGAACCGCTTTAAGGTTCTTCTCAAGAGAGAGCCCCAAAAGCAGGTGAACGTTACCCAGGCCCACATCGGCATCGAGCAGGAGAACCCGCTTCTTAAAGTCGGTGGCGAGTATATAGGCAAGGGAGGTTGCAACGGCGGTCTTACCCACTCCCCCCTTACCGCTCACAAAGGACAGAACCTTGCAGGCCGACTCTTTCTCCCTCTGTTTAACGAGCTTTACAAGGCTTTCAGCCTGACCTTCCATTCTACGAACCCACCAGATAGTCTGTAACAACCTCGGGAGTAAGGAGCTTTATATCCTCCGGAACCCGCTGTCCGGTACTCAAGTAGGCCAAGGGGAGCTCGGTGTAGTAAGGAACGTTAACCATCACTCCCGGCCTTGAACTCTCGTCCACCTTGGTAAAGAATAGGGACGAAACCGGGAAAAACCCCCTGTAACGCTTAACAACCTCAAGGGCCTCTTTAGTATCGTAGTTACACGAAATTAAGAGCGTGTACTCTATCGGCAGAGAGGCCCCCGAGAGAATGGCCTTAATCTCGCCGAGCCGCCAGTAGTCGTAGTGGCTCCGCCCCACAGTATCTATAAGAACCACGTCAAGGTTCTCTACGCTTGCGAGAATCTCCTTAAACTTCTTCTGGTCGGTTGCCACGAAAAAGGGAACGTTGAGAATAGAAGCGTAAACCCTCGCCTGTTGAACCGCCCCTACTTTAAAAGTATCGGTTGTAATAACACCCACTTTAAGGTCCTGCTCTATCACGAACTTACTGGCAACCTTAAAGAGGTTGGTGGTCTTCCCGACGCCGGTAGGCCCCAAAAAGGCGATGAGCTTCGGCTCACCGCTCTGGGGCTCAACTTTGAACCCTCCGGTAAAGGAGATAAGCTCCTTTACCCCGGAAAACACAGCCTCCCGAAAGGTGGCCGTATTCAAATCCATCTTCTCGGTCTCTATATCGAGCCCGCACGACTTCTCCACTATCGCCTTGGCAACCTCCGGCTCAACCCCCTTCTCCAGGAGCTTCTTAACGAGCTCAAGGGCATCGCCCGTAAACTCAACGAGAAGCTCCTCAAAAACAACCGAACTCCCCCCATCCCCACGGGGAGGCGGCGGTGGAGGAGGAGCACTGGAAGCTGCCTTAGAAACACTCTCCTTCAAACTCTCAACCAGTCTCCTGAGCTCTTCAAGCTCTTTGGTTACCTGCTCCTGCTGAACCGAAGGCTGCCGACACTCCTCCTCCTTCGGAGTAACAAAGAGCCTGTAACGCCTCTTCCTGAAGAAGGGCAATAGCCCTCCCCTCTTCTCAACCTCGTAGTAGAGGATATCTATCTCCCCGAGCTCCTCCTTAGCCTTCTCTATAAGGCTTTCAAGGTCTTCACCTTCGTAAACCTTTACACTCATTCTCCGTCCACCACTCCGATTAGGTTAACTTGAACGCCCGGCTCCACCTCGGCGTAAGAGAGAACCGCAAGGCTGGGAAGGTAAGGCTCAACCAACCTCCTCACGTAGGGCCTTACGGCAGGGGAAGTAAGTAGAACCGGCGTAAGCTGCTGAGATACAAAGTGCCCCAGCTGAGAGCCGATTTTCTTAATCAAGTTCTGAACGAAAACCGGGTCAAGGGGCGGCAGAACCCCGCCGTTCTCCTTAACCTTACTCAGTATAAACTCCTCCGCCTTCGGCGAGAGGGATATGGCAGTCAGCACCCCGCCCCTGGCGTAGAGGTTCGTTATGAGCCTCGAGAGAGCCTGACGAACAAACTCGGTGAGGACGTCGGGGTCCTTGGTCCTCTCAACGTTCTCAGAAAGGCTCTCTATTATCGTAAGCAGGTCTTTAACCGGGATTCCCTCCCTGAGGAGGTTCTGAATAACCTTTGTAAGAAGGCCGTAGGAGACCTGGTCGGGCACAATCTCCTTAACAATCGGGTAGAGCTTGGCGAGGTTATCAACGAGCTTCTTAACGTCTGCCCGGCTGACAACCTCGTGGGCGTGCTTCTTAATAACCTCCGACAGGTGAGTCACAATTACAGTAGGAACGTCAACAACCGTGTAGCCCAGCAGTCTTGCCCTATCCTTCTCGCTCTCATCTATCCAGAAGGCAGGAAGGCCGAAAGCCGGCTCCTTGGTAGGCTTACCCTTAAGGGGTCCCTTAACCCCTCCGGTGTCTATAGCCAGGAACTTACCGGGCTCAACCTCTCCCCTTGCAACCTCCACATCCCGCAGGAGAATCCTGTACTCGTTCGGCTTAAGCTCAAGGTTATCCCGCAGGTGAACCAGCGGTATGATAATCCCGAGCTCCTTGGCAAGCTGCTTCCTCAGGTTCTTAATCTTCTTAACAACCTCCCCTCCCTGACTCTCGTCAACGTAAGGGATGAGGGAGTAACCTATCTCGAGAGTTATAGGCTCGGGCTGAACAACGATTTCATCGGGAGACTCCTCCTCCTTGCTCTCCTTGAGGAGCTCCTTGGCCCTCTCCTGAGCTTCCTCAAGCTCCTTGGCCTGCTCGTACTTATAAACCATGTAGGCAACCGAAGCCACAAGGGCCGCCAACAGCCCGAAGGGCAGCGTGGGCATTCCGGGCACTATCCCGATAACCGCAAGGGCAAGTGCAGCCATAAAAAGGGGTTTATGGTATTTGGTGAGCTGTTTGAATATCTCGTGGCCCAGGTCGGTTTCGGCGGCCGCACGAGTAACCATAAGGCCAGCAGCGGTAGAGGTTATGAGGGAGGGTATCTGGGAAACGAGTCCGTCGCCAACGGTCAGAATCGTAAAAGTCTTTGCGGCATCGGAAAAGCTCATGTGGTGCTGGAAAACGCCTATCAGGAAGCCGCCGATAATGTTAATCAGCGTGATTATTATCCCGGCAACGGCGTCGCCCCTTATAAACTTTGAGGCACCGTCCATAGCCCCGTAGAAGTCCGCCTCCCTCGCTATCTCCTGACGACGCCTCTTGGCCTCCTCCTCATCTATAAGGCCGGCGTTAAGGTCGGCGTCTATACTCATCTGCTTACCGGGCATGGCGTCCAGAACGAAGCGGGCCGCAACTTCCGAAATCCTCTCGGTTCCCTTGGTTATAACGATGTAGTTGATAACAACGAGAATGGCAAAAACTATGATGCCCACTATGTAGTTACCGCCGACAACAAACTGGCCGAAAGCCTTAATAACCTCACCTGCGGCGTCGGGGCCTTCGTTGCCGTGGAGGAGAATCCGCCTTGTAGTTGCAACGTTCAGAGAGAGCCTGAAAAGGGTTGCAAGGAGCAGAAGGGACGGGAAAGAAGAGAGCTCAAGGGGTTTCTTCACGTAAACGGTTGTCATGAGAATAACCAGCGAGAAGGCGATGCTGAAGGTGAGGAGTATGTCAAGCAGAAAAGAGGGAATGGGAAGTATCATACTGGCGAGAATCGCCAGTATGAGGGCAACGAAAACGGCGTCGGAGTACTTATAGACCTTCTCGTAGTAGAGCGCTACCCCTTCCCTCATCTACTCCCCACCCTGTTTTGTGTAGGCCTTTACGGCTTCGGAGAAGTAGCGCTCAAGCCCTATATCTCGCTGGCTTAAAACCTCGGCTATCTCCGAAACGAAAAGGTCGGAGTAGATGCCGTAGGTGAAAGAGGTGTTAAAGAGCCCCTTCGGCATGGAGCGCTGGGCTTCCTTTAAAAACTCCCTTATAAAGTAAACCTCAAACTCCTTCACCACGTTCTTCAGCTTCCTCTCTTCCTCAAGCTGGGAGAGGTCCCAGTAAACCTTGGCAAGCTCCGCCTTCCCTACCACCGTCCCTCCTACATAATCACAATCTTTGCGTGAAGCTTCCCCGCCGCCTTCATCGCCTGAAGAATCGCAATAAGGTCTCTCGGGGAAACCCCCAACTGGTTCAACGCCTTTACAAGGTCCCTCAAGGAGGGGGAGTTTATACCGAATATCCTGCCGTTTTCCTCTTTAACCGTAGTTTTCACCTGTTGCGTTACAACGGTTTTCCCGCCGGAAAGGGGCGGTGGCTGAGAGATAACCGGAGTCTTTGTAACGGAAACGTAGATGTTGCCGTGGGAAACGTAGACCGGAGGGTCTATCTTTATGTCGCCGCTCATTATAACCGTGCCGGTTTTCTCGTAGATGACTATGGTGGGCTCGGGAACCGTGTTCACCTCAAGGTTTAAAACTTCCGAAATAAACTTCACCTTGTTCACACCTGCAGGGTAGTCAACCTTAACGGTTGCAGAATCTACAGCCCTTGCAAGGGGTTTCCCGAAATGCTCGTTTATCACCTGGGCAATCTCCGAGGCCAGGGTAAAGTTGGGCTGGTTCAAAGTCAGAACCAGCTGCTTCATCTGGGAGAGCTCAAAGGGAAGCGGCCTTTCCACTATTCCGCCGTTAGGGATAATACCGGCGGTCGGGAAGTTCTTCTGAACCTTACCGCCTTTATTTGACTCACTAAAACCTCCACCGGTTGAAACGGGCCCCTGCGCAAAGGCGTAAACTTTGCCGTCGGGGCCGAGCAGCGGCGTCCTGATGAGCACGCCGTTTGCGATACTCTTTGCGTCACCGAGGGAGGCCACCTCAACGTCGAAAGTCATACCCGGCTTGGCAAAGGGAGGGAGCTTGGCCGTAACTATAACCGCAGCGGCGTTCTTGGTTTTAACGGCCTTCGGGTCTACGTATATCCCCATCTTCCTGAGCATGTTGGCAATGCTCTGAAGGGTAAAAACGCTGGTCGTTCCGTCTCCGCTGCCGTTTAAGCCCACAACGATACCGTAACCTGTAAGGTAGTTGGGGCGCACACCCTCCACGTTTACAAGTGTAGATATCTTCACAAGGGCGCCTTGAGCGCCCGCAGAAAGGAGCAGAAAAAAGAGAACCGTAAGGAGTCTAATCAACACAGCACCCTCTTAAAACGGCCAGATTTTCGCAAGGAATCTCGCAAGCCAGCCGGGCCTGCTCTCCTGGTTGAAGTAGCCCTTTCCGTTGTACTCAACGTACATGTCGGCGATTTTCGAGGAGGGAACAGTGTTATCGGGCCCTATATCCTCCGGACGGACTATCCCCGAAATCCTCAAAACCTCCTCGTCGTCGTTTATCTTAACCACCTTCTTGCCCACTATGTAGAGGTCGCCGTTGGGGTAAACCTTAACCACACGGGCACTGATTGTTGCTATCAGCTTGGCGCTCCTTGAGGTTGAGCCCTTACCTGCAAAACTCTTGGATGGGGCAGTAGAGAACCCTACAAGGGGGTCTTTACTCCTTCCCGGGAAGGGCCTTCCGAAGAGAATCGGCTTCGAGACGCTCAAGTTGTAAGAGCTCTTCTTGGAAGTGTCGTTTTGAACCGAGCCGCTCCCCGAAAGGTTTTCGTAAACGGTGATGGTAACAACGTCTCCGACCTTGTGGGCCTTAGGGTCGGAAAAGAGGTTACTATAGCCGGTGAAGAGAGAACCGGGAGAAGGCTTGGGCTGGGGAATCTCCGGAGGCGGAGCGGCGGGAAAGGCAACAAGACTCCCCTTGTTACGGTCTGAGCCGCAGGAGCCTACTAAACTTAGAATCACTATTCCGACAAGAACTCCACCAAGCCTTCCCCAACGACCCTGCATCTTAGAACCTTTCCAGTTGAGATGTTTTTAACTCTTATTATATGCCCCTTAACGCCGTTGTCTAAAGCCACGCCCAGGAGCTCTATGTGAATGGGCCCGCTGTTGTAAACCACTTTAACCGGCATGTTCCTCTTAACGAGGAAGTTGGGCTTAAGCATCGTTGGCCTTATAATCTTGCCGCTGAGGATATCCGTTCTGGCTATGGAGCCCACAACCTCCTTAACCGAGTGGAAGGCGTTGTAAGCCTTCCTCGACGGAACGCTGGCGAGCTTCACCATTGTGGGAGTTATTTTCGTTCCCTTGGGTATGAGAACCGCCGCAACAACAACCTTTTCCAGCCTGTCTATCCTGACCGGTATCCAGACCTTCTTTACAACCTTACCGTTAACGAGAACTTGGTATATAAAGCGGGCGTAGCCGTTGCCTATGGAAACGAGGCGAAGCTCTTGGTCGTAGTGGGAGTAGGGAACCTGAACGGTTATTCTGGGAACGTAAAGAACCGTAAAGTCGGGGTAGTTCTCCTTTATGTAGCTCCTTATGAGCTCGGAGAGGCTATCTCCCCCCACCTTAGAGCAGGGAGTTTTTACAACAACCCGATTGGGGCCCTTTACCTCGATATCGCCCACTGTAAGCCCGTTCCTCTCAAGGTAAAGGGCTATCTTAGAGGCTATCTCTCTCTTTGAGATGGTCCTCTCGGAGCAGAGGGGAAGGTGGTTTAGAATCGGTATCTGTTTAAGGAGCTTCACCTCCTCTGGCGAGCCCACAACCGTTGCAAGCTGAGAAAGGTAAAGGGGAGCCCCTCCGGCGGTTACCTCCCCCTTAAGAATAACTTCGGCTCCCCGTGAAAGAGCGGGTATCAGAAGAAAAACCAGCAGGAGCAGGCTAAGTTTTAAGGCTTGCCACAGTCCGGAGCATCTCATCGGCGGCTATTATTCCTTTAGAGTTAATCTCGTAGGCCCTCTGGGCTACTATGAGGTTTACCATCTCCTCCACAATGTTCACGTTGGAGGCCTCGAGAAAACCTTGAGTCAGCTTTCCAAAGCCGTCGGTGTTCGGGTCTCCCTCTATCGGCTCGCCGGAGGCCTCGGTCTGAACGAAGAGGTTCCCGCCTATGGCCTTTAAACCTGCAGGGTTAATGAAACGGTAGAGCTTAATGGTGCCGGCCTCTTCGGTAACCTGCTGACCGCCGGTGTTCCTAACAACGTAAACCTTTCCGTTTGGAGAGATGGAGATGTTAACAACGGTCTCGGGGGCGCTTATCTGAATGTTGGGAGAGAGCCTGTACCCTTCCGGCGTAACGATGTAGCCCTCGTTATCCAGCTGGAAGTCTCCGGCCCTGGTGTAGGCCTCACCGCCGCCGGGAAGCTCAATCTTGAAAAAGCCCGGCCCCTGAATGGCCACGTCGAGGGGCTTATCGGTCTTTATCAGAGAGCCCTGGGTGAATATCTTACTGACGTCTGAAAGCTTCACCCCCAAGCCTATCTGGATGCCGGTGGGAACCCTGTTCTCCTCGGAACTCATCACGCCCGGGTCCCTGATATCCTGGTACATCAGGTCCTCAAAGTTGGCACGGGAACGCTTAAAGCCAACGGTGTTAACGTTAGCTATGTTGTTGGAAATCACATCGAGGTTGGTCTGTTGCGCCTCCATTCCGGAAGCGGAAGTCCAAAGGGCCCTTAACATGGCCACCTCCTTTAAACTTTTCCTATCTCGTTGGTCCTCAGGTCCACCTGGGCCAAAGCCCTGGTCAGGTTACCGTAAATCTCAAACCGGCGCTGAGCCTCGATAAGGTTCACCATCTCCTTAACGGGGTTAACGTTTGAGCCTTCAAGAAACCCCTGAAGGACCTCGGCATCTGTGGCGGTGGGGGCGCCCACTCCTTGGTAGTAGGAGTTACCTACGGGCTTCACTTTCGCAAAATCCACGATTTTCAAAACGCCCACCTGCCTATCACCTTCGAAAACCAGACCGTCGGGGGTAACAGTGACTTTACCGTTACCCGAGAGCGCTATCTCCTTACCGGAGATATCAAGAACCGGGTTGCCGTTCGCATCTACAAGAACCCCGTTTGCGTTAAGGGTAAAGTGGCCGTTTCTCGTGTAGAGCTCACCGTTGGGAGTTTTGACCGCAAAGAAGCCCCTTCCCTTCAGGGCAAGGTCAAACGGTGAATCAGTCTTCCTCAGGGGGCCTTCAGAGAGAACAACCTGGGTAGACTTAAACCGGGGGAATATGAGCATGTTGTAGGCGTCTGAGCCGTTGGGGGGAACGTGCTGAGACATCTCCTCTTCTATTATCCGCTTAAAGCCGGGAGTGTTCACGTTGGCAAGGTTGTTCGTGGTTGTGTCAAGCTGTTCGAGGGCCCTCTCACCTCCCGCAGCGAGCAGGTAGATGGTTTGGGTATCTACAGCCATAACCTACTCCTCAAGGAGTTTAAAGCGCTCTTCGGGGGTTATTATCTGGATAATCTCTACTCCGTAAGAGTCCTTAACGGTGTAGAGCTTCCCCTTCGCAACGAGCTTCCCGTTTATCTTTATATCAACGGGCTCATCTATAAACCTGTCGAGCTCAACAACGCTGTTTGCGTGGAGCTTTATAATCTCCTCTAAGGGGAGCTTCGTAGAGCCCACCTCAACGCTGATTTCCAAGGGGATATCTTTCAGCAGCTCAAACTTCTGGTCACACTTTTCAACTTCTGACTCACTATTCACACCGGAGGTTGACTCGCCTTCCGGCTGGGGCTCGGAGCCCCCCTGCTGAGCTTCAAGGGCAGCGGCCCAAGCAGCGGCAAGGTCCTCCTGAGACTCTCCCGAAGAGTCGGAAGCTCCCTCTTCGTCCTCAGGAGCGCTCTCTGCTGCTTCCTCCTGCTGAGCTTTGAGAGCCTCCTCCCACTCCTTGGCCAGCTCCTCCTGATTCTTCTCCTCTTCCGCCATCCCCTTCTCCGTTGATAAAGTCGTAAACTAAAGCGGCGTATCTGTCCTTAACTTTTCCAAGTTTAGCATAAAACTTCGGGCTCTCCTCTACGTATAATTTAAGTAAGTCCCCCTTAGAGACGTCAAGCTGCAGCTTATCCCCCTCCTTCCAGCTTAAAACCTCCTTTACCGAGAACTTCTTCCTCGTAAGCTCGAGCCAAACCCTGAGGTTTGTCTTCAGCAACTTCTCACCCAGGTGCCTAATCCACACCGGGTCCTTCTCGGCAAAGAGGGATTCGGAGAAGATAAGGTCCTTTATCGGCATAAACATGCCGTAGGGGAAGCAGAAAAAGAAGGGAGCTTCATACCCTTCTATATCCATAGAACACTCAACAACTATAACCTTCTCGTTACCGGAAACTATGCGGGCAAGGGCCGGGTTCAGCTCGATACTCTTCATTTCAACGGTTATGGGGTAAACCTCCTTCCAAACCTGCTCAAAGTCCTCAAGGGCTATCTTGACGATATCCTGAATAATCCTCATCTCGAGCTTCGTAAACTCCCGCCCCTCAATTTTGAAGGGCTTTGCCGGCCCGCCGAACATAACGCTTATAACAACGAAAACCAGCCTGGAGTCCAAAACAAACAGGAAGTTCTCCTTAAAGGGCTTCATGGAGACTATGGTGTAGCTGGCGGGCATGGGAATCTTCGCAAGGAAGTTGTTGAACCGGGTTATGTAAACCGACTCCTTAGAGACCATCCCGACCTGCGGAACGAGCCGCCTCACGTCCTCTCGGTAAATCTTGACCCACCGTTCAATCAGGAGCTCAAGGCCGGGAACACCGCCCTTCTTTATGTGCTCTACCTGGGAGAAGTCAAAGGGGACTACTTCGGGCTTACTCTCCTCCTTCTCCTCCCCTCCTCCGAGGAGGGCGTCTATCTCTTCCTGAGAGAGGAACTCCTCAGACACTAAGCCTCCCTTTTACCGGTTAGACGAGCTCTTCCGCCCCACCAAGCTCTATTTTCCCTTCTTCTGCAAGCTTTTTAATTATAGCAATGACCTTCTTGCGGGCCTTTTCAACCTCGGATTTCTTAACGGGACCAAGGGCCTCAAGGTCTTCAAGGAACATCTGAGCGGCCCTCTTAGACATGTTGGAGAGGAACTTGTCCAGTATCTCCTGAGGAGCCCCTTTGAGGGCAAGGAGGAGGTCGTTCTTGTCAACGGCCTTGAGGATTTCAATAATCGCCCTATTGTCGAGCTTGATGATGTCTTCAAACTTGAACATCCGCTCTTCAATGGCATCCGCAAGGGAGGGGTTCTCCTTGCGAATCTCCTCGAGGAGCTCGTTTGCAACCTCTTTCGGCAAGTTGTTAACAATTTCGGCAGCTATATCTATACCGCTTAGGGTCTTCTCCTTACCGGCACCTATGCTGGCAAGCTCGTCTTCCAGAGCCTCGGTAACGATTTTGAGGGTCTTCATCGAAATCTTCTCAAGCTGGGCGAGCCTCTTTATAACCTCTTCCTGAACGTTGGTAACGCCCAAACGCTTCGGGAGGTACTGGATAACTTCGGCTGCCTTCATCGGAGGGAGCTGGGAGAGGATTATGGCTATTATCTGGGGGTGCTCCTTCTCTATGAGCTTCGCTATGAACTTGGGGTCCATCTTCTGGAGCTCCTCAAAAACGACCTTGCCGGCCTCGCTCATCATCGTCTCTTCAAGAAGCTCCTGGAGCTTATCGGGGGGTAGAGCCTTTTCAAGCAGGCGGCGAAGCTCCTCGGGCGCCGTCCTTAAGGGAGCAATCTCGGCCAGCTCCTCGTAGGCCTCCTTCAAAACCAGCTTCACCATATCCTTCTTTATGGCCCCGAGGGTGAGAATCGTTTTGGCTATCTTGTTGAGCTCGTGCTCTTTTAACCGTTTTATAACCTCAACCGCAACGTCTTCCGGCAGGGTGAGGATGAGTATCGCAGCCTTCTGAGCCCCCGTTATCCGCTCGGTTTTGTGGTGCTTCTCTTCCTTTGCCATTCAAGCCGCCTTAGTGTTTTTTATGGCTGAAGTAGAGGGCAAGAGCAAGCATCAACACTCCCGCAGCAAGGTAGAGGGTCTGCAGGGGCGTTTCGTACTTGATGTGAATCGCGTACTTGAAAAACGTTACGATTAGAACCATTAAAACTACTTTTGCAAGCTTCTCCTTCAGGTCGTCGAGGTTGTGAATTGCAAGAAGCTTGGAGTGCTCGTCGCTCTCGGCCTCGTCGATTTTACTGATGAAGAGCTCGTAAAGACCCAAGGAGAAGATGATGAGAACAGTGGCAATGAGGTAGAGGTCTATGGCGCCCACTATGGCGCCCACAAGCTCCTCGTGCTCGTGGGCACCCAGGTGGAACCCGCTGTGGAAGAGGTGGTAAACCGGAAGAACAATCTCGTAAGAGGCAACAATAAAAAGCCCGAAGGCGGCAAAGAGCGAGAATATAACCGCCAGAATCACCATCCAACGGGTTCGCCAAAGGAACCCTTCGAACACCCTCTCAAGCCACTTCACTTACAGCCCCCCGAACACCGCGTGTTCTACGTAGAAGAGAAGTATAGCAGTTATAACCGTTACGGCAGCAACGGGGGTTCCGTACTTCATAAACGTAAAGAAGTTAATCTTGTAGCCGTTACGCTCGGCTATGTCGGCGGTAACTATGTTGGCCGACGCCCCTATAAGGGTGAGGTTTCCGCCCAAACAGGCCCCCAAGGAGAGAGCCCACCAGAGGGGGTCCATAACGGAGCCCATCTGCATCTCCATACCTTTAAGGACGTAGGCCATAGACATCGTAAAGGGAATGTTATCCACGAAACCGGAGATAACTGCAGATACAAAGCCTACAAGGATTATACCCTCGTGGATGTTGTTACCGATGGCCTCTATGAGCCACTTGGCGGCAACTTCGAAAACGCCGTTAACCTCAAGGGCTCCCACAACCATGAAGAGTCCCATGAAGAAGATGAGGGTTGTCCACTCCACCTTCTCCAGTATCCAGGCCGGAGAGAGGCCGCTGATGAGGGCAAGCACCGTTGCCATGAAAAGGGCAACAACTCCGGGCTCAAGCCCTATCTGGTGACCGACTATGAAGAGGAGTATGGTAACGAGGAAGACCCCTACGGACTTTTTCATGAGCTTCCTGTCGAGGAGGGACTCATCCACCTTACCCGAGAGTATCTCCTCAAGCTCTTCAGCCGTTGCCTGAGCCTTGAGGAACCCTCCCTTCGCCATCATAAGGTGCATAACTATAAGGCCGAGGATAAAGGCGAGTATCGCGTAAGGTGCAACCTCTTTCAGGAAGTCGTTGAAGGTTTTGCCGGCTATACTGCCGATGATGATGTTGGGTGGGTCACCGATAAGGGTTGCGGTTCCTCCGGTGTTGGAGGCAAGGACTATGGCTATCAGGTAGGGTATAGGGTTGAGCTTCAGCTTCTCGGCTATGTTAATCATAACCGGAGCCATGAAGAGAACCGTTGTAACGTTATCGAGGAAAGCGGAAAAGAGGGCGGTAAGCAGCGAGAAGACCCAGAGCACCCTCGTAGGTGAGCCTTTTGTTATCTGAACTGCCTTTGCGGCAACCAAGTTGAAGAAGCCACTTTTACCCATAACGGTAACTATGTTCATCATTCCAAAGAGCAGGAGTATGGTGTTCTGGTCTATCGCCTCCCAGGCCTTCTCCGGCGTAATAACGCCGATTACTAAAACGAGGGAGGCTCCGATTAGGGCCGCTATGGTCCTGTGAAAGAACTTTTCAAGGAGAATCATCGCGTAGGTGAGGATAAAGAGCAGAACCGAGAGCTCTGCAAGCTCGGCCTTTGAAAGGTGCAGGTGAAACGCCTCTATGAGGCCGCCTACGGTTGACTCTGCGGAGTGTCCACCGTGTCCCATCTCTCCTCCCAGTGTTTTATAAGGTCTCTTGCCGCCTGAAGTGCTCCGGAAGTCAGCTTACCGGATATCATAACGGCAAGCTCTTCCTCTATTTCCCGACCCGTCAGCTCACGAACCGAAACCCGGCCGCCCTTGAGCTTTTCCAGCTTGAAAACTCTGTCGGCCGCGGCCACAACCTGCGGCGAGTGACTGACGGCAACAACCTGCTGTTTCGAGGCTATCTCTTTTAACTTTTCGGCAACTTTCCTCAGGATTTTACCCGACATACCGGCATCTATCTCGTCGAAGACAACGGTGGCACCCGGCAGAGAAGTGATGGAGAGGAGTATAAGCAGGAGTCGGGAGAGCTCCCCGCCGGAAATGGAGACCGAAAGGGGGGCGGGCGGAAGCTTCGGGTTACCGGAGAAGAGGAAGGTAACCTTTTCCCTCCCGTAGGGTTGGAACTCTTCCTCCGGAGTAAGCTCCACCGAGAAGGTTGCCTCCTCAAGGCCGAGCTCCTTGAAGGCCTTTAGAACTTTTCTCTCAAGCTCCCGGGCCCCCTTCTTCCTCGCCTCGGAGAGCTTTAAGGCAGCCTCCTTAAGCTCCCCCTTAACCGCCTCGAGGCTGCTCTGGAGCTCCTCGATTTCGAAGTCGAGGTTCTCAAGGCGGGCAAGTCTCTCTTTGGCAGTTTCCAAAAAGCTCTTTATATCCTGCAAGGTGTTGCCGTACTTCCTCTTCAGCCGCTCTATCTGGTAGAGCCGCTCCTCTATTTCATCGAGGGTGAAGTCTGTGTCGGGGGGTTCAAGCTCCCTCTCTATCTGGGAGATAACAGACTCAAGCTCGTAGTAGATATTAGAGAGCCTCTCTGCAATCTCGGGGAAGAGACCTATAGATTCGAACTTTGAGAGAACGGAGCCTATCTGTTCAAAGGCCGAGTTCTCGGCCGTATAGAGGCGGTATAGGGCCTCTTCTCTGAGCTCCTTGAGCTCCTGGGCCTTTGAGACGGAGATTTTAAGGTTAAGGAGCTCCTCCTCCTGCTCAAGGAGGGGCAGGGCCTCTTCGAGCTCCTGAACTTGGAACTTGAGGAGGTCGAGCTCCCTCTCCCTGGCCTGAAGCTCCTTTTGGGCCGCCTCGAGTCGGGAGAGCTTCTCCCGGTAATCCCTGTAGAGCCTCTGGTACTCCTCGAGGAGGGCGAGGGAATCCGAAACCGTATCGAGGACTTTAAGCTGGTAGGAGGGTTTCAAGAGCTCAACCGCGAGCCGCTGAGACTGAAAAACGACCTTAGGCTCAAGGAACTCCTTAACTTTAGAGGCCGGAACCCGCATTCCGTTGAAGAAGTAGCGGGAACGGCCCCTCTTTACCTCCCTTCGGAGGGTGGTCTCTTCCTCAGAGTCGGTAAACACGGCTTCTACGAAGCTCCCCTCCGAAACAACCCCTACCTTCTCGCCCTTCAAGAAGAGTATAGAGCTGAGGAGGAGGGACTTTCCCGTTCCCGTTTCGCCTACAAGAACGTTAAAACCGGGGTGAAAGTCGAGCTCACCGGTTATAGAGCCGAACTCTGAGAGGCGAAGCTCTGCAAGCATCTTAAGACTCTATGTAGTTGAAAATCTCTCTGAGGAGGACCTCCCTTCCCTCTCTGGTTTTTGCAGAGAAGGGAATGACCTTGAAATCACCGCCTCCGAGGGCCTTCTTTATCCGCTCTTCAAGGTTCCTCCTCTGGGAGGCCTTGAGCCTGTCCACTTTCGTGGCAACAACCGTATAGGGTATGCCGAAAAAGTCGAGCCACTCCTTCATCTGAAGGTCCTTCTCGGTGGGCCCGACTTTGGAATCCACCAGGAGGAAAACCCCCTTGAGCCTATCGCGCCCTTTAAGGTAACTCTCTATGAGCTCCCTCCAGCGCTGCTGCTCCTTCAGGGGAACCTTTGCAAAGCCGTAGCCGGGCAGGTCAACGAGGAAGAACCTATCGTTAACAAGGTAGAAGTTGATGGAACGGGTCTTCCCCGGCTGAGAGCTCACCTTGGCCAGCTTGAAGTTGTTGGCCACCGCGTTCAGCAGGGAGGACTTCCCCACGTTCGAGCGGCCCACAAAGGCCACTTCGTTGTAGGGAGTTTGGGGAAGCTCGTCTGGGGTGTAAACCGTTTTGTAAAGCTGAACCTTTTTAACCTTCATGGCCCGACTGGTTGCCGTCGTCCTCTTTCAGCAGTTTCTCAACCGCCTTCTGGAAGAGCTCCTCGTAAGAGGGAGCGAAGCCGACTTCGTAGTAAACTATCTCTCCCTTCTTGTTTATGAAGTAGGTTTGGGGGATAGAATCAAGGCCCGTAATCTTTCCGGCGTAATTAACCCAAGCCTTCTCGGGCGCCGGTCCCACAAGGTAAGAGAGCTTCATCTTCTCAACAAAAGGCTTAAGTTCCTGAGGGGGCCTTCCGGAGTAGTCAACAGACAGGCCTATAACCACAACCTTTCCGTTGTATTCTTTGTAAATCTTGTTAAGAACGGGCATCTCCATCCTGCAGGGAGGGCAGTAAGTCCCGAAGAACTGAACTATGACAACCTTCCCCTTAAAGTCGGAAAGGTGATGCTTGTGGCCGTTCACGTCGGTAAAGGTGAAGTTGTAGGCTTTCGGGTACTCGGCAGCAGAGCTTTGGGTGGGCTTTGTCTCCTCCTTTACCGTAGAGTGACTGCTGGGAGCCTCCTTTTGGCACCCTGCAAGGAAGAGGGAAGTGAGAACTGCGGCGGTTAGAAGCTTTCTCATCATTATCCTTCCTTCTCCTCAAGGTATTTTGTTGCAGACATGGCGGCAACGGCTCCGTCTGCTGTAGCCGTGACCACCTGCTTCAAAGGTTTGTGCCTAACATCTCCCGCGGCAAAAAGGCCGGGGGTTTTAGTCTTCATCTCCTCATCGGTGATTATAAAACCCTGCTCGGTGGTTTCAACAAGGTGGGCAACGGGAGCAACGTTGGGTTCGTTGCCGATAAAGATGAACACGCCGTCGACGGGAAGCTCGCTCTCCTGACCAGTAACGGTATCCCTCAGGGTCAGGGATTCAACGAAGTCCTTCCCGTTAATCGAAACAACAACCTTATTCATAATAGGCTCAATCTTATCGTTCTTTGCAACCCTGTCCTGGATAATCTTAACGGCCCTGAACTTATCCCTACGGTGGATAAGGTAAACCTTGTTGGCAAACTTCGTAAGGTAAAGGGCCTCCTCAAGGGCAGAGTCGCCGCCGCCTACAACGGCTACGGTTCTGTCTTTAAAAAAAGCTCCGTCACAAACGGCACAGTAGGAAACGCCCCTTCCGAGGAACTCAACCTCTCCCGGAACACCCAGCTTACGGGGAGTAGAGCCAGCTGCCCAGATAAGGGTTTTCCCCTTAAACTCACCTGCATCGCTCTTAACGGTAAAGAGCTCCCCGTCGAAATCGACAGAAGTAACCGGAGCGCCGCTTTGAATTTTCGCCCCGAACTTCTCTGCATGCTGTCTCATCTTCTCGGAAAGCTCAAAACCTGTAATCCCTTCGTAGAAACCGGGATAGTTCTCTATCTGTTCCGTTATGAGCAGCTGGCCGCCCGGCATCATCTGGTCGAGAATGAGGGTATTCAGCTGGGAACGGCCGGCGTAAATGCCGGCAGCAAGGCCAGCAGGCCCGGCTCCGGCTATAAGAACGTCGTAGATTTCCATACTTACTCCCCGAGAACCCTTTCAATCATGTTCTCGAAAACTGCCTTAGGCTGAAGGCCCACCTTAACGTCGGCAACCTCTCCGTTTACAAAGAGGATAACAGTGGGAATACCCCTAATGCCGTACTGCATTGCAACCATGGGGAGCTCGTCGGTGTTCACCTTAACAACTTTAACCTTGCCGGCGTACTCCTGGGCAAGTTCATCGATTGTAGGAGCAAGCATCCTACACGGACCGCACCACGGAGCCCAGAAGTCTACGAGAACCGGAATATCGGACTGAAGAACTTCCCTTTCAAACTCCTCAACGGTTTTAATCTCCTGCGCCATTACCTACCTCCTTCTCCAGTAGTTTAAGTATTTCTATAACTACGGGCATCTCTACCCGGTAACAGGTTTTCACGCCGTCCTTCCTGAAGGATATAATCCCGGCATTCTTCAGTATGTTTATATGCTGAGACACCGTAGGTTGCGGAACTCCAATCTCCTGCCATATATCCTTAACGCACTTCTCTCCGTCTGCAAGGTACTCAACAATCTTCACCCGTGTAGGGTGGCCCAAGGCCTTAAAAATCTCCGCTAAACGCTCCTCCCTCACTTAAAGACCCCTGGCTGAGAATTTTCAGCTAATTCTATCATAGTCAATATATGATTATTCCGGCGTAGCCTACCACCTGGTCGTAGTCGCCGGTAACGTCACCGGAAGTTCTGTAGTCTACAAGCTCCGCCCCTTGAGCGCCGAGGAGCTTTGCAGCAACGAGCCCAACAGTAGCCGGAATAACGCCGCACATGGTTATGTTGTAAGCGTGAACCCTCCTGTAGAGCTCCTCGGGGTTGAGGTCGAGGATAGCATCTATGGCAAGGGAGTCGAGCCTCTTGGCCTCCTCTTGAGAGACGTAGTGGGAGAAGTCGGTGCTTATAACCATAAGGGCGTCTTCTCTGTCTGCCAATACCTGGGCGAGGGCCTCTCCGGCCGCAACACAGTCTCTGTAGGGGAGGTGCTGGAACACAACGGGAACTATGGAAAGTTCCTCGTTAAACCCCGAACAGAACTGGAGAAACGGCACCTGAACCTCAAGGGAGTGTTCGTATATATGGGCGGAAGGGTCCGCCTCGTAAGGGTAGCGAGAAGTAAGCTCGGAGGCTATTTCTCCGTTTACGGGAACCTCTCCGAGGGGGGTTACCCAAACACCTTCCGGGTAAACGGAAGCAGGCCTTCCCAAACCTGTGTGGTTCGGACCCATAATCACGTTAACCTCGGGGATAACAACCCTGCTGTAGGTTGCTCCCGCAACGGCACCGGAGTAGATATAGCCTGCGTGGGGAACTATAACGGCCTTCGCCTTGATTTTGGGAACGTCGCGCCTACAGAAAGAGCTCAGGTAGAGCTTCAATTCCTGAGCCGTCCCCGGGTAGAACTGTCCTGCAACTGCCGGGTATCTAACCATCTCTCCCTCCGTTTCACTGTTTGTTAGCTCTCAAATGAAAACTATATTTAACCGTGGAAAAATCCAGCGGGGTCAGAAGATGAAGAGGATAATGTTTAAATCCAAAATCCACAGGGCAACCGTAACCGGCGCCGACCTTAACTACGAAGGCTCCATAACCATAGACTCCGAACTCCTCAAGCTGGCAGACATACTCCCCTACGAGAAGGTGGACATCTACAACGTTACAAACGGTGAGCGCTTTTCCACGTACGTAATTCCCGGAGAGCCCGGAAGCGGCGAAGTGTGCCTGAACGGAGCCGCGGCGAGGAAAGTTCAAAAGGGAGACATAGTAATAATAGTGAGCTACTGTGAGCTCTCAGACGAAGAGGCGAGGAAGTTCCAACCCACCGTGGTTCTCGTAGACGAAGAGAACAGGCCGGTTAAAGTTACAAGAAGCTCCGGCGGAATCTTAGTTTAAGTGAAACGGGGAGAGGGTCTCCCCGTTTATCTACCTTTCAACCTCACCGGCGATAAACTTCTCAACAAGCTCCTTGGCCTTCCAGTCGGGGTACTGAACCGGCGGGTGCTTCATGGTGTAAGCGGAAATGGAGTAGAGAGGTCCGGCTATACCCCTGTCCATGGCCAGTTTGGCACACCTTATGGCGTCTATGGCCGAACCCGCACTGTTGGGGGAGTCTTCAACCGAGAGCTTCAGCTCTATGTACATGGGAACATCGCCGAAAAGCCTACCCTCAAGCCTTATGTAGGCAATCTTGTTATCCTTCAGCCACGGAACGTAGTCGCTGGGCCCGATGTGGATGTTATCGTCGGGGATGGGGTGGGGAATTAGTGAGCGAACGGCCTCGGTTTTGGAAACCTTCTTGGTTTTAAGCCTCTTCCTCTCAAGCATATTGAGGAAGTCGGTATTACCCCCGAAGTTGAGCTGATAGGTCCTGTCTATGGGCACACCCCTATCGGCCATCAGCGTTGCAAGAACCCTGTGGGTTATTGTTGCCCCCACCTGAGACTTTATGTCGTCTCCTACTATGGGAAGGCCTGCGCTTTTAAACTTCTCCGCCCACTCGGAGTCGGAAGCTATAAACACGGGGATGCAGTTCACAAAAGCGCAGCCCGCCTCAAGGGCACACTGGGCGTAAAAGCGGGTAGCCTCCTCAGAGCCTACCGGAAGGTAGTTAACGACAACCTCCGCTCCGCTCTCCTTTAAAACCTTAACAACGTCTACGGGTTCCTTATCGGCGGGAACGAAACGCTGGTCTTCCGGGTAGTCGAGCATATGCTCGGCAAAGCCGTCCATCACCGGCCCCATCTGAACTTCAACGCCCATCTCGGGAACGTCGGGGCAGAAAACGGTGGTACAGTTGGGCTTCTCAAAAATGGCCTTACTGACGTCCTTTCCCACCTTCCTTGCGTCGATGTCGAAAGCGGCAACCACCTCTATATCCCAGGGCTTGTAGCCGCCTATATCAAAGTGCATAAGGCCGTCTATCTCCTCCTGGCTCTTACCCTGGTAGTAGTAGATACCCTGAACCAAGGAGCTGGCGCAGTTCCCGACACCGACTATTGCAAGTTTCACTTTCCTTGACATCTACTCTCCTCCCGCTTCTGTATCTGGGGTCTTACCGTACTTGCTCGCATAAGCTTTAAACTCTTTTAACTTATTTTCCAGGTCGTCTACCAGCTTTTCAAGCTCTTTAACCACTTCGGGAAACTTCGACGCAAGTGATTCTACTACATCGGAGATAATCCTCTCCCTCTCCTCTTCGGAGAGGTACCTCTTGTTCCGGAGGGCATCCTCTATAATGGCCATCTCAAGAAGCCCGAGAATGAGTAGAAGCGGGTTCAGATTCTCCGTATGGAACCGCTGTTTCAAAACTTCGATAACGGTTTGGTAGTTGCTGTCGGGCCTGCACTTGGTCGCCTCAAGGTTTATCCAGAGCTCAAGAGCCCTGCAGGCCAATCCTTTAATCGCCTTCTCATCTATCTCCATCTACTGCTCCAGTTCCATTAATTTTACTTTAGCTATGCTCGCCTCGGGAGTTCCGGGATACTTATCTATAACCTCCTTCAGAATCTCCTTAGCCTTCTGGGTATTACCCATTCCCCTGTAACAGAGGGCGAGCTTCAGCATGGCAGCCGGCACCTTGTTGCCGTTGGGGTACTTGTCTATAACCTGCTGGAAGTAGTTGGCAGCGGTCTGGTAGTCGTTGTGGGAGTAGTAGATTTCCCCAATCCAGTAGAGAGCGTTATCGGCAAGGTCGCTGTCGGGGTACTGCTGAACGAGCTGCTCAAAGAGCTGCTGGGCCTTATCGAAGTTACCGGCCTCCATTGCGTCGAAGGCCTGTCTGTAAAGGTCTTTGGCGCCGAACTGAACAACAGTCTGTTTGGAAGAGGAGCCTCCCACCGGAGCAGAGGGGGCCGAGGAGACAGATATCTGAGACAAGGTCTGCTTTACGTTCTCACACTCCTTCTTGAGGTCGAATATCTGCTGTTCGTTCGAAGCGGTTTTATCCTCGAGCTTCGAAACCCTCTCCTCTACAGAGGAGAGCCTCCTCTGGTTTCCTTCAACCTGAGCCTTAAGGGCCTGTATCTGAGCCTCAAGCTGGTTGAAGTCGGTCTTTGCTCCCTGCTGAGGAGCACACCCGGCTAACACTGCAGCTGTAAAAAGGGCAGCAAAAACGGCCTTTTTCATTATTCCTCCCCGAAGTTTAGGTTCCGCCTTTCAAGCTCTCTCTCACACTCGGTAACGAGCTCCTCTATGAGCTCCTCAACCGAGTACATTCTGTTTACCCTACCTACGTTACTGCCGGAGAAAACCAGTCCTTCTTCAACGTTCCCGGAGACCGATTTCAGGAGAACATCGGCTATACAGTATATAGAATCCTCTCCGGAACAGGTTTTCAGACAGTTAAAGGGACACTTGTGGGGAATCTTCCCCTCCCTCTCGAGCCGCTCTGTAAACGGGTTTCTCACGGCGTGAGCCGGCATACCCACCGGGCTCTTTATGTATATGGAATCCTCGGGCTTTGCCTGTATTATGTAGTCTTTAAAGTTCTGGTGGGCATCGCACTCGTAGGTGGCTATGAAGCGGGTGGCTATCTGAACCCCTTTGGCCCCCATCTTAAAGGCCCTTGCCATGTCCTTACCGTCGAAGATGCCTCCTGCGGCTATAACGGGAATGTCAACCGCCTCAACTATCGAGGGGAGGATATCCCACAGGCTATCGAGGGTGCCCAGATGCCCACCGGCCTCTCCGCTCTCTACGATAACGGCAGCAGCACCGAGCCTCTGAGAGAGCTTGGCCCCCTTCGGTGTGGCGACTATTTCTACAAGGGGAACGTCGAAGGTGTTACAGATTTTAAACACGTCCTTACCGAAACCCGCCCCCTGAATGATGAGGTCGGCGCCTGCGTCTATAGCCGTCATCAGCAGTTCGTAGAAGTGGGTAAGGGCGTACATGATGTTAACGCCTATTATACCGTTGGGAGCAAGCTCCTTGGCCTTCTTGATTTCGCGGGCAAGTTCGTGAGCGTAGTGGTAGGGCTTCAGGCCAACGCTCTCAACGTCTATACCCTTACAGGTGGTTTTCATGGGCTTCGAGCGGTCTTTCTCGTGGAGCAGAACGGCAGAGATAACGCCGATACCGCCGGCGTTGGCAACGGCAGCGGCGAGTTTGTGGAGGGAGACCTTTGCTCCCATACCTCCCTGAATTATGGGGTACTTGGGCTCAAGGTTTTTAATTCTCAGTTTCGGCAGTCTGCTCATTGAAGCTCCTTTATCAGTTTTTCTATCTCTTCGGTCTCTTCTGAGGATAGAATTTTAAATCCTTTTGAGGAAAGGAGGGCCGCCGTTACCCCCATTCCCTCTCTGAGAGTATCGTCATCAAAGTTGTAAATTTTCCTCACTCCGCAGGAGGGGCTCTTCTCCTTCAGAATACAAGCCGCAACCCCGGAGCCCAGCAGCTCTGCGGCGTAAAGGGTCTGGTAGGCTCCCCTCAGGAAGTTGTCGGTCACGTCTTTGAAACGGCCGTCAACCGTGATGACTCTGGCCTTGCCGGCCAGAACGTCGGAGCCGCAACCTCCCCATATCTTTGCAGGAGGGCGGGGAGTGGGAAGTCCTCCGAGCTGTTCCGGGCACACCGGGACAACAAGGCCCCTTTTAAAGGCCTCAACAACAGCTTCGAGCCTGTTGTTCCCCCCGTTGTACTTGCAGTCGAAGCCCACGAGGCACGCACTAACAATCAACCTCTTCACCTTTCCCTCACCGTTACCTGGTGGTATGGGGAGGTTGAAAGGGTATAAGCAGCCTCCCGGAGCTGTTGAAGGGTAACAGATTTAACAAGGTCAAGGAACTTTTCATCGTAGTCGGCGCCGAGTCCGAGAGCCTCCCAAAAACCCAAATACCAAGCCCTGCGGGAGCGGCTCTCGTGGTCGAGGAGGTAGGTTCCCTCAAAGTAGCGCACGGCCCTCTCAAGGTGCTCTTCGGTTATGAGGTCGGGCAGGCTCCTCAGCAGGTTACCCAGGTCCCTTTCAAGCTTCCCCTCCTTCTCGGGGGAAGTTCCCACGTAGAGGAGAAGCCGGGCAGTTGAGAGCCTGCTCGGGTAGAGGGAGCCCGTAGAGTAGGCATAGCCCCTCTTCTCCCTGAGTTCCTGAAAGAGCAGGGAGCCTATCCCCTCACCTATTACGGTGTTGAGGAGCTTGTAAACCGGGTAGAGGGGATGGTTAACAGGCGGAGCTTCAAACGCAATCATGACAAAGGTTTGAGCGGAACCGGCCCGGTTAACAACTTCTACAACGGGCTCTTTTATGGGAGCCTCAAAAACCGGCCTGGAAACCGACGCCGAGGGGAGCTGCTCAAGCAGGGCGGCGACCCTGTCGAGCTCTTTAGCCTTACCCGAAAGGGCAAGGACGCTACCCTCGGGGAAGAAGGTAGAGAAGTAGTAGTCGCGGGCTCCGTCGGCCGTTACCGAGGATACACTCTCTACCGTTCCGTAGGGCATACGGCCGTAAGGGGTCTCCCTGTAGGTGAGCCTCATAAGCTCCTCGTACGCAAGCGTAAAGGAGCTCTCGCTTTTTGAGCGTATTGAGGCGATTAGGGCTTCCTTCTCAACGGCGAAGCTCTCTTGCTCAAAACAAGGGTTCAAAGCAGTCTCAACGAAGAGCTCGAAGTAGGGCAGGGTGTACTCTGAAACCAGCTGAAACCGAAGTGCAGAGTAGTCTAAGGAGACTTCGGGAACGAAGGCACTCCCCATAGGGTCCTGTAAGGTAGCAAACTCAACGAGAGAGCGCTTCGAGCTCCTTTTAAAGGCCGAGCGAAGGGCAAGCAGGGTGATTCCCTCTACCGGCTCAACAGAAGCTCCGGCAGGTGTAAAGAGGGCAGCTGCAAGTAGCTCTACCGTTGGGTCTTCGTGGAAGAGAAGCTTGAGTCTGCCGGCCTGCAGAAGCTCCATCAGAAATCCTCCAGTGCCGGAACGGCCGGAAGGGAGTTGTAGTCTGCCCCCTCAACAACCACCTTCCTCCCCTCTCTCTTCACCCTGCCGTCGGCAAACCACTTAACAACCTGAGGGTAAAGCCTGTGCTCCCAAGGCAACACCTTATCCGCCAGCGATTCAGGCGTATCCTCGGGCGACACGGGAACGGCACACTGAGCCACTACGGGGCCGGTATCTACCCCCTTATCGACAAGGTGAACGGTAACCCCCGAAATTTTCACCCCGTAAGTTACCGCCTGCCAGTGGGGCTTCAGCCCCGGGAAGGAGGGGAGGAGGGAAGGGTGAATGTTGAGAACTCTGTCGGGGAAGGCGTCTACGAAAAGGCCCGAAACAAGTAGGTTGTAACCTGCAAGGCAGATAAGGTCTGCCCCTACTCTCTTTAGAATTTCCACAAGGCGTCTGTCGTAGTCTTCCCGGCTGGGGAAGGAGAAGGGGTCAACGTAAATCCAGTTAACGCCGAGCTTCTCGGCTCTTTGAACCGCCTCGGCAGTTCGCCTGTTCACAATGAGAAGGGCAAACTCGGCGTTAATCTTCCCTTCAAGAATGGCCCGGGCAATGGCCTCAAAGTTTGAGCCCCTTCCGGAGGCTAAAACGGCAACCCTCATTTCAAAACCACTCGCCCCCTTCCCTCTACAATCTCTCCTATCCTGAAGACCTTCTCGCCCATTTCCGAAAGTAGCTGCCGTGCCCTGTCGGCGTGCTGGGGAGAGACGATAACAACGTAACCTATCCCCATGTTGAAGGTTTTAAACATTTCCTCTTCCGGAACGTTACCTTTTTCTTGGATAAACTTAAAGATAGGTAGAAAGGGCCAACTCCCCTTCTCGATTACGGCATCTACCCCCTCAGGGAGAACCCTGACAAGGTTACCCGGAATACCCCCTCCGGTTATGTGGGCCATCCCCTTAACGGGAACCTCTTCAAGGAGCTTCAAAACGGACTTAACGTAAATCCTGGTAGGCTCTAAAAGGGCTTCGTAAACTTTGGAGTGAAGCTCCTCAACGTAGTCATCAACCTTCAAACCGAGAACCTCAAAAAAGAGCTTCCTCACCAGAGAGTAGCCGTTACTGTGGATTCCCGAAGAGGCAAGGCCCAAAACCACATCGCCGGGAGATATACTCTCTCCGGTAACGTAATCCTCCCTCTCAACAACTCCCACCACAAAGCCGGCAAGGTCGTACTCCCCTTCGGGGTAAAAGTCGGGCATTTCGGCCGTTTCCCCGCCTATAAGGGCACAGCCGGCAATCTCACACCCCTTTGCAATCCCTTTAACAACGTCTGCTGCAACATCTACAGAGAGCTTCCCGGTGGCAAAGTAATCGAGGAAGAAAAGGGGTTTGGCCCCCACTGTGAGGATATCGTTAACGCACATGGCAACGAGGTCTATTCCCACCGTATCGTGAACGTTGGCCATCTGAGCAACTTTTAACTTGGTTCCCACACCGTCGGTTCCCGAGACCAAAACGGGCTCCCTGTAGCCCTTAGGCATCAAGTATCCGGCTCCAAAGCCACCTATACCGGCAAGAACGTTGGAGTCAAAAGTCCTCTTGGCAAAGGGCTTTATCCTCTCAACCAGAGTCTCTCCGGCCTCTATATCAACACCGGCATCCTTATAAGTCAGCTGTCTCTTCTCCATCACCTACTCCCCGTAGTTAAATTCTCCGTCAAAATATATTGGAACCTCAAAGGCAAAGTGTCTGCGGGTCCACCCCTTACCGGCTCCCAGCTCCCTCTCTATAAACTCCTCAAACCCCTTAACCCTTGAATCGAGGGCATCTGCATAGGCAAGAGCTACGGCCTCAAGAGTTTTAGGCATCTTCGGAGAGCCGTGCTCGTACTTACCGTGGTGGGAGAGAATACAGTGGAGGAGCTTCACCTTCAGCTCCCGGGGGAAACCCTCCACCTGGGCAATCTTCTCGGCAACCATCTCACAGCTCATGTAGAGGTGTCCCAAGAGCATCCCTTCGGTGGTAATCTCTATGGAAGTTCCCACCCTGTACTCGTGAACCTTACCGATGTCGTGGAGGATTGCGGCCGCTATGAGAAGGTCCCTATCGATGCTCTTGAACCTCCTGGCAACGGTCTCACATATCTCACAGACGGACAAGGTATGCTCAAGGAGGCCGCCGATGCAGGCGTGGTGAATCGTTTTACCCGCCGGCGTCTTTAAGAAGAGCTCCACAAAATCGTCGTCGTAGAAGAACAGCTCAAGGAGCTTCTTCAGGTAAGGGTTCTTCACGCTCTCTATAAGCTCAAGGAGCTCTGTAAACTGCTCATCTATGGAGTAACGGCTGACAGAAACAAACTTATCGGAGCTGTACTCACCGGGCTCAGCCTTACGAATCTCCTTCAGCTTGGGCTGCAAGCTCCCCTGGAAGTACTCCACATGGCCCGAAACGTAAACAACGTCTCCCTTCTGAAACTGGGTGAGGTCGGCGTCCTTTGGAGGCTTCCACCAAAGGGCGGTAAAGGTGCCCGTTCTATCGGAGAGAATGAGCCTTAAAAAGGGTTCGCCGGTCCTGTGCTTCCTGATTTCAACGTTTTCAACGAAGAAATAACCGGAGAACTCGGCCCCTATGGGCAGAGAGTAGAGGTCCCTTACAAACGAATCCAAAACATCTCCCCTGATTAATTTGTGGGTGTGAGGGAATTATAAAGAAAAGGGAAGGGAGAACCCCTCCCTTAGAAGCCGACCTTAGCGGCGTAAACGGCAGAAGCGTTGAGAACCGGCGTAAGCCAAATACCGAGAACGATGAGAAGAACGGCCATTACCGCAAGGGGAATCAGAACGAAGTTCTTCTTCGGAGAGTCGTTTATAGGCTTATCTAACGTAGGCTCCTCAAGGTACATCTGCTTGGCTATCCAGATGTAGTAAGCCACAGAGAAGGCACTGTTCAGCAGACCGATAAGGGCAAGCCAGGTCATTCCGGCATCAACGGCGGCAGTGAAAACGAAAACCTTACTGATAAAACCGGCCATCGGAGGAACACCGGCCAAAGAGAGCAGGAATATGAGGAACAGGGCCGCAAGGAGGGGTTCCCTCCTACCGAGCCCCTTGTAGTCGTCCATAGTCCTTGCTCCCCAGATAAAGAGGAAAACGGCGAAACAGAGGAACGCGGCAGTTTTCATAAACACGTAGGCAACAGAGTGGTAGAGGATACCGGTAACGCTAACGGGAACAGAAAGGGCTGCAAAGGCAACAAGGGTGTAACCGGCGTGGGCAACCGAAGAGAAGGCCAGAATCCTCGAAACCCTCTTCTGGGCAAGCGCAAGGAGGTTACCAACGGTCATGGTAACCGCGGCGATAACCGCAAGGATAAGGGTAAACTCCTTGGAGATAACGGGAATGGCCTCGTATATAACCCTCATAAGCCCGATAAAGGCCGCACTCTTAGAGATACCCGTCAACAGGGCTGCAACGCCCGGGCAGGTGCCGTCGTAAACGTCCGGACCCCAGAAGTGGAACGGAAATGCGGTGAGCTTAAAGCCGAAACCGGCAAATATGAACACGGCGGCAAGGGCAACAAGGGGGTCCTTAAAGAGGTTCTTGGCAAGGGCAGCAAACTCAAAGCTCCCGGTCATTCCGTAGAGGAGGGATATACCGAACAGCATAAACCCGACGGCAAGGGCGCCGTTGAAGAAGTACTTAACACCCGCCTCTAAGGAGGTGTCGTCGAAGGCAAACAGAACCATAAGGTAAGTGGGCATAGTCATAAGTTCCATCGCAATAATAAGGGAGACGAAGTTCTCGGCCGAGATGAGCAAGAGGGCTCCGGCCGTGGAAATCATAAGGGCGCCTATCAGCTCGTTGACGAACTTGTCCTTTTCGGTAATCCAGTAGATGACCAGCATGGTCATCCAAGAGGCAACCAGAACCATTCCTCCTATCAGGCGGGAAACGTCGTCGGTTACGAAGAAGCTGTTGAGAATGGACCTACCCTGGTCCGAGATGATGACAAGGAAAAGGGATACCACGTAACCTATACTGGAGATAATGGCTCCGAGGATTCCGGATATCCTGAAGACCCTGTTGATAACCGGAAGGAACGCTCCGGTTAGAGCCAGAATCATTACTGCTGCTAAGAAGTTAATGTTCACCGGCTACCCCCTACTTAAAGAGTTGTGCAAACGTGTTAACTACAGGGTTATAGAGGTTAAATACAACCGCCGGAATAACACCGACCAGTATGAAAGCTGCAATGTACATGGCAAGCGGGACGTTTTCTACGAGGGGAAGCTCCTTAAGACTCTTAAGGTTCTCAAACCCTTCCCTCAGCGGACCGAACACTGCCCTCTGGAGCATCCACATAAAGAACCCTGCACCGAGGGCACTCGCAAGGGGAACAATAATCATAATCCAGCCGTAGTAGTCAAAGGCGGCGAGCATTACGGTCAGCTCACCGACGAAACCGGCCGTTCCGGGAAGACCGACAGCTGCGAGAACCCCTATAACGAACATCGTCATAAGGCCCGGTATCTTCTTCATAAGGCCGCCGAGCTCGGAGATGTACCAGGTGTGGGTTTTATGGTGAATGTAGCCTGCAATCATAAAGAGCAGAGAGATTATCAGGGCGTGTCCCACCATCTCGTAAATCGCTGCCGAAATCCCAGCGGCAGTTAAAGAGGCAAGCCCCAGAAGAACAAAGCCCATGTGGTTAATTGAGGAATAGGCAACCATCCTCTTTATGTGGTCTTCGGCCAAAGCCCTGAAACCGGCGTAGAAGATGGTGAGAACGGCTATAAAGGCCATCAGCGGCGCAAAGAACTTACTGGTTTGAGGGAAGAGGAAGAGCTCCCACCTTAAAAGTCCGTAGGCACCCATTTTAAGGAGCAATCCTGCAAGGAATACGGAGATAGGAGAGGGTGCCTGAACGTGGGCATCGGGAAGCCAGGTGTGGAACGGAACAACAGGCATCTTTACAGCAAAGCCTATAAACATCAGAATCCAAACGAGCTTCGCAATCTCCGGCGAGAGGTGAACACCTACCAGTTTCTCAAACTCGAAAGTTCCGGTGGAAAGGTAGAGAACGATAATGCCCAGTAGGAGGAAAACGCTGGCCAAGTGGGTGTAGATAAAGAACTTCATTGCGGCGTAGATTCTGTTTTCGGCACCCCAAATACCGATGTGGAAGAACATCGGCACCAGGGTAAACTCCCAGAAGATAAAGAACCAGAGCAGGTTGAGAGAGGCGAAAACGCCCACCATCGGCCCAAGGAAGATGAGAACCAGGAAGAAGAAGGCGCCCGGCCTCTCTACGTGCCACGAAGAGAGGGTGACCGTAATGGCCAGGAAGGCCGTAATGGCGATTAAAACGAGAGAGATGCCGTCTACGGCCAAGTGCAGGTTAAAGTCAAACGGAGGGTATATCCTGTAGAACTCGTGGAAAGCGAAACCGTTACCGTTACCGGGATACTTAACAAGCAGGTAAGCCGTACAGAGTGCCAGAAAAGCTCCCACGGCAAGGGAGAGGTACTTGGGTAAATCCTTATGAAGCCGCTCTCCCAACCAGGCGAAAGGCGCCACCAGAACCGGGAGCAGTATCATACTCAGCAGAACCATCTACTCCTCCTCTACACAAAGAGAATGATAAGAACTATGGCTATAACACCTGCAACGAAGTAGGTAAGGTAGTCTATAACGTCGCCGGTTTGTATCTTCCTGCACCTATCCCAGCAGGCAAGGGAGAGTTTCGCCGTTCCGTTAACGGCACCGTCTACAACGTGGATGTCTACCCACTCTACGGCCTTGGCTATAGAGCCGTAGAAGACGCTCCTGCAAATCCACTTAATTGCGGCATCTACGTACCAGCCGTTGTAGAGGAATTCGTTTATCCCCTTACCGAGGGGGTGGGCAAGGAACTTGGCCGTAGAGATAACCCGCTTGTAGTAGATGAGGAAGACGATTCCGAAGAGCACAAACATCACCGTGAGAGTGGCAACGAGCAGGTCGAGGTAGAAAGGCTCGTGAACCTCACCGAAGAGCCAGTGGATAATCTTCTCCTTGAAGAAGGGTATCGCTATCGTCATGAAGGCGAGAACGTAGAGGGGAACCAGCATTACAGGGTAGGCTTCACGGGCGTGCTTAGAGTACTCGGAGGGCTCTCCGGTAAACACAACGAACCAGAGCCTAAAGCCGTAAGCTATACAGAGAACCGCCGCCACAAAGGTGAGTCCGAATATAACGGGGTTACCGTAGGCGTAGGTGGCGGCAAGTATCCAGTCCTTACTAAAGAAGCCGTTAAAGGGCGGAACACCCGCAAGGGCCAGGATACCTACCAGGAAGAGGAATGCCGTTTGGGGCATGTACTTCATAAGGCCACCAAGCTTAAAGGCGTCTTTCTGGTGGTGAGTCATATGGATAACGGCACCTGCAGCAAGGAAGAGCAGTGCCTTGAAGATGGCGTGGTTCATAAGGTGGAAGATTCCCGCCGCGGCAGAGCCTACACCGAGGGCTACAAACATGAGGGCAAGGTGTTCCATAGTGGAGAAGGCAAGTATTTTCTTAATCTCGGTGTGTGCAAGGGCACCGGTTGCGGCTATGAAGGCAGATATGGCACCGATAAAGGCAACAACTATGAGGGCGTGGGAGTAGTCGAAGAAGGGGAACATCCTTGCCACAAGGTATACACCGGCGTTAACCATTGTAGCGGCGTGGATAAGGGCGGAAACCGTTGTAGGACCTTCCATGGCGTCGAGAAGCCACGGGAAGAGCGGAAACTGTGCAGACTTACCAACGGCTCCTATGAATATGAGTATGGAGATTAGGAGTCCGAGCTTCACGCTAAATGCCCCGGCAAGGGCAAGAGCGTTTAACTCCTGGAAGTTAATCGTTCCGAGCAGAACCCAGGCAACTATTATACCGGCGAGCATGAAAACGTCGCCGAACCTGGTCATAACAAAGGCCTTAAGTGCAGCCTCGGCAGCGCTCTTCTTCCAGTACCAGTAGCCGATGAGGAGGTAGGAACAGAGTCCAACGCCTTCCCAGAAGATGTAAAGCCCCACAAGGTTACTAACGAAGACAAGCCCCACCATAGAGCCTATGAAGAAGAGCTTCTCAAAGTAGTACCTGTGGGGCGACTCATCCTCTTCCATGTAACCTTTGGAGAAGACGATATCCAGGAAGCCGATACCCGTAGCTATAAGGGCCATAATTATCGAGAGGTGGTCTACGAAAATCCCGAAGGGAACCTTAAACGAGCCGAACTGGAACCAGGTGAAGCGGTGAACTATGGGCTCCTCTCCCATGTTCAGCGCAATGTAGCAGGAGAGGATAAAGCCGAGCAGTCCGGTTGCCGCGGCAACCCAGAAGGAGTTCCAGCGCTCAGTAAACTTACCTACCAGAAAGGCCAGAATACTCCCGAGGAAGAAGATTCCTATGGTTAGGTATACAACCTTCTCCATCCTACCACCTCAGGTTCTTGATTTTTGATGGTATAACCTCGCCGAAGCGCTTGTAGAAAACGATAACTATGGCAAGACCGACAGCCGCTTCAAGTGCAGCAAGACCTATGGTGAAGAAGGTAAAAACCTCTCCGTCCAGGTTCCGCTGAGCGGAGAAAATTACAAAGTTCAAGTTGGCGGCGTTGATAATCATCTCAACCGCAAAGAGCATCCTTATAACGGACTTCCTTGAGAGCAATCCGTAGACGCCTACGGCAAGGAGCGAGAAAGACAGAAACAGGTATGCGTGAACGTCGGCCTCCAAAAGCATTACTCAGCCTCCCTCTTCTTGGTGATAATGGCGTTGGCCATGTAGAGGATTGCGGCAACTATGAAGCCCAGAACAATGGTAAAGAAGGAGTACTTCTCAACAAATACGGTTCCGAGAGCTTCCGTAGAGTAAACCTTAAACGGAAAGGTATCTATGGCACTCCAGAAGGAGAAGACAATCCCGATTATAAGAAGTATAAGGCTCAAAACTATCGCCTTTACGGCCTTTCCCGGAGGCTTCTTGTAGCTCTCTCCAATCATCATAATCGCAAAGAGGACCAAAATGGTTACACCGCCGGCGTAAACCGCCAGCTGGACGCCGCCGAGAACTGGCATGTTCAAACCGAAGTAGACCAAGGCTATTTCCGAAAGCAGAACAACGAAGGAAACGGCAGCCCAAAGAAGCGAGGAGGCCTCAAGGGCTATAATGGCCGAGAAGACTATAACCGCGTACACTATCCAGAAATAAACGTTCCCGCTCATTTCTCTTCTCCCTCCTTCTCTTGCTTAGAGGGCTTGGCCTCGGGTTTGGCAGGAGGTTGAGGCTTTGCCTGAGCTTGAGCCTGCTGCTGCTTTTTCTTCAGGGCCTCCTGCTTCTTCTTCTCGAGAAGCTCCTCCATTTTCTTGGCCTTCTCTATGGCCTTCTCAAGGTCTTGAGCCTCAAAGGTGTATTTCGTCAAGTTGTCCCAAGTGCCCGGCTCTACAAACATACGGTACTCGTCTGTAAGCTTAATGGCCTTTTCGGGCTTCGTGGGGCACGCGTCCTCACAGAGGCCGCAGAACATACACTCGTTTGCGCGAACCCTCGGCACGGCCCTGGGCTTTTTAACACCCGTAGGAACCATATCTATGCAGTTAACGGGGCAGGCCCTCGAACAGAGGGAGCAGCCGATACACAGCTCGGCCCTTATGATGTGCTTTCCGCGGTAGTGGAGCTCCCTCCTCACCCCCTTGTCCCACCATATCTCGGTGGCCTTGGGGGCGAAAACGGCCTTGGTAACCCTAATCACCTTCTTCGTAGCTTCAACCGGTAAGAGCAAAGCCTCCTTCAGCTCCATTTTCCTCTCCTTTAAGCGATGAACATCTTAATGAGAATTACAAACGCAAGGTTCAGAAGGGCAAGAGGCGTAAGCACCTTCCAGCAGAACCTGAGAAGCTGGTCCATCCTTATACGGGGAGTAGAGGCCCTTACCACAAAGGTGAAGAAGTAAAGGGCTGCAACCTTTATGAAGAACCAGACAACTCCAGGCAGAATCGGCCCTTTAAAGCCGCCGAGGAAGAGAACCACGGCAACGGAGTAAAGGGCAAAAAGCTCCACCAGCTTGGAGAGAACCAAAATGGCGTAGTTAAAGCCGCCGAACTCTGTGAGGAATCCGTAAACGATTTCCTGTTCGGCCTCGGGTATATCAAAGGGAGGCCTATCGGTAACTATAAGGGTGGCGGTTATGAAGATGAGGAAAGCAGGCAGAAGAACGAAGAAGCTGACTATAGAGCTCTTCTGGATAATCTCCAGGTGATTGAGAGTTCCGTAGAAAACAGCAGCGGCAAGGGCAGAGAGCCAGAGGGGAATCTCCCCGGAAATCATTTGGTTTACAACCCTCAAGCCGCCGATAAAGGAGTACTTACTCTTTGAAGCCCAACCTGCGTAGAAGAAGACAGGAGGCATACCGGTAACGAGTGCAAGAATTAAGAGGAGGTCGAAGCTGGTGCTCACTATGTAGCTGTGGGCCGAGAAGGGAATAAAGGCGATGAGAATCGCAACCATAAGGAAGGCCACAAAGGGGATGAGCGAAAAGAGGAGCTTATTGGCCCTCTTCTGGATTATGAACTCCTTCTGAAGGAGTTTGAAAACGTCGGCAGTTGTCTGAAGCAGTCCCCACTTACCTACATAGTAGGGGCCCGTTCTCAGGTGAACATCTGCCAGAATCTTACGCTCCAGGTAGAATATCATCAGAAACACAACCAGCAGGAAGACAAATCCCGGAAAGAATATCGCTCTCAGCCAGGCTTCCATACTCTCCTCCTACCTGTCTATGTCGCCGTGACATATGTAGAGTGAGGCAAATATGACGGGAACGTCGGCGAGCTTCACGTTCTTCATCATCTCCGGCATTGCCCACAGGTTTGCAAAAGAAGGAGCCCTCATCTTGAGCCTGTAAGGCCCGGTTCCTCCATCGCTTATAAGGTGGAAGCCGAAGCACCCGCGGGCCCACTCAACGTTAACGTAGGCCTCTCCTGCGGGCACCTTAACGGGGAACTTCGTTCTATACTCACCTTCGGGAAAACCTTCTATGGCCTGCCTGATTATCTTGGCAGACTCTATAAGCTCTTCCCAGATAACCAGGTAGCGGGCGTAACAGTCACCCTCCTCCTTTGTTACCACTTTAAAGTCGAGCTCGCCGTAAGCGGCGTAGGGGTAGTCCTTCCGTATGTCGGACGGAATGCCCGAAGCCCTGAGGGCCGGACCGGCAAGGCCGAGCTCAACTGCCTTTTCACGGGGAACAACCCCTACCCCCTGGGAGCGGATTTTCAGGGTCGGGTTGTCTATGAAGACCTCGCCGAAGCGAGGGATAAACTCCTTCTCGAGGAAATCAACGGCGGTAATCATCTTCTCTATAAACTTGCCGGTAGGCTCGTACCTAACCCCTCCGGGAACAATCGAGGAGGTGGCTATCCTCTGACCGGCGTAAACCTCGAAGGCGTCGAGGAACTTCTCACGGGCTATAAGGGCCCACTGCATAGGGGTGTGAACGCCGAGCACCCCTATAAAGCTGCCCAAGCCTATAAGGTGGCTCACTATCCTTCCGCCTTCACACAGTATCGTCCTTACGTAGTCGGCCTTCTTTGGAACCTCTACGCCGGCAATTTTCTCGGCGGCTATCGAGTAGCCGGTCATGGTGCCGAAGTTGTCTATAAAACAGGCCCTCTCTACGTTAACGATGGCGTTTATCCAGGTTCTATACTCAACGAGCTTCTCAAGGAGCCTCAGAACGTAACCGATATCCGGGTCAACCTTTACAACCTCGTCTCCGTCGACCCAAACCTTTAAACGCATGGGGCCCGAAGCCGGGTGCTGAACACCCCAGTTAAGCTGAAGCAGTTTCTCCTGCAAAAGCCCCAGGTCTTCCCCGGAAACTTCCACCTGCTCTTCTACAACGAAGGTGTAACCTGCCTGGGTGATGCTGTTTCCCATTACTTCTTCCCCTTAGTTGGCTTTCTGTGCTTTTTGAAGTCGTAAGACTTCCTGAGAGGGAACCACCCTTCCGCCCACTCGGGCAACAGCATAACCTCGAGTCTGGGATTGCCTATGAAGTCAACGCCGAACATCTCCCAAGCCTCACGCTCGTGAGGCTGCAGGGGCGGGAATATGTCGCAAACGCTGGGAACGGAGAGGTCGTCTGCCGGAAGCTCCACTCTGACCATAACGAACTTCTTCTTTACAAGGTCCTCAAGGATGTAGTTAACCTGGTACCCCTGCCCTTTAGGGGTGTAGTCAACAACGGATACGGTATGGGGGTAGTTAAAGCCTTCCTTCTTCAGGAACTTCATCAGGTCTCTGAGCTTGTCCCTGTCGGCCTTAACCAGCAGAAAGTTTGTATCGTAGGGCTCACACTCAAAGCCGAACTGCTGTTCAAGCTTGGCCTTTACCTCTTCCAGCATCTCTCTCTCCAGTTAGTAGGGTATCTCTTCCATCCTGTTGGGATACTTCTTGGCGGCGTTCTCCCTATCCCTGAGGATTATCTCCTTGAGCCTCAGGAACCCTTCAAGGGTGGCTTCCGGGTTTGGCGGACAGCCTGCAACGAAAACGTCAAAGGGTATGTACTGGGAGACGTCTACCGCCACGAAGTCGGAATCCCAGTAGGGTCCGCCGCCAGCGGCACAAGCCCCCATACCGAAAACGTAACGGGGTTCGGGCATCTGCTGGTAAACTCTGAGGAGAACCGGCAGAACCTTACGGGAAACGAGGCCCGTAACTATGATGAAGTCTGCCTGCCTCGGGCTCGGAGTCATCATGAAGCCGTAACGCTCCCAGTCGAACCTGGGCCCCATAAGGGCAAGCACCTCGAGGGAGCAGCAGCCGCTACAGAAGTGAACTCCCCAGGGTGAGTTTGCCCTGCTCCAGTCGAAGAACTTGAGAATCATCTTCTGTTTCCTCCAACCATTATGTAGGAGAGGGGAATCATGAGGAGTAGCGAGAAGAGGATGAATATCCAGCCGAACTTAGGGTCGCCCTTACCTATGGAGTAGAGAACGAAGAAGACACCGGCTATATCCATGGCTATGAAGATGATGGCGTAGAAGTAGTACTGGAAGTTAACGCTGGCGATAATGGGCTCAGGTGCCGGCAGACCACACTCGTAGGTGTCTTCCTTAACAGGGTGGGGGTCTCTCGGAGCAACGGCTACAGACAGGAGCCAGAGCGAAAGTCCCGCAAGGAACATAACTACTACAAAAACGACGAAGTTGTAGAGCATCTCTCCTCTCCCTCGGTTTGGTAACGGCTAAGTCCGATTTTACTAAACTGTAAAAATTTTGTAAACAACCTGTAAACGTCTGGATAAAGGAATCTTAAGATAAAGCCATCAGGATTGTCAAGAATTATAAAGATTTAATTTGTTGGGAGGCTAAAGAATAAGGAGAGGAAGGCCTAACCGAACCTTCCGGTGATGTAGTCCTCTGTAAGCTTCTCTTTGGGCTTAATGAAGATGTCTTCGGTCTTGTTAAACTCTATGAGTTCTCCCAAGTACATGAAGGCGGTATAGTCCGACACCCTGGCAGCCTGCTGCATGTTGTGGGTGACGATGATTATGGTGAGCCTGTCGCGGAAGCTGACAACGAGTTCCTCTATTTTTGCAGTTGAAATAGGGTCGAGAGCAGAAGTGGGCTCGTCAAAGAGCAGAACCTCCGGCTCAACGGCAATTGCCCTGGCTATACAGAGCCTCTGCTGCTGACCTCCGGAAAGGCCCGAGGCAGGGGCGTTAAGGCGGTCTTTCACCTCTTCCCACAGGGCGGCGTCTTTAAGGGCCTTCTCTACGCGGTCTTGAAGTTCGGTTTTGTTCTTTATCCCTTTGAGTTTAAGGCCGTAGGCCACGTTATCGAATATGGACATGGGGAAGGCGGTAGGTTTTTGAAAGACCATTCCGACGCGGCTGCGAAGCTTTATGAGGTCGTAGCCCGGGTCGAGGATGTTCTCCCCGTCGAGGAGGATTCTACCCTCGTAGCGGTTACCGGGGTAGAGGTCGTGCATACGGTTGAAACACCTTAAGAGGGTAGTCTTTCCGCATCCGGAGGGGCCTATGAGGGCCGTTATCTTCTTCTCGGGGACTTTGAAGGAGATGTTCTTTAAGGCGTGTTTGTCGCCGTAGTAGAAGTTGAGGTTGTCTACCACTATCTTTGCAGGCTCAGAAGGCTCTATTATGAAGGCCATATCTCCTCCGCTACTTTTTAAACTTGTAGTGGGCTATTATACGGCCCAGTATGTTGGCCCCCAGAACCCCGAACGTTAGGATTATAGCCGCCGCCCAGGCAAGCTGCTGCCAGTACTTGTAGGGGCTCATAGCGTAGTCGTACATGGTGACCGTAAGGGAGGCCATAGGTTGGAATATGTTTAGGGTGAAGAAGTTGTTGTTGAAGGAGGTAAAGAGCAGGGGAGCGGTCTCTCCGCCTATCCGGGCCACGGCGAGTATAACTCCGGTTAAAATGCCGGTAATGGCAGCTCTGTAAACAACGTCTTTTATCACCTGGAACTTCGTGGCTCCGAGGGCGTAGGCGGCCTCCCTGAGCTCCGGAGGTACCATTCTCAGCATATCGTCGGTGGTCCTGAGGATTATGGGAATCATCATTATTGCGAGGGCAACAGAGCCGGCAATTCCCATGAAGTGGCCCACAGGCTTTACAAGAACCGCGTAGATAAAGGTGCCTATGACTATAGAGGGAACACTCATCATTATGTCGGAGAGGTCTCTGACCCAGTTGGCCAGTTTACTCCCCTTGCCGTATTCGGAGAGGTAGGTTCCAGCAAGTATCCCTATCGGAATACCTATGACGGTTGCAAGCAGAACTATAAGGGTCTGCCCGACTATGGCGTGTTTGAGACCTCCCGTGTTGTCTCCGGGAGCCGGCGGGTTGCCGATGAAGACTTCCAAGGAGAGGGATGAGAGCCCCTTGTAAAGTAGGGTTCCAAGTATCCAGAAGAGCCACATAAGCCCGAAGAGGGCCGCAAGGGTAGAGAGGACGAGAACCAGTTTGTTTATCAGTTTTCTCTTCTGAAAGGCGTCCACGGCTACCTCTCTACTTTTTTGAGGAAGAAGAACTTACCTATGCTGATTACGAGGAAGCTCATTACGAAGAGTATGAGGGCAAGGTAGAAGAGGCTCGAGAGGTAGAGGTCGGTGTCGGCCTCGGTAAACTCGTTTGCGAGGGTAACGGTAATGGATGTGGCGGGCTCTAAGAGGGAGTGGGGTATAACCGGTTGGTTACCCATAACGAACGTTACGGCCATGGTTTCGCCCAGTGCCCTACCCAGAGACAGGATAACTCCGCCCACCACGCCGAGCTTGGCGTAGGGGATAACAACGTCTTTCATAACGTCCCACTTTGTAGCCCCGAGGGCGTAGGCAGACTCTTTTAGGATGTCCGGAACCATGTTAAAGGAGTCCCTGGCTATTGCGGCTGTAAAGGGGAGAATCATTATCGAGAGGACTATAGAGGCGGTAAGGAGCCCTATGCCGGGCGTGTAGCCGGAGAACCACTGGCCGATGAGCGGTAGCTTCCCTAAAGTTGCGTGTATAACGGGCTGAAGGTAGTCGCGCATAAAGGGGGCGAAGAAGAAGAGGCCCCACATTCCGTAGATGATTGAGGGAATGGCGGCAAGAAGCTCTATGGCTACCCCTACCGGAGTTCTCAAGGGGTGGGGGGCAATCTCGGTAAGGAAAATGGCAATTCCTATGGCAACGGGAACCGCTATGAGTATTGAAATAATCGTGCTCACAACGGTTCCAAATATGGCGGGAGCGCCGCCGAACTTCTCCATAGGGGGGTTCCAGACCTTAGAGGTTATGAAGTGCCATACCCCAAAGGTGTGTATGGAGAGCGAAGACTCTTTATAAAGAACCACGAAGAGGGCAAAGAGGATAATCACCACAAGGAGGGTGGCCGCAAGGGCAAATTTGCTAAAGAGCAGGTTTAAGAAGCGGCTCTGCCTGTTCATATTCGCCCCTGATGTGGTCTGGCAAATTTTAACAAAGGAGAAAGTTATCAACGGTGGGCCGGTAGTTTGTTAAGAATTTGTTAAGAGCTTCGGCCGTGTAGAATTAACTTTCCACATAAAGGCGTTCAGGAGAGGCCATGGTAAGGAAAGGAGACTTCGTCCACCTACACCTTCACTCCCAGTACTCGATTCTCGACGGAGCCATAAAGGTTAAAGACCTTGTGAAGAAGGCAAAGGAGCTCGGGATGCCGGCCGTGGCGATAACCGACCACGGAAACATGTTTGCATCCTATGAGCTCTACAAGGCCTGCAAGGAGGAGGGTATAAAGCCCATAATCGGCCAGGAGTTTTACATAGCTAAAGGTTCCAGGTTCGACCGGAAGAAAGGGGGAGAGGGTGAGAAGGGAAGTTACCACCTGATACTGCTGGCCAAGAACGACAAAGGCCTTAAAAATTTGATGAAGCTCAGCACAATCGGATTCACCGAGGGTTTCTACTACAAACCCAGAATAGATAAGGAAGTCCTTGAGAAGTACAGCGAGGGACTGATAGCCCTATCGGCCTGTATCCAGGGCGAGGTGCCGCTCCTTTATCTGATGGGAAAGGAGGAAGAGGCGAGGAGGGCCGCCCAGTGGTATAAGGAGCTCTTCGGGGAGGACTTTTACCTTGAGCTTCAGTACCACGGAATACCCGAACAGAAAAAGGCCAACGAGTTCCTGATAAAACTGGCGAAAGAGCTGGACATTGAGCTGGTTGCAACCAACGACGCCCACTACTTGAACAAGGAAGACTGGGAGGCCCACGACGTCCTGCTCTGCCTGCAGACCGGGAAGAAGCTCAGCGACGAGAAGAGAATGCGCTTTCCCAGCAGGGAGTTCTACGTAAAAGACGCCCAGGAGATGCTGGAAGTTTTTAAAGAGGTTCCCCAAGCGGTATTTAACACTTTAAAGATTGCCGAAAAGGTGGAAGAGAGGCTGGAAACCTTTGAAAACAAAGGTTACCTGCTTCCAAAGTACGAAGTGCCGGAGGGTCACACTTACGACTCTTTCCTGCGGAAACTGGCAGAGGAAGGGCTCGAGAGGAGGTTTAAAGAGCAGGGGATTACAGACGGCGAGAAAAAGCAGGTCTACTACGAGCGCCTAAACCACGAGCTGAAAATCATCAACGATATGGGCTTCCCGGGCTACTTCCTAATCGTTTGGGACTTCATAAACTGGGCCAAGAGGAACGGCATCCCCGTAGGGCCGGGAAGGGGTTCCGCCGCAGGCTCCCTCGTGGCCTATGCCATAGGAATTACCGACATAGACCCCATAAGGTTCAACCTGCTGTTTGAGAGGTTCCTAAACCCGGAAAGGGTAACGATGCCAGATATAGACGTTGATATCTGCCAAGACGGCCGAGACAGGGTTATCCAGTACGTTCGGGAGAAGTACGGCGAAGATAAGGTCTGCCAGATTATCACCTTCGGAACCATGAAGACAAAGATGGTTATCAGGGATGTGGGCAGGGTTCTGGGCATCCCGCCGAAGGAGGTAGATAAGTTAGCCAAGCTCATACCCGACGACGCAAAGAGCGTTGAGGACGCAGTTGAGAGGGCCCCGGAAATCAGGGAGCTTGCCGAAAAAGACGAGACTATAGCGAGGCTGATAAAGATAGCCAAAAGGCTTCAGGGGCTTGCAAGGCAAACGGGAGTTCACGCAGCCGGAGTGGTTATAGCCCCCGAAACCCTCACCGACTACATCCCCCTTGCAAAGAGCAAAGACGGCGACATAACAACCCAGTACGACATGGGGCAGGTTGAGGCCCTGGGCCTGCTGAAGATGGACTTCCTGGGCCTTAAAACCCTGACAATCATAGACAGAACCATAAAGCTCATCAAGGAGAGGCACGGGGTAGAGATAGTCCCGACGAAGCTGCCCCTTGACGACCCCGAAACGTTTAAGCTGCTGCAGTCGGGGAACACCGTAGGGGTGTTCCAGCTTGAATCCCGCGGAATGAGAAACTTGATGAAGAGGCTAAAGCCCAGCGTTTTCGAAGATATCATAGCCCTCGTGGCCCTTTACCGCCCCGGACCGCTTAACTCCGGAATGGCCGAGAGCTACATAAGGAGGAAGCACGGCCAGGAGGAGGTGGATTACATCTTCCCCGAGCTCGAGCCCGTTCTGAAAGAGACCTACGGCCTCTTCATCTATCAAGAGCAGATTATGCAGATAGCAAACATCCTTGCAGGTTACTCTTTGGGTGAGGCCGACCTTTTAAGGCGGGCAATGGGTAAGAAGAAGAAGGAGATTATGGAGGAGCAAAGAAGCATATTCGTAAGCAGGGCCGTTGAGAGGGGCTACCCGAGGGAGAAGATAGAGAAGCTCTTTGACGACATAGCGAAGTTTGCAGAGTACGGTTTTAACAAGTCCCACTCGGCCGCTTACGGCTTCCTTGCCTACGTAACCGCCTACCTGAAAGCCCACTACCCGAAAGAGCTGTTTGCAACTATGATGTCGATAGACTTTGACAAGACCGACGAAATCGTAAAGTTCATCAAGGACTGTAAGGAGAACGGAATAAACGTCCTTCCGCCCGACATCAACAGAAGCGGCGCATACTTTGAGATAGAGGGCGAGGCGATTAGGTTCGGCCTTGCAGGTATTAAAGGGGTTGGAGAGAAGGCCGCCCTCCACATAGAGGAAGTGCGAAAGGAGGGGGGTGAGTTTAAAGACCTGTTTGATTTCTGCAGGAGGGTAGACCTTAAAGTGGTTAACAGGAAGGTTATAGAGGCCCTGATAAAGGCCGGAGCTTTTGACTCAACGGGCATAAACAGAGCTTCCAACCTTGCGGCCCTCGACAGGGCCATGAACGCCGCCCAGAGCATTCAGAAATCCCAGAGCAAAGGGCTCCTCAGCCTCTTCGGAGAGGCCGAGAGCATAGTCCAGGTTGAGTTTCCGGAAGTTGAAGAGTGGCCGGAGAGGGTCAAACTGGAGTATGAGCGCCAGGCCATAGGCTTTTACCTTTCGGGCCACCCGCTACTTGAGTTCAAAGAGATAGTTACGCTTGCCTTTGACTCAACTGCCGAGAAGGAAGAGTGGAAAGACGGCCAAGAGCTCACTCTGGCCGGAGCGATAACGGACGTGAAGCTCCGAAGGACCCAAAGGGGCGACCTTTGGGCAACGGTGGAGCTTACCGACTTAGACGGCAGCACGTCGGTCCTTGTTTTCCCGAGCGTTTTCAAGGAGGCCGGAGAGCACCTTACAGAGGGGAACATAGTGGTGGTTAAGGGAAGCGTTAGGGAGGAGGAAGAGAGCAAGAGCGTAATAGCCAAGGAGATAGTTCCTCTGAACAGGGAGATAGTGGATAAAATAACGGAAGTTTCCATTAAGCTCAAAGGAGAGGAGATAACCGAGGAGCTCCTCAAAGAGCTTCACACCTTCATCCAGAACCACTCCTCTCCCGACGGTAAGCCGGTTGTAGTTGAGGCGGAGCTGCCCGACTGCTTTGTAAAATTGCAAATAGACCCGAGCCTCCGACTACCCGTTGAACCACAAGTTCTAAGGGAGCTCGGCAAGCTGATACCTAAGGAGAGAATAAAGGTCCACTGAGGTTGCAAAGATGGGAGGAGTTTACGAGTTTGAAAACAAGGTTGAGAAACTGCGCAAAAAAATAGAGGAACTGAAAAAGTTGGGAAAGCACGACCCTACCGTAATAGAGGAGATAGAGAAGAAGTTCCTCAAGAAGATTGAGGAGTTCTACAGCTCGCTGTCGGCGTGGGATAGGGTGCAGATTGCCCGCCACCCGAACCGCCCCCACGCAATCGACTACATAAAGAGCGTTTTCAGCGACTTCGTAGAGCTCCACGGCGACCGCCACTGCGGAGACGGCAAAGCGATAATAGCCGGATTCGCCAAGTTTAAAGGGGAGCCCGTCTGCGTAATCGGCCAGGAGAAGGGCCGGGACACCAAGGAGAAAATAGAGCGGAACTTCGGAATGCCCCTTCCGGAGGACTACAGAAAGGCCCTCAGAGTGATGAAACTGGCCGACAAGTTTAAAAGACCGATAATCACACTGGTAGATACCCCCGGGGCGTTTCCCGGAATAGAGGCCGAAGAGCACGGCCAGTCGGAGGCGATAGCCCGCAATCTCCTCGAGATGGCCAAACTCAAAGTTCCCGTAATCAGCGTTGTTATAGGAGAGGGCGGCAGCGGGGGAGCGCTTGCAATAAGCGTTGCCAACAGGCTGCTGATGTTCGAAAACTCAATCTACTCGGTAATCTCCCCCGAAGGGTGTGCCGCAATCCTTTGGCAGTCTCAGGAGAAGGTAAAAGAGGCGGCAGAGGCCCTGAAACTGACCGCCGAGGAGCTTTTAAAACTCGGCATAGTAGATGAGGTCATACCGGAACCCCTCGAAGGGGCCCACAGGGATTGGGAGACAACCTTTAAAAACTTTGAAGAGGCCGTTGAGCGCCACCTGAAAGAGCTACAGAGGATGTCGCCGGAAGAGCTCGTGGAAGACAGGTACAGGAAGTTCAGAAGGATTGGAGCTCCTCAGACGATATAGACTTCAGCTTGTTGTAAAGCTCCCTGGCCCGCTGCTGGGCCGTGCTCCTCTGCTTCTCTATCATCTCGTAGTTCTTCCTAAGAACCCTGTAAACCCTCACATCTATCTTCCTCTGGGAGCTCAGCTGCTCGAGAATCTCAAAGGCCGTCTGAACGGGTAACCCCTTCTTATAGGGCCTGTCCTCCATAAGGGCGGTAAAGATATCCGCAACGGCCATTATCCGGGAGCCGAGTGAGAGGTCTTTGGCGGCCAGCTTGAAAGGATAACCGTTGCCGTCGAGGGTCTCGTGGTGGTAGGAAGCCCACTCGAGGACGTTCCTGCAGGCGTCCAGCTCCTCGAGGATTTTAAAAGTATAGAAAACGTGGGACTTCATAATGGAGAACTCCTCTTCGGTGAGCCTACCGGGCTTTTCGAGAATCTCCCGGGGAATGGCAACCTTTCCTACGTCGTGAAGGAGGCCCGCAACCCGCATCTTCCTGAGGTCGGGGGAGGTGAAGTTAAAGAAGGAGGCAAGCGAAACCGCCGTTTGGGCAACCCCTGAGGAGTGGGTGGCGGTAAAGGGGCTCTTAAAATCTATCAGGTAGGCAAAGAGCTGGGAGAGCTGGTAGAAGAACTCAACGGGCATCCGGGAGGAAAAGGAGACGAGAAGCCTCTCAAGGTCCCGCTTTAGCGCCTCCTGACTCAACAGGTGGTACCAGAAGGCCTCCTTCGGCGCCACCTTACCCAGGAATATGTCCACAAGGGCAGGGTCAAGGAGCGTTCCCCTTTGTTTTAGCAGGTACTCTTCAAGGGGGGAGAGAAGGTGTGGGATGGACGAGAACGGAGATTCTCTGTTCACACGGGCGCTGACGAAAACGTCTATCCTGTCGGCAAGGTGGATAATGAGGGAGGCAAACGGGATGAACTTGTCCTGCTGCTCAACGAAATCCCTGTAGGGGATGTGGTGGTAGCGGACCGCTATGGCCTCGGCCTTGAGAATTGGAAACTCTTTAAGCAGCCTGTAGCCAACCTCGGCGTGGGCGTGAATCTTGACTCCGAGCTCCGGGTCTTCAAGGTCTTTAACGAGCTTGGCGTCTTCATAAGAGGTTAGAAGCAGGCCTATGTCGTGCAGCAGCCCGGAAACTAAAACGTTGTGAATGAAGGAGGGGGAGTAGGTAACCTCCCTTGCGACGGTGTAGGCTATGAAAGCCACCCTGTAGTTGTGGTCGTTTAAAACGGGGTCGGCCAAACTGTTTATGGAGGATACCGCCAGCAGAAACTTCGAGAGGTTTACCGTCTCCCCATTCACAGCTACCTGCTCAGCAGTTTAGATAGTAAAACGGCAACGAGCTCCTCTGGAGAGCGCTCGCTCAGAAGCTCCGATGCCAAACGCTTAACGTAAGGGGGAAGGGAGTTTGCATCGGCCTCAAGGAGCTCTTTCTTCAGCTCCTTTACCGTGTTAACCCTGAAACGTTCGGGCCTTACTCCTTTAAGACCCTTTATCCTGTAAAGGCGCCTCTTTTCGGGCTCGGCAACAAGGCTGATGGCAAGCCCTTCCCTTCCGGCCCTTCCGGTTCTGCCTATACGGTGGACGTAGCTCTCGGGGTTCTCGGGAAGCTCGTAGTTTATAACGAGCCCAACGTCTTTTATGTCTATACCCCGGGCGGCAACGTCGGTGGCAACCAAAACCTTCACCTTCCCCTCCCTAAAGGCGCGCATAACGAACTCTCTCTGCCTCTGAGAGAGGTCACCGTGAATGGCCCTGGCGTTAATTCCGCGGCGTTGAAGCTCCTTTTCAATATCGGCAGCATCCCTCTTGGTTTTAACAAAGACTATTGTAGATACGCCCTCGTGCTCTTTCAGGAGCTTCTCAAGGGCCTTTATCTTATCCTCACTCCTTACAAGGATTATCCTCTGCTTAACTTTCGGCGTTATGAGCTGCTTGCCAACTTTCACGTTCTTGTAGTCGGGTTTTAGGTACCTGCCGATAAGGCGCCTTATCTCGTAGGGCATGGTAGCGGAGAAGAGAAGGGTCTGTTTCTCCTTGGGAGTTTTAGAGAGTATCTCCTCGATATCTTCTATGAAGCCCATGTCGAGCATCTGGTCTGCCTCGTCCAACACGGCGTAACGGACCCTGTCGAGGCGGAGAACTCCCCTGTTTATAAGGTCTTTCACCCTGCCCGGAGTGCCCACGATTATCTGGTGGCGCCCCCTCTTAAGCGCGTTTATCTGCCTCTCTATGGAAACGCCCCCGTAGATGGGAAAGGCCGAAACTCCCTTGTTCTTCCCTATAAGGGAGAGCTCGTGGGCCACCTGAATTGCAAGCTCCCTGGTAGGAGTGAGAACTATTGCCTTAACGCCGCGCTCCCGGGGACTTATACCGGAAACCAGAGGGATACCGAAGGCCGCAGTTTTGCCGGTTCCGGTTTGGGCCTGCCCTACAAGGTCGTGACCCTCAAGGGCAAGGGGAATAGCCTCTTTCTGGATAGGCGTGGGCTCAACAAATCCCATCTCCTCAAGCGATTTCTGAATACGCTCGTCAAGCTGTGAGAAAGAAAACTCCATGTGCAACTCCTGTTGTGTTTGGTAGTCTGGAAATAAAAATTGCCACGGCCCCCGCCGCCGTTTCAGACGGAAACCGTGGCAACCTATTTTATGCGATGTTCTTCTCTTGTTAAAGCCTGTCTACGTCTACGGCCTTAAGACCTTTATCGCTCTCCATAACGTTGAAGGAGACCCTCTCTCCCTCTTCAAGGGTTCTGAAACCCTCGCCGTTGATGCCGGTGTAGTGGACGAAAACGTCCTGGCCGTTGTCGGCCGTAATAAAGCCGTAGCCCTTCTTAGAGTCGAACCACTTTACTGTTCCTGTGAGCTTCTCCATGCGTCTTACCTCTCTAAACAAAATTTGTGAAATAAAAAAGCCCCAGAAGGCAGAAACGGCATGCCTTCTGGGGCTCTATCTTGCTCGTGCTGCCTTCCTACTCAAGAATCTTATAGGAGCGGTGCCCACAAGTCAACCCCATGAAGGTTAAAAAATCTTTCAGAAAAGTCTGCATCAGGGGCGTAAAATGGAAAAAAACCATGGGGGTAAAGGGATGAAACCGGTAGAGTCAATCGAAGGAATCGGCCCCAAGTACGGGGAAAAGCTGCGAAACGCAGGGATTAAAACGGTTGAGGAGCTTCTAAAGAAAGGCTCCACACCCCAGGGAAGGAGGGAGCTTGCTCAGAAAACCGGCCTGGACGAGAGGCTAATCCTGGACTGGGTAAACAGGGCAGACCTTGAGCGGGTTAAGGGGATAGGCCCACAGTACGCCGAGCTCCTCCAGAGGGCCGGAGTTAACACTGTTGTGGAGCTCTCGAAGAGGAACCCCGAAAACCTCCTGAAGAAGTTAGAGGAGGTTAACAGGGAGAAGAAGTTGGTGAGGAAGCTCCCCACCCTGAAACAGGTAAAAGACTGGGTAGAGCAGGCAAAAGCGCTGCCGAGAGTGGTAACCTACTGAGCCGACCACAGGTGTAGCCCGCAGTGGGCTACACCTCAAGCTCCTCTATGAAGGTGTAGGAGCTCTGAGGGATTATCAGGGTTCTCTTCTTCACCCCCTCCTCTTTGAGCCTGAAGTACTCAGAAACGTCTTCTTTAAAGGCGAAGTAACCCGTAACTTTAACGTGGGCATCGTTTACAAACTCCAAGCTCTCTGCAAACATGTAGGTCCCCTCGGCGTAGTTGGGGGCAAAGACCACAAGGTATAGTTTCATACCACCTCCGTTTTTCACTTTATTAGGTAAAGATTATACAGCCGGAGAGGGAAGTTGAGAGTTAAATCATCGCCCGAAGCGTTTAAAGTGGAAGAGGTGCTCAAAGAGCCCCCCGGAAAGAGCGGCCCGTTCAGGCTCTACAGGCTCACAAAGAGGGGGGTTGAGGGCCTTGAAGCCTTGAAAACCGTAGCTAAAAGGAGCGGCGTTCCCCTCAGCGTAATCTCCTACGGGGGGATAAAGGATAAAAACGCCCTTACGGTTCAGTTCCTAACGGTTCCGAAGCGTTTTAGGCTAAAAACGTTCAAAACCGAAGGGCTGAGCCTGCAGGAGGCGGGGTTTGCGCGGTTGCCGGCCAAACAGCTACACGCCGGTAACAGGTTCCAGATAGCGGTAGAAGGGGTGAAAGAGCCCCAAGAGTGGCGACTGGAGCTCCTGAAGAAGTGGGGGATTCCCAACTACTACGGAGAGCAGCGCTTTAACTCCGTAAGGGGCGGGAAGTGTCTGCTCCACTACAGGCCGGGAACCAAAGAGGCTCTTCTGCACCTTTTTAAGGGTGCGGGCTTTGAGAGTTCGAGGGAGAGGAAGGGGAAAAGGGCCTTTGAGAGGGGGGACTTTAAAACGGCAGCTGAGCTCCTTAGGGGCTGGAGGCGAGAGGTTGCCAAAGCCCTGCTGAAGGGGGCAACCTTTGAAGAGGCGTGGAGGCTGATTCCCCGGGAAGAGCTTGAGTTCCAGGCGAACCTGCTCCAGAGCTGGCTGTTTAAC